>NC_014484.1:0-317500 GCF_000147075.1 Spirochaeta thermophila DSM 6192
CTGGATCTCTACAAAGCGCCGTTTTTATGGTATACTTACGTTTGTTTCATTCCTGTATGTGATGTGGAAAATTTGTGGATAACATGCGAGGGAATACGTGATGGAACATGCCTGGGATTACAGCATCGTATGGAAGGAAACGCTCAATCTCCTGAGGGGCGTCCTCACCGAACAGGAGTTTCGCCTCTGGTTTTTCGAGGTGGACTACTACGACGGATCGGAGGAGACCCTCAGGATCAGGGTCCCTTCCTCTTTCGTCCGGGATCAGATCAAGCAGCGGTATCAGAGGCTCATAGAAGACAAGTTCTACGAACTCCTCGGAAGGAAACTCCTGCTCGATTTCGTAGTGGAAAAAAGGTCCCTCGCGCAGGAACGACCTGTTTCCTCTTCCTCCCCTCAACGGGAGATTCCGAAGGAGAGACCACCCCATCCCCAGCTCCGTCGAGACTATACCTTCGAGAATTTCGTGATCGGTGAGAACAACGCATTCGCAGCGAACGCAGCACTCGCGATTGCAAAGAATCCCGGAACGGCCTACAACCCGTGTCTCATCTATGGAGGAGTCGGCCTGGGAAAGACACACCTCCTCCAATCCATCGGGAACTCGGTGTATGGGGAATTCCATAACCTCAAGGTGGTGTACGTCACCGCAGAGGAATTCACCAACGAATTCATCGCCTCGATCCAGAACAAGGAGACCCACAAATTCAAGACGAAGTACCGAAACGTGGACGTGCTCCTCATCGACGACATCCACTTCTTCATGAACAAGACCGAAACCCAGGAGGAACTCTTCCACACCTTCAATGCACTCTACGATGCCAACAAACAGATGGTGTTCACCTGTGACCGCCCGGTCTCCGAACTGAAGAACATCAGCCATCGCCTCAGGAGCAGGTTCGAGCGGGGTCTCAATGTCGATCTCCAACCTCCTTCGTTCGAGACCAGGTATGCCATTCTCAAAAAAAAGATAGAACAGAAAACCGTCCACATCCCCGACGAGGTCATCACCTTCATCGCCGAACACGTCACCACAAACGTAAGGGATCTCGAAGCCGCACTCACCAAGCTCATCGCATACGCCGAGCTCGTACACAGAGATATCACCATCGATATCGCAAAGTCACAGCTCAAGGACATGTTCACGACCACGAAACAGACGAACATCACGATAGATCTCATACAGAAGGTCGTGGCCGACTACTTCGGGATCACACAGAGCGACCTCAGAAACAAGAAGAGGACCAGGACGGTGGTCTTCCCTCGTCAGATCGCCATGTACATCGCAAGGGAGCTCACTGAATACTCGACCACGGAGATAGGAGAATACTTCGGTGGCAGGGATCACACCACCGTGATGTATGCCATACAGAAGATAGAATCGAAAATGAGGACGGATCCGACTCTCGATACCATCATCGCCCAGCTCATCAGAGAGGTCCAGGAGGGTACGAAATAAGAGGTGGTATTTTTATGGAATTCCTGTATATAATCTCGAGACGTGTGGAAAACCGGACAGACGGTGGAAAAAGGGAGATGAGCAAGAGAATTGTTTTTTATTCCAATATAAAAAGATACAGCATTTTCCACAATTCTCCGTCCTCTACTATTACGACTACTAGAATTTATATCTTATAGAAAGGAGAGGGTCATGAAATTCACCTGTGAACGAGATGAACTCATAAAGGACATCTCACTCGCACAGGACATCATCGCGTCGAAAAATGCCTTGTCGATACTCGCGAATGTCCTCCTTGTGGCGAAGGACTCGAGGCTCACCATCAGGGCCACGGATCTCAAGGTGGGGTTCGAGACGAGCAGCCCTGTGGAGGTCTCGAGGGAAGGTGCCACCACGGTCTTCTGTGACAAACTACTCGGTATCCTGAGGTCACTCCCCTCCGGAGCGGTCGAGTTCGAGCTCGATGAACACGATTCCCTCCACATAAGAACCGTTTTCAAGAAGATCAATTTCACATTGAAGACCATCTCCCCCGACAAGTATCCCGAGATGCCTCTCCACGGAGATTCGTACTTCTCCATACCTCAGAGCGATCTACTCGAAATGATATCCCATACGGTCTTCGCCGTGTCGGATGATGAGACGCGCTACTTCATGAACGGGGTGTTCGTTGAGAAGGGAGAGAAAGGGCTCACAATGGTGGCTACCGATGGACGGAGACTCGCCTATATCGAAAAAGGGGTGGATGGTGGCGTTCCGGATTTCAACGGAGTGATCATCCCGCCGAAGATCCTCCATCTTGCGAGGAAACTCCTCCCCGGTGAGGGTATGGTCGACGTCGCGATCGGAGAGAAACATGTATTCCTCAGATACGGGGATGTCTACCTCTCGAGTAACCTCATAGAGGGAAATTTCCCCGCCTACAGGCGGGTCATACCTGAACAGCAGGCGCACTCCTTTACGCTCCAGAGAGAGGAGTTCCTCGAGGCATTGAGACGGGTGTCCCTCCTCGTCGAACAGAAGTCACGGAGGGTTTTCCTCACGGTGAAAGAGGGGGTGCTCGTGGTGAGTTCCGAGGAGACCGATCTCGGGGTGGCACAGGAAGAGATCCCCGCGCAGTATGCCGACGAAGAGGTCACCATCGCCGTCAACTACCTCTACCTTCTCGAACCGCTCAAGGTCATGACAGAGGAGCAGGTCGAGATCGCCTTTACCGAGCCGAGTCGAGCCATCACGGTCCGGCCGGTGCCGGAGAGGGAGTTCTTCCACATCGTCATGCCTATGCAGCTCGATTGAGGATATGTTCCTCACCATCGGTTCGGAGGGGTTCCGCAATATCGTCACGGGGACGATCGACGTGGGAGCCCCTGTGGTCGTGTTTGTCGGCGAGAACGGTCAGGGAAAGACGAACATTCTCGAACTCGTCTACCTTCTCTGCTATGGTGTTTCGTTCCGTACACGACAGAATACCTTCCTGATAAGGAGGGGACGGAGCTCCTGCAGGGTCCATGGAGAATTCAGAACCGAGGAAGGATACATACTACCCATACTCGTGGAGATAGGTCCCACCTCCAAGGAGATATTCCTCAACGAGAAGAAGATAGCGAACAGGAAGGAACTGTTTTCCATTTCTCCATGTATCGTATTCGCGCACGACGACATCCAGTTCGTGGTAGGGTCGCCGCTCCTCCATAGGCAGTTCATGAACCAGATCCTCACCCTGGTGGATCCTCTCTTTCTCGACTCTCTCAGGACGTACAACAGGATACTCACCTCTCGGAACGAGGCCCTCAAGGAAGCCCGGGAGGATCTTTTGGATGTGTACGACGACCAACTTGCCGACATCGCTCATCAGATCACGGTAAAACGCGAGCGAATGATGGATGCCTTTTCTTCGATCCTTCGGAGTACGTGCGAGGAGTTCGGATTCTCAGGGAACGTGTTCGATGTCTCGTACCGTGCTTCACTGAAGGGAGACGGAAAAGAGGAGTTGATGCGGATCCTCAGGAGTGAGCGCACGCAGGATCTGATGGTGGGGTTCACGCGACGCGGTCCCCACAGGGACAGGCTCGTCTTTACCATGAACGGACATCCCGTCCCCGACTATGCTTCCACAGGAGAGATACGTCTGCTCTCCCTTTTGCTCAGGGTGGCGCAGACCACATATGTGCGGGAGAGTACGGGCAAGACCCCCATCCTTCTCTTCGATGATGTGCTCCTCGAGCTCGATCCTTTGAAGCGAAGACGGGTCGTAGAGATGATTCCTCATGGGAGACAGAGTTTCTTCACATTCCTTCCGGAAGAGCCCATCCTCCAGGTACTTGGAGGAGGAAGGAGTCTGGTGTATCATGTAGTCGAAGGACGGATCGTTCCGGATGAAACGAGCCAGTGAACTCGTGCGCGCTCTTCTCTCCCATATCGCCCCCGAGCAGGGTGAAATGTATCTTCGTTTCTTTCACATGTGGAGACGGATCCTCGGGGAACGTCTCGCGTACCACTGCAGGATCGAGGACGTAGAGAAAGGTGTCGTGAAAGTCGTCGTCGATCACCCGGCATGGCTCGCCGAAGTACACTTCAAAGAGAGGTATATACTCTCTCGATTACAGAAAGACTTCCCCTCGCTGGGGATACGCCGCCTCGAGTTTCGGGTGGAGCCCACGATGACCCCTCGGTCCTCACAGGACCAGGTTCGTACGCAGTCCTCCGAGGGGACGGAACCGGTGGAGGTCGAGGAGATCCATGCGACGGAGACCGAGCGGATAAAAGACCCTCATCTGAGGGAGGCCCTCGAGCGATTGAGAAAGACCCTCTCCCGGGGCCTGTAACATCGAGTGTTGAAAAACGCGGGAAAAAAAGATAAGGGGTATCTCCCACCACACTAATCCTTTATTTCAAGGAGGAGATACCCCATGAAGCGCGGCAAGACACGCGCACTGACTGAGACACAGTATACCCTCTCTGGCCTCATGAAGCAAGTGGAGGCCCAACTCCGGGAGGAAGTGCGCCACACCTACAAGACGTACCTGGAGCACCTCCTTGAGACACTGAGAGAGGAGGCAGTGGGACGACCGCGATATGCACGAGGGGAGGCTGAGAAGCCACCGTACTACCGGTACGGCTACAGGAAGTGGAAGAGTGTGCAGACCCCATGGGGGCCGATCGAGGAGGTACGCGTGCCCCGGATCCGCACCGGCGGGGGGAAGGAGGTGAAGCTGGTCGCCTATGAGCAGAGGCTCGTGGCCCTCACCGAGCAGCTCCTCCTTGGGTATGTGGGAGGGATGAGCGCGCGGAGATATGCCATCCTGTTACGGGAGTTAGGGATAGGCGAGGCCCACCCTCAGACGATCTTACGGATCATAAAGCGTCTTCGTGAGGAGAAGGAGCGGTGGCGGAGGCGGCCGCTTAGTGGGGTGAAGGCGCTCGTGCTGGATGGGGTGTGGGGAAAGCTGAGGGGAAAAGGGAGAAGGGGGCTGGTGATCTTGAGTGCCGTGGGGGTGAAGGAGGACGGGTCTCATGAGCTACTCGACTGGGTCGTTGCGGAGCGGGAGGAGCGAGCGAGCTACGAGCGACTGCTTACCAGGCTCTATGAGCGGGGGCTTCATGAGGTGGAGCTGGTGGTGGCCGATGAGGCTGAGGGGATCTGGCAGGCCGTGGAGACGGTGTATCCTGAGGCGAAGAAGCAGGTATGCCTCTGGCACCTTGAGCGGACCCTTGAGCGGACGCTCCTCAATGAACTGAGAGGTAAGGAGAAGAGGCACGTACAGGAGATGCGGCGGGCATTTCGGGATGCCTACCGGAAGCTTTTGGCGGCACGAGAGAAGGAGGAGGCGGAGAAGGCCCTTGAGGGGTTCTGGAAGGAGTGGGGAGCCCGTGCGCCGCGGATGAGTGCCGCACTCCTGTGGCGGAAGGACCGACTGTTCTCCTATCTGGAGCTGCCCTATGAGTGGAAGGAGAAGGTGAGGACGAACGCCCTTGTGGAGAACCTCTTTCGGCACATGAGAAGCTTTCTGCGGAGGTATCCTGGGTATATGAGCCGTGCCCATGCGGATGAGGCGGTAGGCCTCTACGTGGTGGGTATGCAGATACACTCGCAGTGTGGGAGACGCACCCCTTATCAGCTCCAGCTCAATTTCAACACTCCTCCTTGACAGAGCCCTCTCCCGCCGCGCCTTGACGTGATCTCTTCGTGTTTTTATACTTGAACGACCAGATCGAATGATATTTCCATTTGGAGTGGAGGATATACCTTTATGAAGAGGACGTATCAGCCCAGCAGGGTGAAGAGAGTGAGGAAGTTCGGTTTCCGTGCCCGCATGAAGACGAAGGGTGGACGTCTCGTCCTGAAGAGGAGAAGGGCAAAAGGAAGAAAGAAACTCACCGTCTCAGATGAAAAGAAGCCTTACTAAGAAAGAGCGCCTTGCAAGGCCCAAGGATATTCAGCGCCTGTTTCTTGAGGGACGGAAGGTTAGAGTAAAGGGTGCGGGTCTCACGTTCATCGAGAATGGACGTGACTACTCTAGGATCCTGTTTGTGGTCCCCAGGAGCATAAAAAGTAAGGTGGAACGTAATCGTCTCAAGCGTGTGGCGAGGGAGTGCGTTCGCCTCCAGAAGGACCTTCTACCTCCCGGATATGATCTGGCGCTCATTCTCTTTCCCGGAGACTATTCATATGAAGCACGGATGGAGCAGTTCCGCTCCCTTCTCAAAGCGGCAGAGCTGGTGGGTGAGATGGATCGCATTTCCTAGGAAGCTTCTCGTCCTCGTCATCAGACTCTACCAACGGTTTGTCTCCCCTGCATTTCCTTCCCGTTGCAGGTTCTATCCCACGTGTTCACACTATACCATCCAGGCGCTCGAGAAGTATGGCCTGGTGAAGGGACTGTCTCTGGGGATAAAGCGTATAAGCAAGTGTCATCCTTTCCATCCTGGTGGATACGATCCAGTGCCCTAAGAGAGGAGTATATCGAGTATGGAACGAAATGTGGTGATCGCAGTGATCCTTTCCGCCGTGGTGATCATTGTAAGTGCAGTGATCAATCAGATGCTTTTCATGTCGCAGGTTCCTCAGGTCCCCGCCCCTGTGGAAGAGGAAGTCCTTTCAGAGACGCCCACACCTCAGGCGACCTCCTCACAGGAAGGGTCGTCTCTCCTCTCGGAGGGACTTCCTTCCGGTCTTTCCGTGGAGGCGCTCCTCCCCGCGGAGGATCGCGAGGTGGTCTACCGCTCCCCGCTCATGGAGGTGGTGTTTTCGTCCAGAGGGGGGACGGTACGGTCTCTCAAACTCCTCACCCACAGGGATGGGGAGGAAAGTGTCGAGATGGTCTATCGCCCCGAAGGGGGGCGGAACGCCTTTTCCCTCTCGATAGGGAAAGGGGATCTCCTCCTCGACGTGCCGTTCCAGGTGAGGAGGCCGGACGAACGGACGGTCGAGTTTTTTCAGGATGTCCGGCTCAGCGGGCTTCCTCCGTTCAGGGTGACGAAGAGGTATCGGTTCTATCCCGAGGAGTATCTCTTCGACCTCGAAGTGGAACTCGTCAACTCCGAGAACAGCTCCCTTCCTCTGAACTTCGAGGGCGTCATGTACACGCTTGACACCGGTCCCCAGATAGGTCCTCCGTTCGCCGCCCTCGATCGTTACGGCGAGTACAGGAAGTTCTTCTATTTCCTCAACGGCAAGAGGAAGGAGGTCCGTCTCGATCCCGGGAAGATCTCCGAACTCGAGGAGGGTGATCCCACATGGGTCGCCATCTCGGGGAAGTACTTCACCCTCATCGCGATTCCTCTCTTGCCGCAGTATGATGTGGCCTTTTCCACCGTAGTCGAGGGTGATCTCCCACTGGGATCGACCGTCTACCTCTACAGACCGGCGGCGAGGAGCGCACGGATCACCGATCTGTATCGTTTCTACGTGGGGCCAAAGATCAGCGGGGAACTCTCGAAATACAACAAGAAGAACGAGAACAGCGCCGGTCTCTCAGAACTCCATCTCGAGAAGGTGGTCGACACCTCTCTTCTGGGATGGCTCGAAGGGATCCTCAAGTTCTTCCTGCAGATTTTCTTCCGGATCATCCCGAACTATGGGGTGGCCATCATCCTTCTCACGCTCTTTGTGAAGATCCTCCTCTTTCCCCTCACCCACAAGTCGTATGAGTCGGCGAGTAAGATGCAGCAGCTCGCGCCGAAGATGGAGGAAGTCAGAAACCGCTACAAGGATGATCCCCAGCGGATGAACCAGGAGCTCGCGCTCCTCTATCAGAAGGAAGGGGTGAATCCCCTGGGCGGGTGTCTCCCTCTCCTCCTCCAGATACCCATCTTTTTCGCCATGTACGGTCTCTTCAGCTCCCATTTCGACCTTCGGGGGGCGACGTTCATCCCGGGATGGATCGATGACCTTTCGGTACCGGAGAGCGTATTCCACTTCGATACTCCGCTTCCTCTCCTGGGATGGACCGATATCCGGCTCCTTCCGCTCATCCTTGTGGTCACCCAGATCATCTCCACGAAGATCACGCAAGGCGCCTCCTCATCGTCACAGAACCAAGTCTTCATGTATGTCCTCCCGGTGGTGTTCCTCTTTATCCTGTACAATGCGCCCGCGGGGCTTCTCGTCTACTGGGTGGCCATGAATATCTTTACCATAGCCCAACAGCTCTACATCAACAGAGTGATGAAGCGAAAAACCTCAGACTAAGGAGATCTCATATGGTACAGGAATTTGAAGGCAGAACCGAGCAGGAGGCCCTGCAGCGGGCGATAGAGAGCCTGGGGCTTGTGAGAGAGGAGTTCGACGTGGAGATCGTGGAGGAGCAGAAACCCAGGCTCTTCCGACCTGGAAGGGTGGTGATCAGAGTTCACGTGCCGGATGGAAGCGATGCGAGCAGGAAAGAGAGGCGTGGCGGGGCTCCGCAGGTCGGACTCGAACGGCACCTGGTGGCGTTTCTGGAAGGGATCACCGAGCGGATGGGCTTCCCTTCGAGGGTGAAGGTGAAGGAGCGCTCGGAAGAAAAGCTCGTCCTGGTACTCGAATCGGAGTATTCGCACATTCTCATCGGAAAGAAGGGCAAGAACCTCGATGCCCTCCAGGTGCTGGCCAATGTGATCGCCTCCCGTGACGGGGGGAGTTCAGTGAGGGTGGTGTTGGACGCCGAGAACTACAGGGAACGTCGCCAGGAACAGCTCGTCCAGCTCGCCAAGAGGGTAGGATACAAGGTGAAGAGGACGAAGCGATCCGTGTTGCTCGAGCCGATGAATCCCTTCGAGAGGAGGCTCATCCACACCACCATAAGCGGCATTCCAGGTGTGGCGACGAAGAGTGAGGGAGAGGGGCTCATCAAACAGGTGAGAGTGTACTATACTGACCAAAAACGCTGAAGGAGGGCGGGTATGGAATTCAGAGACGACGTGCGATATGCGAGCACCCATGAGTGGGCCCGGCGTGAAGGGGATGTGGTGGTGTGCGGTATCTCCGACTATGCCCAGGACAGCCTTGGGGATGTGGTTTTCGTCCAGCTTCCCGAGGTAGGTGTGGTGAAAAAGAGGGGTGAGGCCTTCGGGGTGGTGGAATCCGTGAAGACGACGAGCGATGTGCACATGCCGGTCTCGGGAAAGATCGTGGAGATCAACGAGACCCTCAAGGAGAGACCGGATCTCCTCAATACGTCGCCTTTCGAGGAGGGGTGGCTCGTGAAGCTCCAGCCCACCGATCCGGCTGAACTGGAGGAACTCCTCTCCGCGGATGACTATCGAAAGTATGTGGAAGAGGAGGAGTGAGCTCCGCACGCTCGCCTCTCATCGAAAGGAGTGCTCATGCCTATGAAGATAGCGGTGGTGGGGACCGGGTATGTGGGTCTCACCACGTGTGTGGGGCTCGCCGATTTCGGCAACCACGTAGTGGGGGTGGATATCGACCGCGAGAAGGTCGCCCGGCTTTCCGCAGGGGATCCGGTGATCTATGAGGCGGGACTCGAGTACTATCTGAGGGAGAATCTCGCCGCGGGGCGGCTCTCGTTCACCACCAGCATGAAGGAGGCCCTCCGGGATGCGGAAGTGGTCTTCCTTGCCGTGGGAACTCCTGAAAAGGAGAACGGGGAAGCGGATCTCTCCCAGATAGAGGCGGTCCTCGAGGAACTGGCCCCCCTGATAGACCACTATCTGGTGGTGGTGACGAAGTCCACGGTGCCCGTGGGAACGAACCGATGGATCCATGAAGAGCTCTCACGGATGGTCGATCCCCGGCTCTTCGATGTGGTCTCGAATCCCGAGTTCCTCAGGGAGGGAAAGGCCATTCAGGACTTCTTCCATCCGAACAGGGTGGTGATAGGGTACGAGAACGAGCGGGTGAAGGAGGTCATGCACGAGATCTACCGCCCGCTCTACCTCATAGAGACGCCCTTCGTGTGGTGTTCCTGGGAGACTGCGGAGCTCATCAAGTATGCGGCGAACGCCTTCCTCGCCACCAAGATCTCGTTTATCAACCAGGTAGCCAATCTCGCGGAGGAAGTGGGAGCCGATGTCCATGTGATCGCCAAAGCGATGGGGATGGACGGGAGGATCAGTCCGAAATTCCTCCATCCGGGACCGGGATTCGGAGGCAGCTGCTTCCCGAAGGACACGAAGGCCCTGGTGAAGATCGGAGAGCGGTACGGGGTGGACCTCTCGCTCGTGAGGGAGGTGATCCGAGCGAACGAGGCCCAGAGGGTGAGGATGGTCGAGAAGGCGAAGCGACTCCTGGGAGGCTCCCTCGAAGGTCGTCGCATCGCCGTGCTGGGACTCGCCTTCAAGGCCGAAACCGATGATGTACGTGAGACACCGGCGTATCCTATCATCCGGGCCATGCTCGAGGAAGGGGCGGTGGTGTGTGCGCACGATCCCCTCGCCATGGAGAACTTCAGGCGCCTCGTGCCTTCCATCGAGTACGCGGAGAACGAGTATGAGGCCGCACGTGGGGCCGATCTAGTCCTTATCTGCACCGAGTGGAATGAGTACCGCAATCTCGACCTCGAGCGGGTCGCGGAGCTCATGAGAGAGAGGAAGATCCTCGACACGAGGAACGTGCTCGATCCTGAACGGGCCAGGAAGACGGGTTTCGTCTATGAAGGTGTGGGACGAATACTTTTCAGGGGGAAACGATGATAGGAACCCATGATCCCTACCGGGTGAAGGAGATAGGACTCGCGGAGGCGGGAAGGGCCGCCATAGAGATGGCGGAGAAGGAGATGCCTGGGCTCATGGCGCTCAGGGAGAAGTACGGGGACGCCAAGCCTCTCGCTGGAGCCAGGATTTCCGGATCACTCCACATGACCGTGGAGACCGCCGTACTCATCGAGACGCTTCGTCTCCTGGGGGCGGAAGTACGCTGGGCGAGCTGCAACATCTACTCCACGCAGGATCATGCAGCGGCTGCTGTGGCGAAGGCAGGGATCCCCGTGTATGCATGGAAGGGGGAGACCCTCGAGGAGTATTGGGAGTGCACCCTCAACGCGCTCACCTTTCCGGACGGGGGAGGGCCCGATCTCGTGGTGGATGACGGGGGGGATGCGACCCTCATGATCCACAAGGGATACGAGCTGGAGGAGGGGTCGAGGTGGGTGGATGAGCCCTCGCAGTCGGAGGACGAACGGGCCTTGAAGGCACTCCTCAGGCGGGTGTATCAGGAGGATCCGCACCACTGGCATAAAGTGGTGGAGCGGTGGAAGGGTGTCTCAGAGGAGACGACCACCGGTGTTCACAGACTCTACATGTTGCAGGAACAGGGCAGACTATTGGTCCCCGCTATCAATGTGAACGATTCGGTCACCAAGAGCAAATTCGACAATATCTATGGATGCCGGGAATCCCTCATCGACGGGATAAAGAGGGCCACGGATGTGATGATCGCAGGCAAGGTGGCCGTGGTATGTGGTTATGGCGATGTGGGGAAGGGGTGTGCCCAGAGCCTCAAGGCCTTCGGCGCGAGGGTGATCGTGACCGAAGTGGATCCCATCTGTGCCCTCCAAGCGGCGATGGAGGGATATCAGGTGACGACGGTGGAGGACACCCTCGGTATCGCTGATATCTATGTGACCGCCACCGGGAACGTGCACGTGATCACGGTGGATCACATGGCGAGGATGAAGGATCAGGCGATCGTGTGCAACATCGGACACTTCGATGCAGAGATCGATGTGGCGGGCCTCAAGGCCGCTTCCGATATCGTGAGAACCGCGGTGAAGCCTCAGGTGGATCGCTATACCTTCCCGGATGGCCATTCCATCTATGTCCTCGCCGATGGGAGGCTGGTGAACCTCGGATGTGCGACCGGACATCCGGCCTTCGTGATGTCAGCTTCGTTTACCAACCAGGTCCTCGCCCAGATGGATCTCTGGCGGAACCGGCGGCGGTACGAGCGAAGGGTGTATCGTCTTCCGAAGAAACTGGACGAAGAAGTGGCTCGGCTTCATCTGGAGAAGCTGGGGGTGAAACTCACCAGGCTCACTCCGGAGCAGGCGGCCTACATCGGAGTACCCGAGGACGGGCCCTACAAGCCGGAGCACTATCGGTACTAGCGATGAAAACCAGAAAGGGAGAGGTCATGAGTCTGAGGCGATATCTTTTCAGTTCGGAATCGGTGAGCGAAGGGCATCCGGACAAGATCGCAGATCAGGTGAGTGATGCCGTGCTCGACGCATGTCTCGCCCAGGATCCCGAATCCAGGGTGGCCTGCGAGGTCTTCACCACCACCGGAATGGTGCTCGTGGGTGGGGAGATCGCCTCCCAGGCGCGCATCGACGTGCAGGAGCTCGTGCGTGAAGTGGTGAAGGAGATAGGGTACGACAGGGCGGAATACGGGCTCGACTACAGGAGTATGAGTGTGGTGAATGTGCTGCAGAAGCAGAGTCCCGATATCGCTCAGGGTGTGCTGGAGGGGATCGGCCTGTTCAAGGAACGAGGGGCTGGGGACCAGGGGATGATGTTCGGATTCGCCTGCGACGAGACACCGGAACTCATGCCCATGCCCATCATGTGCGCACACAGACTCCTCCAGCATGCGGCGAGACTGCGTAAAGAGGGGGTGATCCCATGGCTGCGGCCGGATGCCAAGAGCCAGGTCACGGTGGAATACGAGGGATGGACCCCGAAGCGAATCACCGCCGTGGTGCTCTCCCATCAGCACGACGACGGATTGGAATACGAAGAGATCAGAACGGTCCTCATCGATCAGGTCATCAGGCCGGTGCTCGAACCCACGGGACTTCTCGATGAGTCGACGGTCTACTACATCAATCCCACGGGGCGTTTCGTCATAGGAGGTCCCCACGGAGACACGGGCCTCACCGGAAGGAAGCTCATGGTGGACACGTACGGAGGGATGGCCCGCCACGGTGGGGGAGCCTTTTCAGGAAAGGATCCCACCAAGGTGGATCGTTCGGCCGCCTATATGGCCCGCTATATAGCGAAGAACATCGTGGCGGCGGGACTCGCGAAACGATGCGAGATCCAGGTCTCCTATGCCATAGGAGTCCCCCGTCCGGTCTCCATCATGGTGGATACCTTCGGAACCGGGGAGGTCTCCGATAGGGCTCTCGAGGAGGCGATAGACGGGGTCTTCGACCTCTCTCCCGAAGGGATCATCCGAACTCTCGATCTCCAGCGCCCTCTCTACAGGGCCACGGCGGTGTACGGGCACTTTGGAAGGGAGGAGTTCCCTTGGGAACGGGTGGACAAGGTGGAGGAGATACGGCGCGCAGTCGGAATGTGAGTATGGAGGCGTGCGCATCGGCCTCCTGCGGAAGGGGGCCGATGTGTGAGGTTCCCTTCCTGGGTCTGCTCCTGTATGTAGGGTTCGTGCTCATCCCCTTTGCTCTGAGGATGCCTCTCCGTCTCGAAGATTTCGCGGTGTCGGCCAGGGTAGAAGCCCCTCAGGTGGTGGTGGCGCTCGAGGGAGAGATCATACGGAGGTTCAAGAAGGGGGTCGAGATCGCCGAAAAAGAGGGGATCCCCCTGGTCTTCATTCCCTGCGTACTTCTGGAAGACAATCGCGAATATCTAGAGGATGTCTCCGCCTCGAATCCTCCTTTCTCGATCGTGATAGGAGCTGAGGGTTCTGCCTCTACCTATGAGGACGCGAGGATCACCAAGTCCTTCCTCTCGGAGAGAGGTCTTTCAAAGATCCTCATCGTGACCGACTGGTATCACGCCTGGAGGACGCTCCTCGTGTTTGAGAGGGTTCTGGGCAAGGAGGTGGAGATCGGACTCGAACTTTCTTCAGTGCCCCCGACAGACGATGCGGTGCGGTGGTACGGAGTCCTCTGGAAGGAGAGGGTGAAGGCCCTGGCTTTTCATGTATCCCCCTTTTTGTATAGGCTGTGGGAGGAGGATTCTCCATGAGACGACGCTGGACGATGGTGTGGCTCCTGGTTGGTGTGGGATTCCTCGGTTCGGCATCCCCGGGCCTCGATCCTGCTGACGAAATCTACACCTTTCTCGCCCTGTGCGAGGGAGCGGGGTATGTGGATCACCTTCCTCCCCTCAAACCCTATCCCGAAACCGTGCTCCGCGAACTGCTTTCCCGGGTGGTGGATCGGAGTACCGGGCTCGTAAGGGAGCGGGCACTCCAGTACCTCGACCAGGTCGGCACGGAAACCTCCATAGAGGGCTCCGGTCGGATCGATCTCCGCATGAATGCATCCGGGGAATTCTTCGGGATCGGAGGAGGAGGAATCGATGCCCGGATGTACCCCGCCTCCGGGGTCGAGATCCTCGCCGATTGGGGCCTCTATCTGGTGGACAAGCAGGAAGGAGCCTCGCTCGCTCTTGCCCGCCCCCCCAGGAGAGATCTCCTCATGGAAGGGATGGCACTCTCCTCGTACGAGACTCTGCAGATGGATCTGGTGGCGGACTCCTCGGACTTCGAGATCGGGGAGAGGACGTACTACGTGAAACAGAGTATCCATTCGGCGGTCACCTTGGGATCGTCCGATCTCTTCTTTCAGGCGGGGCTCATGAGGAGTAGCTACGGGGTGTGGGACGAGGAGGGGATCGTGATCTCCCAGGACGCTCCCCACGCGCCACGCTTCGATCTCGTGTGGAGGACTCCCTGGTTCACCTATACATGGCTCTACATGGAGCTCGTCGCGACCGACAACGAGGGGGCCGGGAGCTACAGGGGGAAACATCTTCGTCTCCAGGGCCTCTCCATTCCGATCTTCCCGTGGCTCTCGTTCGGGATATGGGAGACGGTGATATGGGGTCCTGAGTTCGATCTCTACTACTTCCTTCCTCTCTCGCAGCTCACCTATCAGCAGATCTACGCCGGGGCTCCCGACAATTCGCTCTTCGGTCTTTCCCTGGCGGCCAGGCTGCCGCACGGGATAAAGGCGGCCCTCGAGGTGTACGTGGACGATGCGGAGTTCTACGATCTCGTGGAATTCAACTTCAACACCCTCTATAAGGCCTCCCTACGGGCCGGTCTCCGGTGGAGCGCCTTCACCCCCTTCCTCGCAGGGATCTCGCTCGACTATCTTCTCATCACCCCCTATATGTACACCCATAGGGATTCCGATGTGAATTACCTCAACTACACGCACGATGGGGTGAACCTCGGGCCCGCTCTCCCTCCCAATTCTGATCGAATCCAGGTCAAGGCGGTTCTTACCCCTGTGTCTTCCCTTCGATGGATCCCTTCCCTGCGTTTCATCCGCCATGGGAACGCCTCCGAAGGTTATGAGAACGTGGAGCCGGGGGATGGGAGTATCTTCGATGACGGGTACACCGAGGACGGATATCCCACGTTCGATGCACAACCCACCCGCTTCCTCACACAGGAGGTGATCGAGAAGACCCTCCAGATCACACAGCAGCTTTCCTATGAGGTTCCGGCCTTCCACGGCGTGCTGGAGCTGGAAGGCGGCTACACGTATGAGTATATCTGGAACGTGGATTTGGAAGAGGGTCAGGAGGCGACGAACCACTATTTCTGGTTCGGCACGCGGTTTTCCTGGTAAGAGTGTTGTTGCGATCTGTCGAAGTTTCGGGTATAGTACATATCGGATGGAAGGTGTGACGATTCTCGTTGTGGAGGACGAGGCGGTCATCGCCCTTCAGGTGAGAGAGGAGCTCGAGAGGCTCGGTATCTCCGGTGTCCATACCGCCTATTCGGGGGAGGAGGCGGTCCGGCTCGCGAAACAGGTGCTTCCCGATATCCTGATCATGGATATCAACCTTGGGGCAGGGATCGACGGGATCGAAGTGGCTCGGAGACTCCAGGAGGAGCGGTTCGTCCCCGTCATCTATCTGACGGCGTATTCCGAGCCGGGCCTCCTCATGCGTGCAGAAGAGACCTTTCCCTATGCCTATATACTCAAACCCTTTCATCCCCATCAGTTGAAGGTGGCGGTGAGGATGGCCCTCTCGAAGTACAAGAAGGACAGAGAGCTCTTTGAGACGCGGGTGTGGATGAAGGCACTCCTTCAGAATCTGCACGTGCCGTTCGTGGTCGTGGATGTGGAGCGAAGGATCCGATATGTGAGTTCAGGGGCGGAGGGTTTCCTCCTCAGCCAGGCGAAAAGGATCCAGGGTCTTCCTTTCAGCAAGGCGGTCCCCCTGTTCGAGGAGACAGAGGACATCCTCCATGAACCCCCCTTCAAGGAGATCATCGAGTCGAAGACCCGCCATAGGACTCGTGCGGTATTGCTCCGAGAGGATGCACGGAGGATCTCTGTGATCCTCGACATTGCTCCCTTTTACAGCGACAGGGATGAGGCTCTTGGATGTCTGGTCTTCTTCCAGGAGGAGGGAGGCGACGAACATCCTGAGCCGGGAGGAGTCCCGGCGAGACCTCTCCTGGGAAGCAAGAAGAGCCTCTCCTCCTTTCTCGAGGTGGAGATCATCCGCCTCCTCCTCGAGCACGAACGATCCTCGTCCCAGGAGGAGCGGGCCTTCCTGGAGGGACAACGGCTAGCCTTCGAGACCGTCCTTCGTTACTATACAGGAAAGGATGTCTCGCTCTTCAACTGAGGGATCGGAGGAAGGCCATGCAGAGAGTGCTCCCTTTTTCGAAGGACCAGATGGAACGGCTGATAGAGGAGTTCCCTACTCCCTTTCATCTTTACGACGAAAGGGGTATCAGGGAGACGGCGCGAAGGCTCTACGAGGCCTTCGATTGGGTTCCCGGCGGATTCAAGAACTTTTTTGCGGTGAAAGCCCTTCCCAACCCCTATATACTCAAGATCCTCAAGGAGGAGGGGATGGGTGCGGATTGCAGTTCTCTTCCCGAACTGGTCCTCGCTGAAAAGGTGGGGCTCTCGGGCGAGGAGATCATGTTCACTTCGAACAATACGCCGTATTGGGAGTACCAAAAGGCCTGGGAGTTGGGGGCCCGTATCAATCTCGACGATATCACCCACATCCCCTATCTCGAAGCGCATGTGGGAATACCCGAATTCATATGCATGCGTTACAACCCGGGGCCGCTCAAGAAGGGGAATGCCATCATCGGTCATCCCGAGGAATCCAAGTACGGGTTCACGCGGGAGCAGATCATAGAGGGATATCGCCTCCTCAAGGAGAAGGGGGCGAAACGGTTCGGGCTCCATACCATGGTGGTGTCGAACGAGCTCAATGTGGACTATTTCGAGGACACGGCACGGCTCCTCTTCTCCCTCGTCGCCGAGGTGAAGGAGGAGGTGGGAGTCGATATAGAGTTCATCAACCTCGGGGGGGGGATCGGTATACCCTACAGACCGGATCAGGAAGCGGTGGATCTCTACGAGCTTTCTCGGAGGATCAAGGCCGCCTATGACGAGATGATCGTGCGGAGAGGTCTCTACCCTGCACAAATCGTGATGGAGAACGGGAGGATGGTGACGGGTCCCCATGGGTTTCTGATCACGCGTGCGATCCACAGGAAGCATACCTACAAGCGCTTCATCGGTGTGGATGCGTGCATGGCGAACCTCATGAGACCGGGGATGTACGGCGCCTACCACCACATCACGGTCCTCGGAAAGGAAGACGTTCCGCCTTCGGAAGTCTACGACGTGGTGGGAAGTCTTTGCGAGAACATCGACAAGTTCGCCATCGACAGAGCGCTCCCTCCGATCGAGCCTGGAGACATCATCGTCATCCATGATACGGGTGCCCATGGCCATGCCATGGGTTTCAATTACAACGGGAAGCTCCGCTCCGCCGAGATTCTCCTGAGAGAGGATGGATCGGCGGTGTGCATCCGGAGGGCCGAGACGGTCGACGATTATTTCGCAACACTTGATTTCTCCGGACTCGATGATTTCTAGCCGGAGAAAGGGATGGGCATTTTCTCTTGTAATATCCCGGGGCTGGTTGTACAATAGTGCAATGAGTAGTCCCTTGAGGGAGGGGAGCCCGTACCATCCATGGAAGACTCTGAACTCACGAAAGAGCAGCTCGCGCTGTATCAGAAGCAGCTGTTTGATCTCAGACAACTCATCGAGATAAGCAAAGGTCTCAACACCAACCTCGAACTGGAAACGCTCATCGACAGCATCCTCTATGTCTGTATGGGGCAGCTCAGGGTGGTGAAAGTGGGCATCTTCGTGAGGCGGGGAGTGGGTGAGCACGACTTCGTCCTTCACAGGAACTACTTCGGTTTCGATCTCGTCCATGACGTGGAGTACCGGATTCCCGGAGAACATCCGATCATCTCTCTTCTCGAGAAGACCTCACAGCCTCTCACCCTTGAAGAGATGGGCAGGGTGATCTCCAGGGAGGAGATGGAACGGTTGCCGTTCTATTCCCTCTCCATCGATCTGGTGGTTCCCCTCGTGGCCAAAGGGGTGCTCTATGGGATCCTCATCCTGGGAGACAGGATCGACGGGGAACCCATCAGCCAGTACGAGAAGCGATACCTCATGGATCTGGCGGGTATCGCGAGTATCGCACTTCACAATGCCTTTCTTTACGAAATGGCGGTCACCGATTTCCTCACTCATCTCAAGCTGAGGAACTACTTCGATTCCATGCTCGCGGATCTCATGCTGGTGGTGGAACGCGAACAGACTCCGCTCTCCCTCATCATGGCCGACCTCGATCACTTCAAGCGACTCAACGATACGTACGGCCATCTCGCCGGGGACAAGGTACTCCAGGAGATCGCCCGTGTGATCCATTTTCATACGAGGAAAAACGACATCGCGGCCAGATACGGAGGCGAGGAGTTCGCGGTGCTCCTTCCCCATACGCCGCTCGAGGCGGCGGTGGGCATCGCCGACCGGATCCGGATCGCGGTGGAACACCTCGAGATCCCTTATGGTGGCGCCGTCATGCATATCACCATCTCGCTCGGCGTGGCGCAGTACGATCCCCGACGGGACGCCACTCCCGAGGATTTCATAGAGCGTGCCGACAAGGCCCTCTATATGGCAAAGGAGAAGGGAAGGAACAGGGTCTGTGTGTGAGGTTTGAAAAGCAGGGACAAGGATAGTATTATTGAAGTGATGAACGAAGTGAAGTTTCTCGAAGCGGAGGTCTGGACCGTCGCGCGGACAGAGGGAGGGAATGCGGTCCTTGTTCGCCCCAAGGGCTCGGAAAAGGTGGTCCCCATCTTCATAGGGCAGCTCGAGGCCCAGTCCATCCTCATCGGCCTCGGAAACGTGCCGATGCCCCGTCCGCTCACCCATGATCTCATACTCAACCTCTTCAGGGAGCTGGGAGTGGAGCTTCTCAAGGTGGAGATCTGTGACCTCAGGGAGGCGACATTCTATGCGCGTCTCGTCCTCTCCCATGAAGGGAAAACCCTTGTCATCGACTCCCGGCCTTCCGACGCCCTCGCTCTGGCGGTGAGGATGCATTGCCCGGTCTACGTCGCGGATTTCGTGGTGCAGGAGACGGCGATCTCGGTCCAGATCGTGGGGGAAGAGGAGGAACAGGCGCCGGATCCCAGGCAGCTCGAGGTCTCGCGTCTCGAGGAGGAGCTCAAGAAGGCCATAGAGAACGAGCGGTACGAGGAAGCCGCGCGTATCCGTGACAGGTTGAGGGAGTTGAGGAATTCACAGTGAAGCGGTTCGGGACACACGTGTGAAGGCGGATCAAGGAAGACATGGCGTTGTACTGGTGAAGCGTCTTCCTCTGTGGTTCTTCCATCTCTCGGCCCGGTACCAGAGACCTGTTCGATCCCTGCGGGAAGTGCCCGAGGAGGAGGTGGAGCGTATCTCGTCGAGGGGGATCACCTTCCTCTGGCTCATAGGTGTATGGGAGCGGAGCAACGCCTCGAGACGGCTCAAGGAGCTCATGGGGAAGGGGGATGTGCTGGGATCGGCCTATGCGATCACCGCGTACCGTGTGGACCCTTCGGCAGGCACCCGGGAGGATCTCCTCTCTTTGAGGAGGCGTCTCCATCGGTACGGGATCGGGCTCATGGTGGACGTGGTACCCAACCACACCGCCATCGATAGCGACTGGGTGTACGGGCATCCGGACTGGTTCATCTCCACGAGAGAAGCCCCCTTCCCCTGGTATCGATTTTCGGGTGAGAACCTCTCCAGCCACCCTCACATAGAGATCAGAGTGGAGGATGGGTACTACACCCGAAAGGATGCGGCGGTGGTCTTCGAGAGGCGTGACAGGCGCACGGGGGAGGTGCGATACCTCTATCATGGGAACGACAACCAGTCGGTGCCATGGAACGATACGGCGCAACTCGACTACACCAGGCAAGACCTTCGAGAGGAGATGCTCAGGACCATACGAAGGGTGGGAGAGGCGGCCGACGGGATACGTTTCGACGCTGCGATGCTCCTCATGAGAGACCAGTACCGGAGGCTCTGGTTCCCGGCCCCGGGCGAACGTACCATGGTTCCCTCGAGGGAACGCTTCTCCCTCGGGGATGAGGAGTTCTCGGCCCTCTACCCGCGTGAGTTCTGGGATGAGGTGGAGGAGGTGTGTCTCGAGTTTCCCCATCTCTTCACCGTGGCCGAGGTCTTCTGGGGACTCCAGGACGCGTGTGCCTCCCGGTTCTTCTTCGATGCAGTGTACGACGCCTCGTTCGCCGCGCACGTGGCCGCGGAGGAGAATTCCCGGTTTCAGGAGAGATTGAGAGATCTCGCCCGACGACCGGAACGGGCGGGCAGGATGCTCTTCTACCTCTCCAGCCCTGACGACCTTCCTCCTCTCATGAGATACGATCCCCTCAGGAAGTATCAGGGTGCGGTCGTCTTCCTGACCACCCTTCCGGGGAGTATCCTCTTCACACATGGCCAGTGGGAGGGTTTCAGAGAGAAGTATGAGATGGACGGGAAGAGTCCGGGCTGGGAGGAGGGTGCGGAGCTCGAAGCCTGGCACGATGAGACGATAACTCCTCTCCTGAAGGAGAGGGAGCTCTTCGCCCGTCCTGAGCGATGGGAAGTGTGCCGGTTCTCGACGGAGGGAGGCTTCGTCGAGGATGTCTTCTCCTTTTTCTCGCAGAGAGGAGGGAGGCGACACCTCGTCTGCTACAACAATTCTGGTTCTCCCAGGAATGGGATGGTCCTGAAGGAGGGGGGATGGGGGCCTCCTTCGGGAGGGGGGCGCAGGCTGTCCTGGTACGACCGGATCAGCGGGCGCCGTGGGGGCGGGGATCTGCACGTGGTGGAGAGAGAGGGTCTTCCTCTCGCGCTTGCCCCGTACCAGGCGGTGGTGCTGGAACTCTCCTACGAGTAGGGCTCGTACGGGGCCCGGGCGATGGGGATCCTTCGTCCCGTTCCGAAGGCCCGGGGAGAGATCTTCAGCACGGGAGGGGTCTGTCGTCGTTTGTGTTCTGCCCGCACGACCATGAGGAGTACGTGTCGCACGAGGTCGGGATCGAAGCCTCTGGCGATGATATCTTCTGCCGTGAGATTCCGGAGGAGGTAGAGTTCGAGGATCTGATCGAGGACCTCGTAGGGGGGGAGACTGTCCTGATCGGTCTGGTTGGGTCTGAGCTCGGCGGACGGGGGTTTGGTGAGGATCTCTTCAGGGATGACCCCGGTGTCCTCCCTGATATGTCGGGCGAGTGCGTATACCTGGGTCTTGAAGAGGTCTCCGATCACCGCAAGGGCGCCCGCGGTGTCCCCATAGATGGTGCAGTATCCTACGGCGAGTTCCGACTTGTTTCCGGTGGTGAGGACGAGGGAACGCATCTTGTTGGAATAGGCCATGAGGATGGTTCCCCTTATGCGGGCCTGGATGTTCTCCTCGGTGATGTCCCAGGGAAGCCCCTGGAACACGGGTTCCAGGGTGGAGAGGAAGGTGTCGAAGACAGCCCGGATGGGGAGCGTGTGCGCCTGGATGCCGAGATTCCCGGCGAGGGCCATGGCATCGTGGACACTGCCTTCCGAGGAGAATTGCGAGGGCATGAGAAAGGCAGACACCCGCTCCGGACCGAGGGCCTCCACCGCCAGGGTGGCCACGAGGGCGGAGTCTATCCCTCCGGAAAGACCCAGGTGTACCCGATCGAATCCGGTCTTTGTGAGGTAGTCGCGGATGCCGAGGTGGAGGGCTCCCCGCACCTCCTCCAGGCGGGAGACCTCGAGGGGAGGAAGGGGGGCGGGGAGTGCCTCGGTATCGATGAGGAAGAGTCCCTCCTCGAAGGCCGGGGCCCTGAAGACGAGCCTTCCCTCCCGGTCGGTCACCAGTGATTGTCCGTCGAAGATGAGGCTGTCGTTCGCTCCCACCATATTGACGTAGACGAGGGGGACCCCTGATCCTTTTCCTATGAGTTCCATGATCTTTGCTCGTAGGAGGACCTTTTCCATGTAGTATGGGGAGGCGGAGGGTATGAGGATGATCTCGGCTCCCTGGTCGAGGAGGTCCTGTATGGGGTCGATCGGGTATCTCAGGCCCGGTTGCGGTTCTGTTTCGCCCCACATGTCCTCGCAGATCGCGATTCCCAGCCGCCGCCGTTTGAACGGGACCACGATTCGCTCAGACGCGGGTTCGAAGTAGCGGGCCTCGTCGAACACATCGTATGTCGGGAGGAGGGTCTTGTGCTGGCGCAGGAGGATCCGTCTCTGATGGATGAGCGCAGCTGTGTTGTGGAGAGGTTTCCCTGCGGCGGACTTGTTCTTTTCCACATAGCCCACCACCACCCCCAGCTCAGGGGGGAGTTCGTGTTGAAGGGTCCTGAGGGCCCTGAGATTCTCCTGGACGAAGGAGGGATGCTCGAGGAGGTCCATGGGGGGATAGCCACAGAGGGCGAGTTCCGGAAAGATCACGAGATCCGCCTTCTGTCGGTAGGCCTCCATGGCGAAAGAGCATATCTTCTTCACGTTGCCGGAGAAATCACCTATCACCGGGTTTATCTGGGCAAGTCCGATCCTCATGGCTTCCTCCCTCACGCAGAGGGTAGCACATTCCTTTTATGTTGACCACGGCTTCGGAACCCCTGTACTATACCGACATGGGAAACCTGCTCATCGTCTCGCACTTCTCCGGAGAGGCGGAACGGCTCGAGGCGAGGCTGAGGGAGAGAGGGATCGATGTATTCCTCGCGTTCCCGGGAGAGAATGTCGACGAACCTTGTCTCCCCTGGAAGCCTTCATCGCCGTTTTCGTCGAAGTCCCTCCTCCTCCAGGTGCTCCAGAAGGGGGAGCTGGAGCGGCTCGTGTGTCTTCATCGTGTGCATCCGGAGAGCGGAGGCCCGCTCTCCTTTTCTGAGATCGAGGAGAGGGTGGACACCTGTCTGAAGGGGTGGCTCTTCCTCCTCAAGGAAGCGGCGGAACTCACGAGGAAGAGCGAAGTGGTCCTCGTGCTCGATGCCGACGGCGAAGGTTCTTCTCCTCTCGTTCCCCTCCTCGAGGCAGGGTTTCTTTCCCTTCTCGAAGTTTGTAGGCGTATGGGGATACCCGCACGGGGACTCAGACGGGAGAAGGCGACCCTGGATCCTCTCGTCGATTCGATACTGGAAGGGGACGGGAAATCCCTCTATCGGTGGCGGGAGATCAGGGAACGACGCCGACTCTGGTTTTCCAAGTAGGAGGACCTATGAAGATCTGGCTCAAGATCCTGCTTGCTGTCCTTCTCGGCGGCGCGCTCGGTCTGCTCCTTCCGCTCGACGATACGACAGGGGAGATCCTCTCGTTCGTACGTGATGTGGTGGTGGGACTGGGGAGGCTCTTCCTCCTTCCTCTCGTGGCCACGGGGGTGATCATCGGAACCTATGAGCTGAAACGGGAGGGTCGTATCGGAGAGATCCTGGGTCGCCTCTTCCTCGTAGTGTGTGCGGTCGATATAGGGGTCGTGCTCCTTGCCCTCCTTTCCTCGGGGTTCCTCCCCCTGGAGCGGATCCCCATACTCGTGGAAGAAGTGGAGCCGGTGGAGATCCCCGATATACGCAGTCTCCTGCTCTCCCTCGTTCCCATGAACTTCTTTGAGATCTTTCTCTCCTCAGGCTCCTTTCTCCTCCCAGTGGTGCTGGTGGGGTTTTCCTTGGGGAGCATCATCCCTCTCGACTCGTATCTCACGGATCCGTTCGTGGATGTCGTGGATGCCGCCAATAGGGTGTTCTATCTCGTGAATGCCTTCGTGGTGGAGATCCTTCCCTTCGGTTTCGTCGGCGTGGTCGCACACTTCCTCTATTCGTTGAGGGGGGAGACCGACCTCAGTCTCTACGGCAATCTCCTTGGGATGATAGGGGTCTTCGGGGGGATCCTGTTTCTCGTGCTCGTGCTGGTGAGCACGGTGTGGATCCGCCGAGGCACCGGAAGATGGTTCCTCCACCACCTTCCCGCCCTTTTCCTGGGGCTTTTCCCGGGCGACGGCTACTTTCCTCTGGGGTCCCTCATCAGGCTCGGAAAGGAGAACGGGGGGATTCCCCGGAAGGTGGGAGCCCTCGCCTATCCGGTGGGTATCCTGTTCGCGAGGGCGGGAAGCATGGGGGTGATGCTCATCTCGTTCACGGTGCTCCTCTCGTCCTATTCCAGTCTGGGGCTTTCTCCCCTCGATTATCTCTGGCTCGCGGGGATGGGGCTCCTCTTCCTCCCTCTGTTCGGTGCACTCCCCGGGTCTGCGGTGATGGTGGGACTCGTGATGCTCTCCCGCCTGTATGGCAGGGGATTGGACGAGGCCTATCTCATCTTCCGGCCTGTCTTTCCTCTCCTCGTGAGCATGGGCACCCTTCTGGATGTCCTTTGCGTGAGCTTCCTGGGTGAGACCGTGGCGGGGCTCATGGGTGAGCGGGAGCCGATACCGCCGGAGCGTCACATATAGAAACGAAGTCCCAGTCGGAGTCCGACGAGGAGGTGGTGGACGAAGGGTTCTCCATCCCAGACATGGAAGAGGGGGAGTTCGATGTCGGGTCCTACGAGGAGCCCGAACGAGGAGAGTCTCCAGACGAGCTCAGGGGCGATTCTGAGGTAGAGGAGGCGGATCCCGCCGTAGTAGTATTCCATGATACTCGCGGACGGGTCTTCCCCGTACCCTCTGACGGCGAACGGGAACTGGAGAAGGATGCCGCCCCGCATTCCTGCGGAGAGATCTCTCGTCAACGGGAGGTCGTAGGAGAGTTCGAGACTGAGTCCCGGTATCATGAGGAGGCTCGCGTCGGGTGCTTCCAGTTCGGCGGGTGCTGCGGTTTCTCCTGTGAAGAGGTACTCTCCGAACCAGAGGGAGATCCCGGGGATGAGGAAGAGGTCCTCTCCAAGGGGGAGATGGACCGCCCCCTTCAGGAGGTGGGTCACCGGAGGGGGGGCGGCGTCGTCCACCGAGGAAAGACGAATGCCTATGGTGTCGCTGAGCTCGAAGGAGTGGAGGGTGAGCGAGGAGAGGGCCCCCCCTCCTGCCAGGAGTACGACGGCGACCAGTATGCCCCTCGTGGACCTCATGACATAAATGATAACACGTTCAGTAGCTCTTTGCAAAAAGGGCGATGTGTCGCGCCGGTTCTCCGGTGAGGATATCATTCTTCCCGGAGGCCTTCTCCTCGTTGCCGAACTCCAGGACCCGTATGGTGGCCTTTGTCTCTTCCTTGATTCTGGCCTCGACGTCGGGAGACCCTGACCACGGGGCGAAGACGAACCCACCGTCCTCGATGATCCGCTTGAAGGAGTCATAATCTTCCACGTAGTGGGTGTGCTCGTCCCTGAAGTCCTTTGCCCGCCGGAAGAGGGTCTTCTGGATCTCCTCGAGGAGCACGGGGATCTCCTCGGGAAGCCGGGAGACGGACACAGCCCTCTTCTCTCCGGTATCCCTGCGTACGAGCACGGCCTTCTCCTGTTCCATGTCCCGAGGGCCCACCTCCACTCTGATGGGGACTCCTCTCAGTTCCCATTCGGCGAACTTCCACCCCGGAGAGTTCTGGTCGTCGAGATCCATCTCCACCGAAAGTCCCGCCTCGGCCAGCCGGCCGAAGACCCTTTTTGCGTAGTCGGCCACCTGGTCCACGGTTTTCTTGGTATAGATGGGGATGATGACCGCCTGGGTGGGGGCGATACGGGGAGGAAGCACGAGACCCCTGTCATCCGAGTGCGCCATGATCACCGCCCCGATGAGTCTGGTGGAGACCCCCCAGGATGTCGCCCAGACATAGTCGAGGGTGCCCGCCTGGGTCTGGAATGTCACGTCGAATGCCTTGGCGAAGTTCTGACCCAGAAAGTGGCTCGTGCCTGCCTGGAGGGCCTTCTTGTCCTGCATCATGGCCTCGATGGAGTAGGTGGTGACCGCTCCTGCGAACTTCTCGGATTCGGTTTTCCTCCCGTAGAAGACCGGCAGGGCAAGGTATTCCTCGGCGAATTCCCGGTAGACGTGGAGCATCCTGAGTGCCTCTTCCTCGGCCTCTTCCCTGGTGGCGTGGGCGGTGTGTCCCTCCTGCCAGAGGAATTCGGTGGTGCGGAGGAAGAGCCTCGTCCGTTTCTCCCATCTCACCACGTTGGCCCACTGGTTGATGAGGAGCGGAAGATCCCGGTACGACTGTATCCACTTCTTGTACATGCTCCAGATGATGGTCTCCGAAGTGGGACGAACCACCAGGGGTTCTTCCAATGCCTCGCCTCCACCATGGGTGACCACTGCGAGTTCAGGGGAGAACCCTTCCACGTGCTCCGCTTCCTTGTGGAGGAAACTCTCGGGGATGAGGAGGGGAAAGTAGGCGTTCTGATGTCCTGTCTCCTTGAACATGCGGTCGAGCTGTGACTGGATCTTCTCCCAGATCGCATATCCCCGCGGTCGGATGACCATACACCCTTTCACCGGACTGTAGTCTGCGAGCTGGGCCTTGAGCACGATGTCGACGAACCAGTCGGAATAGCTCACCTCTCTCGGGGTAATCTGTTCAGCCATCGTTCCTCTCTTCTTTGATAGGGAATGTGAACGTGCGGTGCGGAAGGATTGTACTGTGAGGATGAAGTCTATGTCAAGAAATGGATTATGGTGTAATGGTCTCCACCATGTAACGGATGGAGGGACCGGTGGGAGCGTAGATCGTCTTCTCAATCACGAAGACGAGGGAGACATCGTCGGGGGCGAGGATGACCTGGCGGATCCTGTACTCCTGGACCCCCTTGCGATAGTAGTTGGGCCTTCCCACGAGATAGGTTCTGTGCTTCCCATCTCTTCCCGTGATGACGACCTGGAGGTGGAAGGCGGCTTCCGATGTCTCCTTGCTCCCCCTCTGGGTCTGAATGAGGGTGACCCGATAGAGGGTGGAGGTGTAGAAGTCCCTGAACTCGAGGTATTCCTTCGGTCGCTCCCCGTCGAGCAGTATGTAGAGGAGCCTCCCCTGACGGAGGTGATCGATCCGGTGTTTTTCCACGAGGGGGAGGGCGTCGTAGAGCAGGGCGAGGAGGGCTCCGATGCTTTCCTGCCCCGGAAGGAGCGAGACGGCGAAGGTTTTCCGCTGGATTCCCGCCGGGACGAACTCGTTCCGAGGTACGTCCACGAGATAGAGTTCGGCGTAGGGATGGGATGTCTCTTCCTCCACGCCGTGTACGCCGAAGAGGAAGTACCGACCGTCGGGTGAGAATCCCAGGTTGAGGAAGGCGGCGGCGTCCCCCGCCGAGAGCGTGAGGGGGATGAGTGAGAGCACGAGCGCAAGAAGGGCGCGTTTCATCGTCATGGGCCTCCCTTTTTAGAGTATCGAACCCTCTTCCTGTTACTATAGTGTTTTCGTGACAAAAAGTATATCATCTTTTCGATGACGCTTCAGCAGAGGAATATCGTGATCACAGGAGCCCAGATCGCCCTCGCGGCGGTGTTCCTGGTCTCTGTTTCGATCGCCGTACGGGTACGGGGGCTCGAAGGTGTTCCCGGCGGGGATGAGGCCCTGCCGATCCTCCTCTCGGCGCTCCTGCTCTCGTTGAGCGGATTCATCGGACTGCAGGTGGTGCGGTACCTCTTCGCACGTTCGGTTTCCCCCGAGATCTATTTTTTCCTCCTGTTCCTTTTCTCGGTGGGGATGGGGGGAGTGAAGGCGCTCGCCTGGTATGCCCATCGGACGGGAGGGCCCCTTTTCCTCCAGGTCTTCGCGGTGAGGATCCTCTACTGGAGCTACTTCTTCGGTCTTGCGAGCCTGGGCGCGGCATCCCTCTATGCCCTTGGGTTTCCGTATCCCAGGGTGGGACGGCTTTCCCTGGGTATCGGACTTGCCGGCGCGCTTCTCGCCTGGACGCTTCCCCTCTCCAATACACACTTTCTCGCGTACGCGGGTCTCTTCCCCCCTCTCGACCTCCCGTCGTACGGTCTCCTCGTCGGCATGCTCACGATGGGCACGCTCGCGGGTTTTTTGACCGCATATCTCGTCCATGCCCCGCGGCCCCTCCTCCAGGGGACGACGGGGGCGTTTTCCATGGTGGCCGGGTATACGGTGGTCTTCTACGGGTGGTTCGAGGAAGGAGGACTGCTCCTCGGCCTCTTCTTTCTCATCACGGGGATGGTCCTCTACGGGAGGGAGCACTACAGGGTCACGGTGACAGGCGCGCCTCGTCTCTAGGACGAGAAGAAGATGCTCGCGATGAGCCCGGTTCCCACGGGAAGGAGTATGTTGTCGAGATCGTCCACCGGGACGAGTTCCAGGAGCGTGGCGCTCAGCGCGATGGCCGCCGCTTCCCCAGGATGGCGGGTGAGGGGAAAGGCTGCCGCATACACGGCGAGGAAGCACGCGAAGGCTCCGGTTATGGTTTTGCCGCCGGTGCCGGGGATCCTGGGACCTCCAAGGCTCCGTCCCATGAGGCTTGCGAATCCGTCACCGAAGGCCAGGGCATAGATGGCGATGGTAGCCGCTGGTGCGGGATAGAGGAGGAGGGCCAGCATGGCGCCGAGTCCGAGGGTCACCGGACCAAGGACGAAGCGGTCCCTGTCCCTCTCCCGCGAGGCCCACTCGGTGATGAGCGAGATGAGACCTACTCTCCTTCCGGAGATGCGGAGGGCCTCCGCAAGGGTGTAGGCCGTCACCCCGAGGGCCAGGAGGATGATGGTGGGAAGGGCGCCGAGGGTGTTCGCCACTCCGGGGGAGAGGGCGATGGACATGTGAAGGGACTTCCTCAACACTTCCTGTTGTACCGGTCGATCGAGTACGTACTGGCTGATCATCTTCACTCCTCGGGGGAAGACTCTGCAATAATCGTGCCATAGAGAGGAGGAATGCGTGCCTTTTATCTCTTTTTTCCATAAGCAATTGTCGAATGGTCGTTCCGGAGGATGGAGGGGATGGCCACTTGTGTATCTTTTTGTATACGGAAGGCTTCAAAAAGTACTACACGCCGTCGCCGAAGCAGGTGCCCACGGCACGGGCCGTGTCGATGAGGGGATGGTCAGGGGGGACGGTCTTCAGTTTTTCCGCCACCTCTCCGAGCGGGATGGCGACCACCTCTCCGTCCCGCAGGGCCACCATCTTCCCGTAGTCGCCTCGATAGAGGAGTTCCGCGGCCGCGGTCCCGAACCTGGTGGCGAGAAGCCGGTCGTAGGGTGAAGGCGTCCCTCCTCGCTGGAGATAGCCGAGCACGGTGACGCGGGTCTCCATACCGGTGGCTTCCTGGATGAGGTGGGCCACCTCGTAGCCCTTGGTGGGGAAGCGGTTCTTCTTGCGCCTCTTTTTCCTCTCCTCTTTTGACATGAGCGACTCTTCGCGCGAGAGGGCCCCTTCAGCGACCACGACGATGGAGAATTCCTTTCCTCGTTGCTGTCGGGTCTGGAGGTGGTGGACGATGTGAGCCAGGTCGTAGGGGATCTCGGGGATGAGGATGATATCCCCGCCCCCTGCGATCCCTGCATAGAGGGCGAGCCACCCTGCCTTGTGGCCCATGACTTCGATCACCATGACCCGATTGTGCGCGTGGGCCGTGGAGTGAAGGCGATCGATGGCCTCGGTGGCGATGTCGACGGCACTGTGGAAGCCGAAGGTGACGTCGGTGCCCCAGATGTCGTTGTCAATGGTCTTGGGAAGTCCTATGACGTTGAGACCCGCCTGTTGAAGGAGGTAGGCGGTCTTGTGCGTGCCGTTGCCTCCCAGGACCACCAGACAGTCGAGGTGGAGTTTGTGGTAGTTCTCGATGATGGCCTCCACTTTCCGGCTCCCCGCTTCGGAATCCTTCTCTCCAGGATCGGGCTTGAAAGGTTTCTCTCGGGAGGTCCCGAGGATGGTCCCGCCCCTCGTGAGGATGCCGTCGAAGTCCCGAGGATGGAGGAGCCGCGCGTCCCCCTCTATGAGTCCGCGGTATCCGTGGGAGATGCCGATGATGCTCATGCCGTACCGCCAGTAGGCCGCCTTGGTGACCCCTCGAATGGCGGCGTTGAGTCCGGGGCAGTCGCCCCCACTCGTGAGGATCCCGAAGGTGCGGGTCGCGGGACGTTTCATGAGGCCTCCATGACAGGGTCGGGGTAACGCTTCCTGATCTGTTGGATGTTGGGATGGATGGAGAGGAAGGTCTCCACGAGCGAGGGATCGAAGGCTGTACCCGCAAGACGTTGGATTTCTTCGAGGGCCTTCTCCTCTTCCCAGGCCTCCTTGTAGCAGCGCCGGCAGGTGAGGGCGTCGTAGGTGTCGGCGATGGCCACGATCCTCCCGAGGAGGGGGATCTCCTCTCCCGCGAGTGGCCGCCGGGTCTCGAGTCGGAGTTCTCCGGTGGCGGGGTCGAGGACCCCTGGATACCCGGTCCCGTCCCAGCGCTCGTGGTGCGTGAGGGCGATCTCGAACGAGGCCTGGTCGAACTCCGAGGATCGATCGATGAAGAGTTCTCCGCCTCTCCAGGTGTGTGTCTCCATGACGCTCCGTTCCTCGGGTGTGAGGGGACCGGGTTTCTTGAGGATGCTGTCGGGTACGGCCACCTTGCCTGCATCGTGGAGCATGGCGCTCATCCTCAGAATGTCACGGGTGTGGATCACCTCCTGGAGCGGGACGGAGTGAGAGATGGCCCACGCTTCGTAGAGTTCAACGGCATAGGCGGCCACGCGGTTGACGTGGGCGCCCGTCTCGTGCGGATCCCTCATCTGGGCCATGCGGATCATCCTGAGGATGATCTGTCGCATCATGCGGGCCTGCTGGAGGGAATAGGAGGCGGCGAGACAGAGCTGTGAGACCGCCTCGAGATCCACGCGGGTGAAGGTTCGGATCCTGCCCGCGGTGTCTTTGGCGTTGATGAGCTGGAGGACGCCCAGGAGGTCACGTTGCGGGGTGAGGAGGGGGATGGTGAGCGTGGAGACGGTTCTGTAGCCGGCCACCTTGTCCATGGTGGCTTCGAACCGGTAGGGGGCCTCGGGAGAGATCTGGTAGACGTCCTCTATGATGAGGGGTTCCCGGGTGAGCGCCACGTATCCTGCGATGCTCTTCGCACTGATGGGGAGGGCGAATATCTCGTAGATGAGCTTCCGGCCGGGAGGGAGGTTCTTTTCCAGGGTGGCGTTCTGGGAGTAGGCGATCTTCAGGGCGTTTCCTTCTCTCAGATAGATGGAACCGGCGTCGGCGCCGGTGATGGTACGGGCGTGCCGCAGTATGGTCTCGAGGAGCATGTCGAGATCCTTGAGATGAAGGAGGGAGAGCCCTCTCTCCTCGGTGGAGGGCTGCGGCTCGGGGTTCATGATTCCTCCCTCCTTCGATTATGAGTCGGAAGGGATGCCTTGCTCAAGGGGTGGGGCGGGTGCGGGCGGCGTTCCGGAAGGTGAAGGCGAGGAGGCCTGCGAAATAGAGGACGAGTATGGCCATGGTGATCCAGTAGAGCGAGGGGGTTCCCGTGAGGTAGCCGTAGACCGGAAGGTTGAGGACGACGAGGAGGGGGAGGCCCATGACGAGGCCCACGCCGCTTCCGAAGACGAGGTTCTCGGCGGCGTGGGAGGAGAAGAGGGGATCCACTTCCCGGATGAGGGCGAGGCCGGTCGAGATGGTGCCGGTGATGTTGCCGTAGACCGCCGTGGCGTTCTCCTTCCAGTGGTGGTGGTAGATGCGTCGTCCCACGGACAGGCTGAAGAGGACGGTGGCGAGTCCTCCTGTGGTGGTGATGAGGAGGATGGGGAGGAGGTTGGCGGTGAAGACGTCGAGGGAGATGGCGACGATGGAGGCGGTGATCATGTAGTCGAAGGCCCCTGCGGAGATGCGGGACAGGAGATAGTTGTTGGGGTAGGTGCGATGCATGAGGCCCTTCCGCTTGAAGAGGTTGAAGAGGAGGCGGAGTCCTATGGCGTAGAGGGAACCGACGATGAAGTGGAAGCCCCAGAGGAGCTGGGAGAATGTCTGCCCGAAGGTTCCTGTGCCTTCGAGCAGGAGTTCGACACCCTTGAGGGTAAGGTAGGTGGCGAGATAGACGAGGCCGATGAGGGCGCCCTGTATGCTGAGACGGTCGATGGATTCGGTGAGGGGGATGTCGCCCGGTGCGTCGTATTCGACCACCTCGCCCGGCAGGTGGGGGCTCTCCTCGTCGTCGGGTACGGCCTTGCGGGCCTCCTTTCCGAAGAGGATGTTGAGGACCACGATCCCGCCGAGACAGGCCCAGAGGAAACCAATGGTGGCGATGGAGAGGCCGATGTTGCCGCCGTGCGGGAAGCCAAGGGCTTCCCAGCGGGAGCCTATGGAGTAGGCCTGGCCGGGACCTTGTCCGAATCCCAGGGGGAGGAGGAGGCCGAACGCGGGAAAGAGGTGGGGGATGAAGGGAAGGAGGAGGAGGGTGAGGCCCAGGCCGATGATGCCCTGGAGGAGGTAGCCGGAGACGATGAAGGCGCCGGTGCGTACGATGGTGGGCATGTCACGCTGTGTGCGCTCCTTGAGGGCGAGGGCGATGAATCCGATGGCCATGAGGTGGTAGACGTAGGCCCCGAGGCGTTCCTCCGGGATCTCGATGAGATGGAGGAGGTCCCTGCCCAGGAGGAGGCCGATGAAGCCGGCGATGAGGGCGTTGGGGAAGAGGAGCTTCCTCAGGAGGGGGACCTTTCGCTTGAGCAAGGTGGCGGTCAGGAGGAGGAGGGAGATGACCGCGAAGTCCATGGGAAGGGTCCAATCCATGTTCATGGGTGCTCCTTGAGAAGGTGTAGTGAGAAGTACCAAAGGTACGCCGAAGTGCGGGGGTCATGGAAGGCGATGCGGTGGAGGGTCGGGCCCAGGAGGAACTCGAGGCGTTCGTGTTTCTGGATGTTGAGCCCGCGTATGCGATCGAGGGGAAGCGCGTGGTTCCCCGAGGGGGTGGTGAGCCGAAGGTGTGTCCGGTGGAGGGAGAGGGTCCCGGAGGTGAGGAGGCGGGGGCGGGTGCGGAGAGGGCCGGTGAGAAGGGATGCGGGTGCGGAGAGGATGGGGGAGTGCTCCGGGAGGGACGAGAGGAGGGAGGGGTATGTCCCTCGCTGCCATGTGTTCCATTCCTTCATGGTGGTGAAGGGGATGGGGCCGTGGAGGAATCCGAAGGGATCGACCTGGACTGCGAGACCGCAGACGGTGCACGAGAGGGTGTGGAGCGAGGAACGGAGGGTCCCGTGCGAAAGGCAGGAGGGGCAGAGGAAGAGGGTGCGCTCGAGGTACTCGGCCCGTGGACCCAGGAGGGGGAGGGGATCCTGCTTCTGGGCCTCCCATTCGTCGTGGGCGAGACGGGAGGCGAGGAGGTCCTCCACGGCAGGGGGAGGAAGGGGCGTGAGGTGGTCCGGGGAGAGGGGGGTGTGGAACCGCACGGAGACGGGGCCCCGGACGGCGCGTCGGCGCCACCTTCCCGCGGCGAGGAAGGCGCCTCGGATGGTGGCCGTGATCACGGGGACGCGGAGGGCCTGGACGAGGCGGGCGGTCCCGGGCGTGAGAGGAAGGGTCGTCCCGTCCCAGGTGGCGTGTCCCTCCGGGAAGAGGGAGATGATGCGACGGTCTCGTCGCGCCTGGAAGATGCCGCGCAGCGTTCCCGTGTCGGCTACCTGCTTGGTGATGGGAATGACGTCCATGAGGGCGAAGAGCATGTGGGAGAGTGGGGTGCGGATGAGGGAGTCGGAGGCCACGAAGCGGATGAGAGAGGGAGCGAAGAGGTTGACGAACACGGGGTCGAGGTTGGAGGCGTGGTTCGCGAGAATGAGGAACGGGGGATCGAGAGCCGAGAGATTCTCGAGGCCCTCACCGGAGAGATGGAAGAACCATCCGATCCCTCGACCGAGGGCCTTGAGCACAGGGAATATGAGTCTTGCCCTGCGTGGAGATGAGGTGAGACGGAGGCCTCTCATTGGAGAGTCTCCGCCCAGGAGAGGATGGTCTGTTCCCGATCTTCCGACGGCATCTTCTCTCTGAAGCCGGCGATGCTCACCACCCGGTTTTCATGGTGCTCGAGGAGACGCACCCCTTCCTCAAGCGCCTTGCCGGGATTCCCGGCGTACGAACAGAAGATGGCGCACCGCCTGTGGTGGATCGTACCGGAGGAGAGGAGACTCCTCATGGGGGAAGGAAGATGCCCGGCCCACACCGGGAATCCCAGTATCACCGTGTCGTAAAGGGAAGGATCCTTGCCGAGAGGGTTGAGTGGCGGCCTTCTCCTGAAGATGGACTGGTACCCTCCGAGGAGGTAGAGCCTCCATCCCCTTGGGGGGAGTGGATGCTGGAGCGAGATCCGCTCTATGTCGCATGAGAGTCTGTTCCTGAGGATACCCGCGATCTCGTGCGTGGTTCCCGTGTGCGAATAGTAGACGATGAGAGTACTCATAACCTCACTTCATCAATGGGGTTTTTTTTAGTATAAAAAACTAAGAGCGTTTTTTCCAGAAAAGGAGAGTCGTATGGACTCGTTTCGGATAGGATTCGTGAGCGGAAAACTAGGCGATGTAGATGGGGTGTCCTTGGAGGTGGAAAAGTGGATCAAGGTACTCCAAGAGATGGGACATGAGGTCGTGACGATCGCGGGGAAGTATCGCGCCCCTCTCACGCTCATTCCCGAAGAACACCAAGTGGTGTTTCCCGAGATCAGGTTCGACTCTCCATCTCAGCGGCATTACGAGCGTATCTTCTTCCCGTATCTCAACAAGGTGCCGGTATACCTGACCGAGGAGAAGCTCAAGGGCTACGTGGAGGAGTGCATCAGGGAAGGGCTCGAAGTGGGTGAACACCTCTTCGAGAAGGTGAAGGACTTCGATCTGGATGTGCTCATCGCTGAGAACACCAACGCCATGCCCATGACCCTCCTGGGAGGCGTGGCGGTCCACCATGTGGCCACCGAAAAACGGGTGGCTACGATCTTCCACCATCACGACTTCTGGTGGGAGCGCAGCAGGTTCAGCAACAACCGGATAGAGACCTTTCTCAACAGGATCATGCCTCCTTCGGACATAGGACTCGAGCACGTGGTGATTTCCTCCTATGCGGCCCACATCCTCACCTCCATCAAGAGGGTTTCCCCCCATGTGGTACCCAACTGCGAGGACTTCGATCATCCCGTGGTCCTCGATGACTACAACAGTGATTTCAGACAGGAGCTGGGATTCTCCGAACGGGACATCCTCGTCGTACAGCCCACTCGCATCGTTCGCAGGAAGCGTATCGAGGATTCGATCCGTCTCATCGCGGCGCTCCTCCGGGCCTATCCCGATCTGAGGGGGAGGGTGCACTACATCATCTCTCTGTATCAGGGGGATGAACCCGACGTGGATTACGTGGATCAGATAAAAGCCCTCGCCGAGAGGGAGGGGATCCCCCTCCATCTCATCGCGGAGAGGGTGAGTGCGGTGCGGGGGCGTGATGCGGAAGGGAGAAAGCTCTATACCAACCGGGACGTGCTGGTGAATGCCGACCTCGTCACCTACCTTCCTCTCTGGGAAGGTTTCGGGAACGCGCTCCTCGAGGCTGTCGCGGCCCGGGTGCCGGTGGTCACCACCACCTATCTGGTCTACAAGACCGACATCAAGCTTCCGGGAATGCGTCTCATCGAGGTTCGCGATCGATATGACGAAGACGGCAGGCTCATCATTCCCGATCGGACGGTGGAGGAGATCCACCACGTGCTCACGCATCCCGAGGAGAGGAAGGTTCGGGTGGAGGAGACATTCCAGGTGGCGCGGGCAGAGTTCGGTCTCCACACCTTGAGGAAGCGCCTCGAAAAGGTCTTCGAGCTCTACGGCGATGAGATCCGGGCTTCCAGGAAGCGTCTGAGAAAGGCGAAGCGCCTCTACTCGGTGTGAGATGCCGTTCCCTTCCGGCGTGTCCGACCCTGCATGCGTGGAAGGACGAGGAGGAGGATCACCCCTGCGAGGACCATGAAGAAGGAAAGGATCTGGCCGGTGGTGAAGTTGAAGGGGGAGAGGAGAAGGTGCGGGTTCGCCTTGGATGGCTCGAGCATGAGGGGGAATCCTATCCCGGCGTCCGGTTGTCTGAAGTACTCCAGCACGAACCGGAAGCCTCCGTATCCTACGAGGTACCAGGCGAGCACGGCTCCCTTGAACGGACGCCGTGGGCGCACGAGGAACCAGAGGAGCGCCCAGAGTACGATGCCTTCGAAGAAGGCCTCGTAGAGCTGGGAAGGATGACGGGGAAGGTTCACGAGCACGTTGCTTGAAGGGAGGGGAAAGCCCGTCCTCTGGGCGAACTCCTGTACCCATGACTCCTTTGCCGGGAAGCGTTCTGCTTCGGGAAAGATCATGGCCCACGGGAGGGCGCTCACCCTGCCGTAGAGCTCACCGTTGATGAAGTTGCCGAGCCTTCCGAAGGTGTAGCCCAAGGGGATGGAGGCCGTGAGCATGTCCCCCCATTCGAGCACGTCTTTTTTGTGTCGTAGGCAATAGAGGAGCACGCCGAGTGTTCCCCCGATGAGCCCGCCGTGGTAACTCATTCCTCTCAGGCCCACGAAACGGCCGTGTTCATCGAAGGGCCAGAAGATGAGGAGGGGATTCCTCAGGTACGTGCCGCTGGGATCGTAGACCAGTGCGGCGAATATCCGGGCGCCGAGGAGGAGGCCCACGATTCCCCAGAAGAAGAAGTTGAGAAGTTCGTCCGTGGTGACCGGCAGTCTGCGCTCTCGCACCTGGTGGGCCATGAGCACATAGGCGATGGCGAAGGCCACGAGGTACATGAGGCTGTACCACCTGAAAGGCAGACCGGGGATGATTTCGGGACTCAGCCAGGAGGGATAGAAGACGTAGGCCATGGGATCTCCTTTCCTTCCTCAGATTATGAAGAGGCAAGGGGGTTGATTTCAATACGGCCCGACTGGGGGTCGAAGGTGATACGGACGGCTCTCTGGGGACTCCTGATTTCGTGAATCCTTCCGTGCGATTCTATCACCACGCCGGGGTGGATGGTGCCATGGACGATGATGGACGACTCGAAGTGCTGCTCGAATCGTTCCCTGAGCGTGAAGAGGCGGAAGGAACGTTTCTCCATGATTTTGAGGAGTCGGAACTTGCGTGCGTGGAGTTCCTGGCGTTTCCCCGGATTACCGTTTCGGGCGAGTCGTTGTATCTCGTTGTCGAGCTGCACGATCTGCTGCTTGAGCTTGGTGATCTCCTGTTCCTCTATCTCGATCTGATCTTCGATGAGGTAGTCCTGTCCGAAGGAAACCTCTGTACGCAGGCCTTTCTCGGAACCGAGGGTTCCCACCTCCACCCCCAGGCGGCTCTTCACCTTCCCCCCCAGGAGGACTCCCTTCTCGGGTCCCACCAGGAGTCTGCCGTTGCATTTCACGAGACTCCTGTAGCAGGCCGTGCCGAGGTGGATGTCGCCTACGGCGAGGAGACGGGTGTGTTCGGCGAATCGGGCGCTTATGTCCTCCTTGGCCCTCACCACCGCCTTGCCTCCCCCTTTTATGCCCTGTTTGATGATCACGCTCTTCCCTGCCGAGAGAAGGGCCGCTTCCACGCCCTCTTCCACCAGGATCGATCCGGTGGTGATCACATAGAACCCGCTCCGCACGGATCCCTTCACCGTGATGTCGCCCGTGAGCCTCAGATTTCCGGTGGAGAGGTCGACATCGCCTTTTATCACCTGACGAGAGAGGATGTCGATCCTTCCCCCCGCGTACGAGAGCACCCCGCGTTGAGTGGAGAGGAGGAGTATGGTGCCGTCTTCCTGGGGTTCTTCCCTCACTCCCTCCCCTGTGGTGATCTCGGACGGTCTGGTCTGGAGGGGCTTGCGGACTCTCCCCCTCAGATCCCATCCCTCTTCCGGGAGCTGGGCCGGGGGGAAGATCCTCGCGATGGGCTGCCCCTCGTCCACCACGGTGTAGCGGTCCTGCTCCTTGAAGTTGACCTGCCCCGAGGGGCCTTCCTTGAACGGCTTCCCCGAGGGGAGGGGGACGAGGAACTCTATCCTCCTCTGTCCTCCTGCCACCGGTTCCTTTCCCCGTGCGACGAGCGCCCTTCTCACCTCTCCCTCTTCCTGGGCGCGCCGGAGGGCCTCCTTCACGAGACCTTCGTCCACCCCCTTTACCACCCCTTCTTCGCGGATCGCCTTCAGGATGTCCTCGAAGGTGAGCTTTCGCCCCGTGCCCACCCCCTCTTCCAGGGTGAGGTAGGCCTCCATGTCGTCCGGGCTCGTCTCCACCAGGATGCGGGCGTCGCGATGGGGCCGGACCCTGAGGTGGAGGACTCCGTCCTTTTCTCCCTGTTCCATGATGCCCTGGATGGTGGCGATGAGGAGGTTGCCTTTTTCTTCGATGTTCTCGTGGATCACGAGGGGAGGGGTGTCTCCCGGGAGTCCCGGTATCTGGTTCCCGAAGACATCGGTTCCGGGTTGTCCCGGGGTGGCGGGGCTGATGAGGAAGATGGGTTGGTCCTTTTCCACATAGGCCAGCTTTTCCACCTCCTGGAGGGAGAACTCCACGATGGAGGGGATGCCCTTGTATGCCTCGACCACGGTGGCCGTCTTCTCCTTGATCGCCTTCGCTTCCTCATCGGGGAGGTAGTGCACCGAGGGTTCGAGGGTGCGGTCCGCCCCCTTCTGGGGGGGAGTCCCCTTCACCAGGACGTAGTCCTTGAGCTCGAGCTCAGGGCTGTGGTAGAAGGCGAGGATGTCTTCTCCTATCTTTTTGTAATCGAGCGGTTTGAGGCCGCTCTCCTTGATGGCCTTCCCCACTTCCTTGAGGTTGAGGGGTTTCCCCCTCCCCGCACCCTTCCGTATGGTGAGGGTGGCGAGAAGCTTGTCCTCCGATATGTGTATGGAGAAGGATGCATCCCGGTCTTTCGAGATGGGGACCCGTTCCAGCGGCGACCTGCGAACGATCGCGAGGCGGATGAGTTCCTGTATCTCCTCCGGGGAGAGGAGGCGCTCCTCGGGATACCCCAGGGTCACGACCTTCTGGATGATGAGCGATACATCGGGAAACTGTGCGTCCTCCGTACCGGGGTACAGGGAGAGGAAACAGGAGGCCTTGTCCGGAGAGAGTTCCACCTCCCACCTGTGGGGTCGGAAGGGGATGATGTCCGCCCAGTTCCTCCCCACCCGGAGTATCCCCGTGGTGAGGGCGACCAGCTCGTTTCTCTCCTTCCGGATACCTTCACCGGGATAGAACGAGGGATCGGCGAGTACTGTGGGCGGGATCTCCTCTCCGAAGATGTCCTGTCCCGGGAGGCCGGGGACGGCGGGAGAGACGACCCCCAGTTTCTTCCCTTCTTCCACGTAGAAGGAGGAGCGCACGGTGGGGTCCACATAGACCTTTTCCCTCCTCGTCTTCTTGTGCGTGACGGTGATCTTCTCCTTTTTGGGAGGCAGGAAGGGGAGTGCCGCCTTTTTCAGGACTTCCTTTTCTTCTTTTACCGTCTCCTGCAGTTCCCTGTAGATCTCCGGAGGGGGGGCCTTGGCGAGGACCTTTTCGATGTCTTTCTCCATCTCGGGGGGGATGGAGAGGTCTTTCGCCCAGGTGACGGTCTCGGGTACGGGTTTTTCCGGAGGGATGCCTTCAAGCAGGGTGAGTGTGACGATGTGATCGTTGCTCTGGGCGATTCTCCTGAGGGCTTCCCGGAGGCGTTGTTCTGGTACCTTTCCCTCGAGTCCGTGTTGTTCGAGGACTTCTTTGAGGGTTGCGACGTTCCAGAGGGGATCCCCGTCTTCCCCCTTGGTGAAGACGAGGGAGACCCTCAGTCTCTGTTCGTCTATCGTGATCTGCGCCTTGCCTGTGACGGTCAGTTTCTGTGTGGTCATACGCAGGTCTATTTCCCTCGGGTTTCGGGGAGGAATCCGTTCTGTATCGCCTTTACGAGTTGGGCTTTGAGGAATTGGTTCTCCTTCCTCAGCCTGTTGATCTCCATCTGCTGCATCTTCACGGTCTCCACCAGGTCTCCCATGGTGAGGGTCCCGGTGTGGAGGAGTTCTTCCACGTATTCCATCTTGTTCTCGAAGTCGATCTGGGCTTCCACGTCGGCTTCCTGGAAGGATTCGTCTATCTCCTCGATGTCGAGGAGCGATGTCTCCTCTTCACCTATCTGGAGGAGTTTGTCGGCGATGCGATAGACGGCCTGGGAGAGGACCGAATCCGGTTTGTAGACGAGTATGGGGAGCTTCGAGGAGAGGGCGATGTCCTGGAGGTCATCTCTGTAGATGATGCCGAGGTGTTCGATGTCGATGCCCAGGTATTGCTGGCAGGATCGTCTGAGGCGTTGGGCCCTCACGGTGTCCTGGGGTTGCTCGAGCATGTTGAGGATGAGCCGTGGGTGGAATGAGGAGAGGGACCGGGTGAATTGTTCGTAGCTCTCCGGATCCACTTCCTTGATGAGTTCGGCGAGCTTCGGGAGATAGAGCTCCTGGAAGGCCTTTCCCTCTTTCTCGAGCCTCTTGAGATACTGGTAGCCTTCGCTTCCTCTCTTGCAGGAGAGATAGAGGAGTCTGAAGATCACGTTTTTGAGGAAAAGATAGGCGTTCACCGTGGCGGTCGGGGTGGGGGTGGTCACGATGATGCCGTTGTTGGACATCAGGAAGAAGTCCAGGGTGTTGATGTGTGTTCCGGCCCCCAGATCGATGATGAGGTAGTCCGCGTGAAGCTTCCTGAGGTGTGAGAGGAGCTTCTTCTTCTGTCCGGCGGTGAGGTTCGCGACACCAGGGATCTCGGCGTCCCCGGGAACGAATCTCAGCCGTTCGTACTGGGTGGGACCTACGATGTCCTGGAAGGAGAGGCCCGGCGTGGTGAGGAAGCTACCGATGCCGCGGGGAGCGGGGATGCCCAGCATGAGGTGCAGGTTCGATCCTCCCAGATCGAGGTCCACCAGGACCACCTCTTTGCCCGCCTGGGCGAGGGCGATGGCGAGGTTCGTCGCGATGAGAGATTTTCCCACACCTCCTTTACCACTGGCTATGGGGAAGATGTGCATGGCTCATCCTTTTCCTGTAGGGGGGTGGTCCCATGAGACGGAGGGACGGAAGACCGATCGAGGAGAAGCCCCAGAAAGATGAGAGCGTCTATGCCAGTGGTGGCGATGATGAAGAGCGGTGGGATCACGGGTGTGGAGAGGAGCGTGGAGAGGAAGAGGGCGAGCCCCATGAGGACCTGCAGGAGTTTCCCTGAGAGGTGGAGTCGTCTCGCGCCCTGTGCGGGGCGTTCGAAGAGGGAGGCGAAGGCCTGGAGGGCGAGGAGGAGGGCCGGCCCGCTGAGCCAGAGGAGGATCAACGCCCTCCCCGCTTCGATCCGCATCGGGGCTTGGAGGATCAGGAAGAGAAAGGCGAAACGGATCATTTCCCACAACGCGGCAAAGAGAAAGAAAATTTTTCGCATCATCACCTTCTAGTCTAAAAGGGGGTGGTATGTGGGTCAAGTGAGGATTCCTCGAGTTGACAAAACGGGAGGTATCTCTGAGAATAGACTTCACACAGGCGCTCAAGGTGGTGATGATGAAAAAAGGGGATGTCCGACTGCGGGGGATATGGTGGGGAGGGTTCCTCCTCCTCTTCGGGTTCCTAATGTCCCTTGTATGGGCGGACGGGCTCTTCGCTCTCGACCGTTCGACGGATCAACTCCTCTCTCTCTTCGAGAGTGTCTTTTCCTATGTACAGGACCACTATGTCGAAGAGCCTGATCCGGAGGTCCTTCTGGAAGGGGCCCTGGAAGGGCTCTTCGAGAGCCTGGATGATCCATACTCCGAGTATCTTTCGGAGGAAGAGCTCCGCGATCTTTCCGACACCACCCGAGGGGAGTTCGGAGGGATCGGTCTCTATATCGCCAAGGAGACCGCGAACGGGGGGGATGCGGGTTATGTGGATGTGGTCGCCCCCATCGAAGGCACTCCGGCCTACCGCGCGGGCATCCTGGCTGGGGACAAGATCATAGGGATAGAAGGGGAGTCCACGATGGACCTCTCCATCGACGAGGTCCTCTCCCGCCTGAGGGGTGAGCCCGGCACGCAGGTGACCATCACCATCAAGAGGGGGGGCGACTATGTGTTCGATGTGACCCTCACCCGTGCGATCATCGAGGTGCCCACGGTGCGCTACGAGTTCCTTCCCGAGCACAAGGTGGGTATCCTCAGGATCATCCAGTTCACTCCACACACCCCGGAGAAGGTTGAGGAGGCCATCTCCGCGTTCAAGGCACGGGGGTATCGGGGGCTCCTCATCGATGTCCGTTCCAATCCCGGAGGGCTCCTCGATTCGGTTCTCGAGATCACCGACTTCTTCTTCAGAGAAGGGATCATGCTCAGGGAGGAGGGACGGACTTCCGAGGCTACACGCACCTATTATGCCACCGGAGATCTCCTGGTGGACGAGGATATCCCTGTGGTGGTCCTGGTGAACAGGGGGACGGCCTCGGCGGCCGAAATCCTCTCCGGCGTGCTCAAGGACAGGGGGAGGGGAACGCTGGTCGGAGAGACGACCTACGGAAAAGGGTCGGTCCAGCAGGTGCAGTTGCTTCCCAGAGGAGGTTTCCGTCTCACGGTTGCCCGCTACTATACGCCCAGCGGGGTGGTGATCGACAGGCATGGGATCGAGCCGGATGTGAAGGTGGAGGAGGAGACCTTCACCGAGGAACAGACGGCCCTCTACGGAGAACTCCTCTCCTCAGGGAGGATCACGGAGTTCGTGGTCTCTCATGACGTGGCCCCCTCCGAGGAGGCGATCGGGAGTTTCATCTCCCGGCTGGTGGCGGAACGGCCCGAATACGATCCCGACATCCTGAGACGTCTCATCCATGCCGAGGTGGTGAGGCGGTCGACGCATCCTCCGCTCTATGATCCGGACTACGACAGGGTGATGGAGGAAGGTATGCGCATCCTTCTCGGACTGATGGGAGGCGAGACCTGAATGGAACGGATCTCAGTGCGTACCGGAGAGAGGGTTCAGGTGGTGCTCATCACGCGGGAGGTCCAGGAGATCGTCGCCCGATCGGGTGTCGAGGAGGGGATCTGTGTGGTCTATTCACCTCACACCACGGCGGGGATAACGATAAACGAGGCGGCGGATCCTTCTGTGATACGGGACTTCCTCATGGAGACGGGCAAGATCGTGCCTTTCCAGGACGGTTATGCTCACGCCGAGGGGAACTCCGCGGCTCATATCAAAACGTCGCTCGTCGGTCCTTCAGTGACGATCCCTGTGGAAGGGGGAACCCTCGCCCTGGGTACCTGGCAGGGAATCTATTTCTGTGAGTTCGACGGGCCGCGCACCCGGAAGGTGTTCGTCCAGATCATCGGTCGCTGATGTTCTGGGGGAATTGGGGGGATCATGACAGCTGCGACGAATATACCTTGGAAGAAGAGGATCCGTATCCTGGGGATCCCCGTGGATCGCGTGGAGGATGCGGATCTCGAGCGGGTGTTCCATCACTTCCTCCTCGATGGGAGACTCCACCATATCGTGTTCGCACGGCGTTCGGATTGCATGCGTGCCCGCCGTTCGAAACGGAAGCGGCGGATACTCGAGGAGGCATCTCTGGTCCTGCCTCTTGACCGTTCGCTCGTGTGGGCGGCTCGACGGCTCCATCAGGAGGCCCCTGTGAGGTACCTTCCTTTTTCCTTCATCGTTCGGCTTCTCCGTTTCCTGGAGGAGAAGGGAGAACGGGTGTACCTCCTCGGAGAGAGCCCTCAGGATATCCTCACCATCGAGCGGAATATCCGGGAGACGTTCCCCGGTCTTCGTGTGGTGGGACGCTACCACGGCAACTTCCCAAAGGAGGTGGAGGAGACGATCCTCACCGCGGTGAAGAAGGCCACGCCGGCCCTCATCCTGATAGGGAGCGGTATTCGCGGCGGGGATGAGTGGGTGTCGCAGCACAGGGCGGAACTTCCCCCTGCCATGGTGATCGTACATCCCGAGACGATGCAGGTCTTCGCGGGACGGAGGAAGAGGGTGGCTCCCGAGGAGTTCTACGGGCGCATTCCCCCGCTGAAGGGGTTCATCCTCAATCCCCTCCGGATCCTGAAGGTGTTCTATTATCTCTGGTTCGCTCTTCTGGTGATGGTGTACAAGGTGTTCGGTTTAAACAAGTCACGAGATGATTAAAGTAGCGCTTATAGATATGAAGGGAGGGAGCGAGGACTTTTTCAGGCTCCTCCTTCCGGAAGATGTCTCCATGGTTCTGGTGGATGAGGCCGCAGTGAAGGTCCGGCTCGGTGATGAGAGACCGGATGCGGTGATCCTTGTCCACGGTGCGGGGGATGAGTGGCAGGGGGTCGCGAGAACACTGGGGGATGTCTTTCCCCACATCCCCCTCATCCTCTGCTCTCCCGATCCGTCGCCCCATACGGTGGTGAGAGGGATGGATCTCGGTGCCGTGGACTATCTCCCCTTCCCTCCTGAAAGGGATGCCCTCCATCGAGCACTCCAGCGGGCACTTCGGTGCAAAGGCTACTCCTCTCCGGCTGTGGAGGACAGGTCTCCGCTCGAGCGCCTAGTGGGCAAGAGCGAGTCGATCGTGAAGATCCGGGAATATATCTCGGTGGTGGCCCGGGTGAAGGAGACCGTGCTCATCCAGGGGCCCACGGGGACGGGCAAGGAACTCGTGGCCCGGATCCTCCACGATCTCTCTCCCAGGAGGGAGATGCCCTTTGTGGCGGTCAATTGCGGAGCACTTCCCCCCTCTCTCATCGAAGCAGAACTCTTCGGTACCGAGGAGGGGGCCTACACCGATGCGCGGAGACGTCCGGGGCTTTTTGAGCAGGCTGACGGCGGGACGCTCTTCCTGGACGAGGTGGGAGAGCTTCCGGCGGACCTGCAGGTGAAGTTCCTCCGTGTCCTGGAGGAGGGGAGCGTGGTGAGGGTGGGGGGGCATCGCTCGATCCGGGTGGATGTGCGTGTGGTGTGCGCCACCCACAGGGATCTGGCGGGGGAGGTGAAGCGGGGGCGGTTCCGGGCCGACCTCTTCTATCGGATCAATGTGCTGAAGATTTCGATCCCCCCCCTCACCGATCGCAAGGAGGATATCCCGCTTCTCGCCTCGTATTTCACCAGGATGCTCGCGGACCAGTACGGATGCCCGGCCCGGATCTCGTCCGGGGCCATGGACCGCCTTCTCTCGTACGACTGGCCGGGTAACGTGAGGGAACTGAAAAACGTGCTCACCCGCGCCGTGCTCGAGGCGAGGTTCAGGGGTCTCGAGATGATCACCCCCGATCTGGTGAGATTCGAGTAGTCATCTGATCACCCTCACCGCTTTCGCGAGGAGCACCGGTACAGGGGTCCCGTCCGGGGAGGATTCCACGTCGATGAGCCTGCATAGGACGATGATCCTCCTCCTCTCGATGAGGCTCTCGGGGAGGATGGGATCCCTCCTCGAGAGGGGTATCCTCGATCGGAACTCTGCGCCCTTGAGGATCACGTCCGCACGGTAGAGGGCAACCTCCTCCTCCGAGAGCCATGCGCCCGAGACGAGCTCCAACCGGGCGGTGAAGGACTCTCCCTCCCCGGGATCCAGGACCTCCACGGACCCTATGATGCCATCGAGGACGAGGTAGTACCCCGATACCTCCTCTTTCCCCTCTGGAAGCGTCCCGATGAGGTCTTCGAGGGTGAGGTCGAAGCGCACACCGTCCACAGGGTCATATGCCCACAGGAGGGTTCCGAGGGTCATGTACAGGAGGAACAGTCGCTTCATGTCGTTCACCCGCTCCCTATCTCATGATAGGATAGTGGCGTGAGGAGGTCAAGCGTGCGGAAGGATCGGAAAGAGCTCGGAGGAAAGAGGGCCCTGGTGGTCGGAGGATCCGGAGGGATCGGACGGGGGGTGAGCCTCATGCTCGCAGAGGAGGGGGCCTCCCTCGTCGTCCACGGAGGACACGACGAGGCGCGGCTCGAGGAGACGCGTGCGTTGTGCGCGCGCACTGCCGAAGAAGTGGACGGATTCCTGTGTCCCTTTGACCAGGGGGACGTATTCCTCAAGGAGGTGGCATCCCGCCTCCCGTTCGACATCGTGGTGTGGTGTGCCGGGCCGGTGGAGTATGTGGGCCTCGGGGAGGCATCCCTGGAGGTGTGGGAACGGATGGCCCGGGGGAACCTCGTGCTACCCGGGGCCGTGGTGGGTATGGTGGCGGGACTGATGGCGGAGCGGGGGCATGGGCGTATCGTCCTTTTCGGGGGTCCTGGAAGCGACGCGCTGAGGGGATATACCTCCATCGCTCCGTATGCGGCGGCGAAGGCAGGGCTCGGGGTGCTTGCGAAGTCGGTGGCCGTGGCCTACGGGAGTTCGAACGTGGCCTGCAATGTGATCTGTCCCGGTATCGTGTTCACGGAGTACACCTCGCGAGAGGAGCGGGAGCGCTGGCGTGAGGTGCCCGAGGCGCGTATCGCCTCGGCGGAAGAGGTGGTGGACCTCGTCCGTTATCTGGTGAAGATGCCCACTCCTCTTGTAAATGGGGCGGTGATTTCTGCCGATAAGGGACTTAGATTGTGATCGTTGGAGCGGATGCGGATTTGACAAACCATACATAGACTTATATTATGTAGGTATGGTCACATGAAGCAAAAAGCGAGGTTCGGGAATGGCAAATAACGACATCATCCCAGGATTCGACGAGGAGAAGGATGAAAGCCTCAAGATACGGCTTCAGAAGGTCGATTCGGTGCCTGGGTGTCTCATCCTGTTTCTTACGGGCTATATAGATACGTATAATTCGAACTTTTTCCAGAAGAAGGTCACGAGGGCGATCGAACAAGGATACATCCGTCTCATCTTCCACTGCGGCGGGCTCAACTATGTCTCCAGTACCGGTATAGGGTCGTTCACCGCTTTCCTCAAGGCCGTGAAGCCCAGGGGGGGGGACATCGTGCTCCTCGAAATCCAGCCGAAGGTGTACGAAGTCTTCCAGCTCCTCGGATTCTCTCAGTTCTTCACCATAAAGGACAATCTCGAAGAGGCGGTGGCCCACTTCTCCGAAGGGGGGCAGAAGGTACAGACCGAGATCTTCCCCAAGATCTTCAAGTGTCCCATCTGTTCGAAGAAGCTGAAGGCCACGCGTCCGGGTCGCTTTCGATGCTCGGAGTGTAAGACGATCCTCGCCATAGACAACAACGGCCAGGTCTTCCTGGGATAGGGAGGAAGGGTATGGGCTTCTTTCAGCGCCTCGTGAGGGCCGTGAAGGCTCAATTCAATGCCCTTCTCAAGCGTATCGAGGATCCCGAGAAGCTTCTCGATCAGCTCCTCCTCGACATGAACAAGCAGCTCCTCGAGGCGAAGCGCTCGGTTGCCCAGGCCCTCGCGGACGAGAAGAGGCTGGAGAAGAGGGTGTCCGAATACGCGGCTCAGGTCGAGGACTGGGAGCAGAAGGCCGTGACGGCCCTCAAGGCCGGCAGGGAGGATCTGGCGAAGCAGGCTCTGGTGAAGAAGGCCGAGCTTCTCGAGGTGCTCGAACAGTACAGGAAGAGCCATGAGGAGCAGCACGCCACGGTGGAGAAGCTGAAGGCCTCGCTCCGGGATCTCCAGGACAGGATAGAGGACGCGAGGAGGAAGAGAAACATCCTCATCGCACGAGCGAAACGGGTCCAGGCCCAGAAACGTCTGCAGGAGACCATAAAGGGACTCTCTGATACCTCCGCCTTTGCCGCGTTCGAGGAACTCGAGAAGAGAGTCGAGGAGTTGGAGGCCGAGGCCGAGGCCACCGAGGCCCTCGAGGCGGAAGACACGACCCTGTCGCTTGAGGAACAGATAAGGAAGCTCGAGAAACCGGAGGACAAGGCGGATGTCCTCCTCGAGGATCTCAAGAAACGCCTGGGGCTTCCGCATGATTCCTCGGGGTCGTGAGATACCCATCGGAGTATTCCTCCCCGACGCAGATGTGAGGTACTACTTCTGGCTGGACTACAAGGATTTTCCCCATCCCCAGAAGGAGGACATCGTCATACTGGAAGACGTCGTCGAAGAGGCGAAGTGCTGCCAGGTGGTCTCCCTTCCCTGGAAGGACTTTCTTTCCATATCTCTCGAGACCGGAGAGGGGGGACCGGTGTGGATCCCCTATGGTCCGGCCGACTACGTTGCCCAGGCGTTCGCCCTCGGGTGCGGGGACTACTTGAAGGAACCCTGGAGCGTCGGTGAGCTCCTGGTACGGGCCCGACGTTTTCTCCCCCAGCGGGTGGTGCTGCGAGGAAAGGTCTGTGAGTACCGCAATGGGGTCCTCAGGCGGGAGGGGAAGGAGGTTCGCCTCACTCCCGTGCAAGGGCAGCTCTTCTCCCTCCTGGTGCGGCACAGGGGGAAACCCCTCGGGAGGGAGGCGCTCTCCCATGCCGTGGGCATGAGAAACGGATCGTCCCGGGCCGTGGATATGCACGTCTCCCTGTTGAGGAAGAAACTGGCCGAACTCGATCTGGAGGGGGTGCTCGTTTCTGTGATCAGAAAGGGCTACATGCTGATCGACGAGGATCGATGAAGGAAACAGGCATGAGGGATTCTCTTTTCCTCCCTGTGTACTATGTGGGGTGGCTCCTCGTGATACTCCTTCTGGGAGTGGTTTCCTGGGGGATGGCCTCCTGGGGACTCGCCGACGGCGTGTATGTCACGGTGGATGGAAAGAGCACAGTGCTTCCTTTCTTCCTGAAGGCCCTGAGGGCCCTGGGCCCTTCGGCAGGAATACTGGCGCTCATCATAAGCCTCTCGAGGGTGTTCGTTCGTCCGGGCGTTCTCTTCCTCTCCATCCTGGAGCTCGCCCTGCTCATGACAGGATATCTCTACCTCTGGTACGCCTTCGTCGTTCCTCCCCTGGAGGAAGGGGTGGCCGCCCTGGAATGGCGCTACACCTCGCCGGTCTCTTCGCAGGCACTCGTGAGGACGGCGGAGGATCGGTACCTCTTCGTGTATGCCTCGGGAAGGTTCGATGCCGGGGTCGTGGATGTCTGGTTCGAACGCGAGCCGGTCGTCCGCCTCTTCCCGGAAGGGTGGTTCGACGAGGAGACCGGACGGTATGTCCTGGGAGAGAGGGAATCGATCGACCTTTCCCGGGGCTACGACGCCGCGGTCCTCGCCCCGATTCCCGGCTGGGCTTCCGTGTGGGAAGAGGTGACGCTGGCCTTGGAAGGGGTGTGGGACCAGGCCTTTTCCATGGGGGCGCCTCGGTCTCTTCTCTTCCTCGGCTCATGGTTTCTCTTTTCGATCGGGATGTGGACCTGGGTGAGATTCACCCGCTGGCCTTTCTTCAACACGATCCTCGCCGTCGGTATGGGTATGGCCCCCGGGCTCTTCATGTGGGGGGTGAAGCGCTTCACCGAAGAGCCGCTCTTCGTCGAAGTCGCGTCCCGGATTCCCGTGTCCTTTGACTACGTGGTTCTCGCCATCCCCGCCTTCATCGGAGTATGCGGCCTCCTCTTCCTCCTCTTCCTCCTGCCCTATGCACGCCTCCGGGAGGAGGTGGCATGGTGAGTCCCGTAGGGCGTATCGTGAGGGGGCTCTTCGTCTGCTATCTGGTCTCTTTCGTCCTCGTGATGGGATGGGCCTATGTCATGGGGAAGGCGGAGGCTCCTGTGCACCCCCTGCTCGCCGCTTCGTGGCGGTTGTATGAGGGTGTCGCCGACTGGCTGGGAGGTTTCCTCTTCTTTCATCTCCTCTCGGTGGTCCTGGTGGTGGGTTTTTTCTCTTCCCGATACCTGCTCGTCCAGCAGGATGTGAGGGATCGCTTCAGGATCCTCCAGGGTCTCCTCGTCTTCGTGGTGGTGGAGGCGGGGGCCTATCTCCTCCTCCAGGAGGGGGTCAAGCCGCTCGTGATACGGAATGCACGCCACCTGGAGTACAGGACCCGGCTCGCCGAGGAGTTTCTCGAGGTCTACGAGCGTGCGAAGGAGCGGGGGGACGGGGCGACGATGTTGCAGGCGCTCAGGAGTTACACGAGGCTGATCCCCTCGGATGAGTCGTACCGGGAGGAGCTTCGTACCCTGGAGCGGGAACGGCCCACGGTGGAGGAGGCGGGGGAGGAGGAGGGGTTCCCGGCCGTACCGCACAACCTCTCGGCGGGGGAGGCCCTTCGTCTGGCGGAAGAGGCCTTCCAGAAGGAGGACGCGTATACGGCGTACTACTATGCGCGGCTCGCCCATGCGATCGAGCCGTCCCTGGTGGAGGCGAGAAGGCTCCAGGCGAAGGCGTGGGATGCCATACTGCGTGAGGAGGAGACAGCCTCCTCACGGAAGGACAAGGACTTCTTCGCCGCCAAGCGGCAGGCGTACGAGCGTCTCATGGAAGGAGACTATCTCGGCGCCTACTATGCCTTCATGCGGCTCAGGGAGGAACGGCCCCGTGACGCCGATGTGGTGCGGTACTACGAGGAGGCCAGGGAGCAGGTGGAATCCTACGCCTTTTATTACGAGGAGATAGCGAATCTGTCCGACGTGGGGGGGATTCCCCGTGTCTTCTTCGCGAGGAGGGGGGACGACAGGGTCGACTTCTTCTATCTCGAGAGGGTGATCCGGGTGGCCGAGGGGACCTACGGCTTCGGGGTGGAGGTGACCGGTGTGGGACGGGAGGGTAGCCTGGTCTACCGGCTCCGGGCGCCCTACGCAAAGATCGAGCGGGGTATCCTCGTGCTCCACTGTGTGGGGCGGAGCGACCGGTCGGTGCGCTTCCTTCCCGAGAGGGAGGGCGAGGTCCCGTACGACCCCGCGTTCCTGGTGCCGGTGGGGCTCGATGTGGATCAGCTCCTGCTCCTGGGCGGCACAGGGTGGGAGGGGAGGACGCTGTCCGAACTCTTCCAGCTCGTGTGGCTTCCCGATCGGGTGCTCCTTCCCCGAGGGGAGATCACGACCCTCATCTATATACGGATATACAGGGCGGTGCTCTTTCTGATAGGATCGTTTCTCGTGCTCGCCCTCGCGTGGAGGGGACGCTACAGGGCTGCGAGGCGATCGTGGGGGTTGCTCGTGGTGGGGGGACCTCTCGTGGCTGCGGCGGTGTGGTGGGGGGCGGATATGATGGACAAGGGGGGCGCCCGTCTCATTGCGGCGGCCATGGCGCTGGGTGGGAGCGGGGCGGCGGTCGCCGTCCTCGTGGTGGGGAGCGCCGTGCTCCTGGGTCTCAGCCTCCTCCTCCTGGTGAGGGCGATGCGTTGACAAGGTGTACCGACAGAGGGAGGACGAAGCGACATGAGGTTTCTGGTGACGGGGAGTGCCGGTTTCGTGGGATTCCATCTCGTGGATTTCCTCCTGCGGAAGGGACACGAGGTGGTGGGGATCGACAACCTCTCCCCCTATTATGACGTGGGGCTCAAGAAGGCGCGTCTTGCGGAGCACGGGATCGTGGTGGGCGAACGAGGGGAAGGGATGCGCTCGAGGATCTGGGAGGGCTACATCTTCTACTTCGAGGACGTTCGGGACAGGGTCTTCCTGGAGACCCTCCTCCGGCGTCACGGGGTGGAACGTGTCATCCACCTCGCGGCCCAGGCGGGGGTCCGCTATTCCCTCACCCATCCGGAGGTCTACCTGCAGAGCAACATCGAGGGGTTTTGGGCCGTGCTCGAGGCTTCGAGGCGCTGCGGAGTGGAGAGACTGGTGTACGCCAGTACGTCGAGCGTCTACGGGCTCAACGAGAAGGTCCCGTTCTCCGAGCGGGATGGGGTCGATCATCCGGTGAGCTTGTACGCGGCCACCAAACGCTCGAACGAGCTCTTTGCGCACGTCTACAGCCACATCTACGGCCTTCCCACCATAGGGCTCAGGTTCTTCACCGTCTATGGTCCCTGGGGACGTCCCGACATGGCGTACTTCTCTTTCACCGAGCGCATCCTCAAAGGCGAGCCCATAGAGGTCTTCAACCACGGTCATATGGAGCGGGACTTCACGTATGTGGAAGACGTGGTGGAGGGGGTCGCGCGGGTGGCGGAGCATCCTCTCCCCGAGAGGCGGGACTGGGATCCGGGTGATCCCCGGCCCGACAGATCGTCGGCTCCCTTCTGGGTCTACAATATAGGCCACGGTTCGCCCGTGGGCCTCATGGACTTCATCAGAGCCATCGAGGAGGCGCTGGGTCGGGAGGCCAGGATCGTCTATCGCGAGATGCAACCCGGGGACGTGGTGGCCACCCATGCGAGTACGAAGTCGCTCGAGGAGGCCGTGGGCTACCGTCCCTCCACCCCGCTTTCGGAGGGGATCCGGCGGTTCGTGGCATGGTACTGTTCGTACTACGGAATCGAGCGCTGACTACGACTCTTTCCTGATGCGGGCCCCGAGGTTCTGGAGTCGTTCCACGAGATCCTCGTATCCGCGTTCTATCTGGTAGACGTTGTGGATGAGGCTCTCTCCTTCCGCACAGAGGGCGGCGATCACCATGGCCATCCCTGCCCGTACGTCGGGCGAGGTGAGTTCGGAGCCCCGGAGCCGTGAAGGCCCTGAGACCACGGCGCGGTGGGGGTCGCAGAGTATGATGCGTGCGCCCATCTCGATGAGTTTGTCCACGAAGAACATGCGGGACTCGAACATCTTCTCGTGGATGAGGATGGTTCCCTCGGCCTGGGTGGCCACCACGGTCATGATGCTCGTGAGGTCGGCCGGGAATCCGGGCCACGGGGCATCGTCTATCTTGGGGATGGCCCCTCCCAGATCGGGCACCACCTTGAGGGATTGTCCGGCCGGCACGTGGATGGTTCGCCCCTCTTGTTCCCAGTAGATCCCGAGCTTCCCGAAGGCGAGTTTGGTCATCCTGAGGTGCTGGGGATCCGCGTTTTCGATGACCACATCGCCCCTCGTGACGGCCGCGAGTCCGATGAACGAACCCACTTCCATGTAGTCGGACCCTATGGCGAAGGTGGTACCCGAGAGGCGCTCCACTCCTTCGATGGTGAGGACGTTCGAACCGATCCCCGAGATCTGCGCTCCCATCTGGTTCAGCATGTGGCAGAGGTCCTGTACGTGGGGCTCGGACGCCGCGTTCCGTATCACGGTGGTGCCTTCGGCGAGCACGGCGGCCATGATGGCGTTTTCGGTGGCCGTCACCGAGGCCTCGTCCAGGAAGATCTCGTCCCCCACCAGTCTGTGGGCCGTGAGCCTGAAGACGCCGTCGATCTCCACCCGGGCACCCAGGGCGGAGAGGGCGAGGAAATGGGTGTCGAGCCTCCTTCGACCGATCACGTCTCCGCCGGGGGGTGAGAGTACTGCCTTCCCGGTACGGGCCAGGAGGGGGCCTGCGAAGAGGATGGAGGCCCGGATGAGCTTCGCCTTCTCTTGAGGGATTTCTGAGGTGACGATATCGGTGGTCTTGAGCCTGTAGGAGTCTTTACGAAGGCGCGTGACCTGGACGCCGAGGTACTGGACGATGTCGAGCATCACCCTCACGTCCTGGATGTCGGGCACGTTCTCGAGGACCACCGCTTCGTCGGTGAGGAGACAGGCGGCGATGCAGGGGAGTGCTGCGTTCTTGTTCCCCTTGGCGAGGATGGTGCCTTTGAGCGGGAAACCGCCTTCGATTCGGTATCTCATGGTGCCTCACTCTACGGATTGGTGGGGGGTCTGTCAATGAGAAACTCGAAGGGGGGGTCCTGGAAGGGGAAGGTCTTGAGTCCGAGAAAGGCGGTGGCGACGAATGATCCTTCCCCGGTCTCGATGCGGACCGGGACCAGGATCTTCTCCCCCGGCCTTCCTCCGTCCGGAAAGGGGTTCTCCGAGATCTCGGGGAAGGTGATCCCTCGGATCCCGTGGAGACCGAGCGTGTCCCCTCCTTCTGCGAGGAAGATGTCTTCCAGTGTCTCCGCCTCCGGCACGCAGGCGTAGGAGAGGAAGGGATCGGGTCCGTTGCGGATGAGCCTTCCGGCCTTCGAGAAGAATGCCTTCAGGCTGCGTACGATGCCGAGCGACCGTTCGAGGGAGAATCGGATCCCGTTCCAGGTGTACCAGGAGAGATAGGTCTCCCGGCCCACGCCCTCCTCGCGTACGGTCTCCGTGACCAGCACGTCGATGGTGCCGTCTGTGTCGAGGTCCTGGAAGGAGGTGGTCATGGAGGGCGTGGTGAAGAAGGTGTCGATCGACGGCAGGCCGTTCCCGCCGGAGGAGACGAGGAGATGCACGATCTTCTGGGGTTTGAGGCAGGTGAGAAGGAGCGCTATCCCTCTGCGGGGGGAGGCGAGGGTGAGGGGGCGTGCCTCCTTGAGCACGGGATACCGGCCGAGGGGGATGCGCTCCAGGCCCTGTTCCGTGACCCACGCGATCGCGAGTTCGGGCAGGTCTTCGCTCTGGTAGATACGGTTGATGTCGGAGAGCTCTTCCCAGCGGTATGGGGCGCCGGGAGTGCACAGGATGAGGGCCTCCCCGGTGTCGGACCGGAAGGCCGCCACCGGCCGGTCGTCCTTGCCGTGTACGGGGAAGAGATCGGGGGGGAGGGAGGGGAGGGGTTTTTCCGCGGGAGTGGGGAGGGCGGGGGAGGGTGGGGGGGCGATGGGAGGGGACGGTGCCGGCGTACGACAGGAGGCCCAGAGCAGTGCACACGCGAGGATTGCATATTTTTTCGTTTTCAGGGCCGTTCTACCGCGATAATGCATAAGTATACCGTTTGTGTATTGCTAAAACCCCTCATCTCTGCAATGATTGAGCCTGATCATTGTAGCACAGGATGGAGGACCCGGAAAGATGAAGGTGATGAAGTTCGGAGGGAGCTCTGTCGCCGATGGGCCGAAGATCGCCCACGTGGTGGAGCTGGTGAGGAAGGCTCGGGAGAGGGAGCCGGTGGCGGTCGTGCTCTCGGCCATGAAGGGGGTCACCGACCTCCTCCTCTCCATGGCCCGCAAGGCCGAATCGGGGGATCCCTCGTACCGTGAGGACCTCTCTTCGCTCACCGCCAGGCAGAAGGAGACACTCTCCTCTCTCATGGGGGATGGGACACAGGCCGGGGCGGCGTGGGATGCCGTCTCCGCACTGCTCGAGGATCTCTCGAGCATCCTTCACGGCATCGAGCTCGTGCGCGAGTGTTCCAGGCGGAGTCTCGACCTGGTGGCGAGCTTCGGCGAACGTCTCAACTGCACCCTCGTGACCCGCTACCTTCTCTCGCTGGGTGAGAGGGCGGAGTACGTGGACGCCAGGGAGGTGGTGCTCACGGACGACTCGTTCGGGAGCGCGGTGGTGCAGTTCGAGGAGACCTATGGGAGGATCCGTGAGAGGCTCGCCGGGGATGCGATCTATGTGGTGACGGGATTCATCGGCGCAACCAGAGAGGGGGTGACGACCACGCTGGGGAGGAACGGCTCTGACTACAGTGCGGCCATCGTGGGGGCCGGCGTGGGTGCCGAGGAGGTGGAGATCTGGACCGACGTCGACGGGGTCATGAGCGCCGATCCGCGGGTGGTTCCTGAAGCCTTCGTACTCGAGGAGGTTTCGTTCCAGGAGGCGATGGAGCTCTCCTATTTCGGGGCCAAGGTGATACATCCCTACACCATGATCCCTGCGGTGGAGCGGGACATCCCCATCGTGATAAAGAACACGATGAATCCCGGGTTTCCGGGTACGCGCATCGTGAAGCATCCCAAGCCGCACCCTTGGCCCATCACGGGGATCGCCTCGATTCCTGGTGTGGCCCTCATCAACATAGAGGGCAGCGGGATGATGGGGGTGCCCGGGATCGCGGCGCGCGTGTTCTCCGCCCTCGCCGAGGCCAAGGTGAACATCATCATGATCTCGCAGGCCTCCTCGGAACACAGCATCTGTGTGGTGTGCAGGAAGGAGGAGGTGGACAGGGCCCTCGATGCCTTGGAGCGCTCGCTCGAGCCGGAGCGTAGGGCGAGGATCATCTCGGACTTCGAGTGCATCAGGGATCTTGAGATCATCGCCATCGTGGGAGAGAATATGCGGGGTACGCCCGGGCTCGCCGGCCGGCTTTTCCAGGCCGTGGGCGAGAGGGGGATCAATGTGCACGCCATCGCCCAAGGGTCTTCGGAGCGCAATCTCTCGTTCGTGGTGGACGAGGAGCGGGGACAGGAGGCGGTCCGGGTCATCCACAAGGCCTTCTTCGGGAGATAGGAGGGGCCATGCGTTTCGTGAGCACGAGGAATCCCAAGGACGTGGTCTCGTTCGAAGAGGCGGTGTTCCGGGGGCTTGCTCCGGACGGAGGGCTCTACCATCCGGTGGAGCGTCTGGACCTCGCCCCCCTCTACGAGCGCCTCGGTCCCGAGAAGGGCTTCGTCGACGTCTCGTACGAGATGGTTCGCCTCCTCTTCGGCGATGAGTTCTCCGAGGAGGAGGCGGGCCGGCTCGTGGAACGGGCCTTTCCCTTCTCTCCTGTGCTGAGGGAGCTCACCGATTCGATCCTTCTCCTCGAGCTCTTCCATGGGCCTTCGTGCGCCTTCAAGGACTTCGGCGCGAGCTTTCTCGCGAGCTGCATGGAGGTCTTCCTCTCCCGGAGGGAGGGGCGGGCCGTGATCCTCACGGCCACCTCGGGGGATACGGGGAGTGCGGTGGCACAGGCCTTCCACGGCCGGCGGCACATCGATGTGGTGATCCTCTACCCTTCGGGGAGGGTGAGTCCGCTTCAGGAGAAGCAGCTCACCACACTGGGGGGGAACGTCCATGCCCTCGAGGTGGCCGGCTCGTTCGACGATTGCCAGCGGATGGTGAAGGAGGCCTTCCTCGATCAGGAGCTCAGTGAGCGGTGTCCTCTCACGAGCGCCAATTCCATCAACCTGGGGAGGCTCGTTCCGCAGTCGTTCTACTACGTGTGGGCCTATGCCCAGCTGAAGGCGCGAGGGGAGAGGCCTTTCTTCTGTGTCCCGAGCGGGAACTTCGGCAATCTCACCGCCGGGGTGTATGCGTGGTGGTGGGGGATGCCGGTGAGAGGGTTTCTCGCGGCCACCAATGTGAACGACGTGGTGCCGGAGTACCTTTCCACCGGGGTGTTCACGCCGCGGTCGTCGGTGAGGACGCTCTCGAATGCCATGGATGTGGGCAATCCGAGCAATTTCGAGCGGCTCCTCGCCCTCTTCGAGGGAGATCACCGCCGGATGGCCGCGGTGATACGGGGTGAACGGGTGACCGACGAGGAGACGCTCGATACCATCGCCCGGTACTGGCGGGAGCGGGGGGTCTTCCTCGATCCTCACACGGCGGTGGGGGTGAAGGCATCGGAGCGCCTCCTGGAACGGGAGAGGGGGGTGGCGCCGGTGGTGACGCTCGCCACGGCGCATCCGGGGAAGTTCCTCGAGGTGGTCGAGGAGGCGCTGGGGATCAGGCCTCCCCTCCCTCCCCAGCTGGAGGAGGTGCTCGCGAAGGAGAAGCGGGCCGTGAAGATCCCCAACACCCTGGAGGCGCTCAAGTCCTTCCTCCTCGATTTGTGGGGGTAGGTCATTCCACGTACAGCTTGATAAGGCGTCTCAGCCGGGGGTCCCTGAAGGGGTTGCGTCGTGCCTTGAGGAAGGAGCGGTAGGCCCTGCAGGCCTGGTAGTAGGGTTGGGGGCCGCGGAAGGTGGAGGAGAGGTCGCACCGGTAGAGTTCGAGGAGCACGGGGAAGAGGGGTGAGGAGAGGATCTCGGCGATGCTCTGGGGGGGGATGCGGGGGAGGGCGCCGGGGAGCATGTGGTAGCGCACGAGGAAGGCCACGTCGTCCTGGAGGGAGGAGGGGAAGCCGAGGTCTCGGAGGAAGGTGCGGGCGATCCGGGCGCCGATGTTGGCGTGGAGGTGGAAGCGGTTGGTGCCGTGTGGTACGGCGTCTGGTTTGCCTATGTCGTGGAGGAGGATGGCGAGGGAGAGGAGAAGGTCGGGGCGTTTGCGGTGCTTGAGGGCCTCGAGGGTGTGCTCCCATACGCTCCCTTCTGGGTGGTAGTCCTTGACGTGATGGACGTCGCGGAGTCGTGCGAGCGGGGGCCAGAGTCGGGGAAGGGCTTCGGTGCGGGAGAGGAGGGCCAGGCCGTGCCAGGGGGTCTGGCCGGTGAGGATGAGGGAAAGGGTTGCGGCCTGGGTTTCGATGGCGGGCCGGGGGGAGGGCATGAGGGTGGGGAGGGTGGGGGGTGGGGTGTAGGGGTAGCGAGAGAGGAGTACGGCGCAGGTGAGGGCGTCGGTGAGGGTGAAGGGGGTGGAGAGGGCGAGGGTGGGGGAGCGGAGGAGGGGGTAGAGGGCGTCGGGAGCCTGGAAGGCGTCGCGCGAGGGGTCGTGGGTGAGGGCGAGGAGGGGGTGGGGAGGGGGGGTGTGGGGAGTGAGGAAGTAGATGCGGGTGTCTTCCAGGCTGAGGGCCGCCTCCACTCCCTCCAGGCCGGGGTATTCGAGTCCTTCGAAGAGGCGGGCGAGGTCGACGAGCTCGGCGGTGCTCTGGATCCATAGGTGGGTGGGGGTTCCCTTCACCTTGAAGTAGCGGTCGAGGGCGGAATATCCGGCGAGTCGGGGTCGGTGACCGGCCCGGTGGAGTGAGGCGAGGACATCCTGGGGGTTCACGACGCGCTCCTTTTCCTAGTGAGTGAGGCGATTCCGTTCCTCGTCGAACCGCTTCCTGAGCGTGGACAGCACCGCGTCCTCTTCCGGATGTGTGGTGAGGTAGTCGTCGATGATGCGTCTCCCCCGTACGGCGTCTTTGTGCCTCGATCCTTCGATCCGGTCCCACACCGCATCGAGGAGTTCGAGGTATCGGGGGATCTGCGCTTCTCGTTGTTCGGGAAGGTGGTACTTCTCCACGAGTGGCTGGATTTCGTTGTGCCAGGTGGCGTCCTCACACGAGGAGAGACCGAGGAGGATGCGGAGGATGCCGTACTCGAGGAAGAGTCGGTAGCCCTCCAAGGCTCCGAGCCTGTCTTCTTCGGTGACGTAGTTCTTGCCGATTCCGGGAAGGTGCTCGGGGAGATAGAACGGTCGGGGGCTTCCTATGGAGGAGAGTCGGTCGAGTGCTCTGTCCATGAGGAAGAGGATCCGTGGGCGGAAGATCTCGAACTCGGGGCGGTAGCGTCTCGCCTTGTTTCGGGTGCGGAACTTCTCCTCGCTCCGGAAGAGGCCGTAGGCGTTGCCGGTGAGCATCCACCCGGGCATGAGCTGGTTGTAGGCCGTGGGCACCTCGCTGGGGTAGGAGATGGGTTGGGTGATGAGGGAGAAGGGGTATTCCATGCGCTGGGGCATGGTCATCACCGCGGTGGCGATGGTGGTGTAGGGAGCGTCCCTGAAGTGGGCGGGGAACTTGATGCTGCAACCCAGGCCGAAAAACATCCCCTCTCCGGGCCAGATCTCCTGGTCGGGTTGGCGTGAGGTGTGGTTGGATCCCACGTTGGCGCCGTAGGCGATGTTCCCCTTTCCCTCGGGCCACCATGCGGCGATGAGGAGGGACTGATGGTGGAAGCCCACGAAGGGACCGACGAGGCTCGCGGTGACCTCGCCTTTGGCGATGTGGGTGTTGGGGAGGACGATGCTCCCTTCGATCTTGCCGTGGTCTTCCGCACCGGTGGCCTCCATGAGGAGGCTCCGCCGCACCACGGCGCCGGTGGTCACGTGGACGCCCTCCTGGAGAATCGCCTCCTGGAGTGTGGTGTGCTCTCCCACGAGGGTCGGCGCCTCCTCGGAGGAGTGGATGGTCACGTGTGTGAGGCTGCTCCCTGTGACGGCTGCATGCGAGCCTATGTAGACGGAGGAGAGGGTACTGCAGTGGGCCACGTGGGCCTTAGGGCCTATGTAGGAGAAGGGGAAGAGGGTGGTGTCCCGGTAGTGCGTGAGGAAGTTCGCGTAGGCCTCTTCGAGGCCACCGGGGAGGGGGCGGGTGGTGAGGGCGATGGCGAGGTCAGGGGTGAGGACGTCGCACGGGGTGATCTCGCGCCCACCGGTCTCTATGCCGGGTGAGATGGTGGGGAGAAGACCGGCGGAGAAGGGGGAGGGGGTGTGGCTGGTGGTGTGGATCACCTCAGCTCCCTCGTCGATGTAGAGGCTGGAGAGAAGGGGGCAGTGGTGGATCCTGGCGTGGGAGCAGACCACGGTGTGGCGGATCACCGAGTGGTAGATCCCCTCGGGGAAGAGGTCGTGGTCGGAGGGTTCGAAGAGGCCCAGGTAGCAGGATCCTCTGAAGGTGGAGTACCAGATGCCGCGAGGCGTGAAGGAGGGATGGACGCGTATCGCCTCCCAGTTCTCGGCCCGGTTGCCCTGGGCCTCGAGTGCGGCGCGTTCTGTGGGGGCGAGGGGGCGGGAGGGGAGTGAGGAGGGGTCGGGAGGGATGGGGGCCTCTGCGGCGAGGGGTTCGAGGATGGCGCGCCAGTCTTTCATAGCAGAAAATGGTACGGGTTTTTGTTCGATTGGGCAATGGCTATAGGACTCATGATCTTTTCTATATCATCATGGGGATTGGGGCGTTGAGGGTATGGTGGGAATCTCAAGGTGAGGGGTGGGGGAGGGAGGGTGTGGTGGAGAGGTGGGGGAAGGTATGGCGGGTGGGGGTGGGGTATGGGGTATGTACCAATGAAGTGGGATACGAGAAGAGTATGTTACACAGTATAGAGGTGTTGGGTGGAGGGGGGTGGCACTGGGGGAGTAGGGTGGTGATGTGTGAGGTGCACGTGGAGGCGTTGGTTCGGGTGGATGTCCTCGTACACGAGGAGAAGTATGGGGATACGGAGCGGATAGTGAGTGTGGTGGTAGGGCCTGGGATGGGGGTGGATGCGTGGTATGAGGTGGGGGGAGGGTGGCAGGTGGGGGTATCGGTGGGAGGGGAGGTGGTCTCATACGCTGATCCGTGGTGGGGGATGAGAATGGGAATAGGGGTGAGGTGTAGCCTGTGAAACTTGACAGGGGACGACGGCATGGTATACTGATAAAGAGGATAAGTGCATACAAGCAAAGGAGATGGATGGAGAAAAGTGAGAAAATTGAGATTTTGGAGATATGGGCCGGTACTTTTGCTCGTGGTAGTGAGCGGAGGATGTGTGGAAGGTGGGCTTTCGGTGTTCACGGAGGTGTGGAGCGATCCTGGGCCGTGCGAGGTGGAAGTGGAGAGCTTTGTGGAGGAGTATGCGGTGTACGTGGAGTGGGAAGAGGATCCCGGAGCGGACGAGTATATCCTCGAGTGTGCAGAAGACGGCCTTGGGGAGAAGGTCTTTAAGGAGGTGTATCGAGGGAAGGGGACGAGCTACTGGCATAGATGGCTTGAGGGGGAGGGGAGGTACTACTATCGACTTTTGAAGGTGAGAGGGGAGCGTGTCTTTGGGCCGGGGAGGGATCGCATGGGGGTGGCGGGCGTGGTGAGGCAGGATGGGGACGAGCCGAATGACAGGAAGGAGAGTGCGAAGGAGCTTTCATTTGAGAGGAGGACGGTTGTAGGGAATGCGTGGTACTACCGCGGCTCTGATGGACAGGAGGTGAGGGATCTCGACTGGTACAAGGTAAAGGTTCCTGGCGGGTGGAGTGCGCAGGTGAAGTTTTTTCAGGAGGGGATCAACCAGGGAGACCAGACGGATTTTATTGGAGGAGTGGAAGGCGAGCTCCCTCATCGGCTTGTGCAAGAGGAGACGTTGCTGTTGGAGAATACCACCACAGAAGACCGGTACATCTACCTGTGCATACGACCGGATGAGGAGGAATTTCTCGGCGGTGGAGTAGTGGGGGGGAAGGTCGAAGACTATATGCTTCAGTTGTTGGATGTGCAATGACATGGGGGTACATATGAGGTACAGAGATGTTGTGCTGAGTATTGGACTGGGGCTTGTGCTGATGGGGTGTGCACAGCTGTGGGAAGGGGGCTGGGATGGGGTGGTGGGTGGAGGAGGGATTGAGGAGCGGGAGGACCTTTTTGTTGAGGGTGAAGATGGGTGGGTGGTTTTTGAAACGAACGATCCGGATGACTGGGGGTCTGCGGGGGTGACGATGTGGGCAGGGGTAGGGGAGGAGGATCCGTTTGAGGGGTGGGAGGTCGAGGTGGTAAAGGAGTGTGGGGATGGGGCAGCGGGATATGGGGTGGTGTTCAACGAGGGGGAGGAAGGTGGGGATGAGGTAATGTACGTAGTCCTCATCACCATCGAGGGGGAGTACATAGTGGGGGAGGTAGTGGACGGGGTGTTCGAGGCGTTTGAGGGCTGGAAGCAAAGCAGTGCGATAGAGAGGGGATATGGGCAGGTGAACAGGCTGGGGGTGTCTAGGGACGGGGATGGGTATGTGGTGAGGTGCAATGGGGCGGATGTGACGAGGATGGAGGATGATGAGCCACCGGTGAGGACCGGGGGGCGGTATGGATATATCGTGGTGATCTCACCTGAGGATGAGTTTCCGGAGGTGGGGGTGAGGGTGAAGTTTCGGGAGGTGAAGTAGGGGATCAGCAGGCATGATAAGGAGGTAGTGTATGAGAAGAACCAACGATACCCTTAGGGTGCGGTTGTTGGTGTGGTGGGGTGTGGGGTGTGTGTAGTGCTTATGGGGTGTGTGGGGTGGGGGTGAGGGGGAGGAGGGGGTGTTGGGTGAGGGGGTGGTGGGGCCTGGGGGAGGGGTGGTGGTGGGGTGGGGTGGAGTTGAGGTGCGGGTACCGGAGGGGGCGGTACGGGGTGAGGTGGAAGTGAGGATCGAGCCGTTGTGGGAGGTGGAGGAGGTGGGTGAGTGGCGGGAGAACGTGACGGGTGGGGCGGCGGGGTATCGGTTTTATCCTGATGGGATTGTATTTGAGGAGCCTGTTGAGGTGGTGATACCGGTGGAGGAGGGGGTGGGGGGGGGAGGTACGGGTGTACTACTACGATGAGTGGCGTGGGCGGTGGCGGCTTGTGGGTAAGGGGGAGGCGGAAGGGGGGCGGGTGGTGGTGGAGACGAGGCACTTTACGGACATGGTGGCGGCGGTATTGAAGGTACCGGAGGGGGTGGAGCCGCTTGAAGTGGACATCAATGCGGTGAAGGGGGTGGGGGTAGGGGAGGTGGAAGGAGGGGTGGTGGAGGTGGGGGTAGGGGGAGTGGGTGGGATGGGGTGGGAGGGGGTGAGGGTACCGTTGTGGGTGCCGGAGGGGCGGAGGGGGATGAGGCCCGAGCTTGAGGTGAGGTATGTGGGGAAGGGGTGGGGGAATGTGGGGGAGGGGTGGTGGTTGAAGGTGGGGGAGGTGAAGCGGAGTGACCGGTGGGGGGTACCGAGGTATGAGGGGGGTGATCGGATAGAGCTAGAGGGGGAGGAGCTTGTGGAGGTAGGGGGAGGTGAGTGGCGGAGGAGGCGGGAGGGGGGAGGGTATGAGGAGGTGGAGTATTATGATCAAAGAGACGAGTGGGAGGTGAGGCGGAAGGACGGGGTGGTGGTGAGGTATGGGGGGAATGGGGGGAAGGTGGAGGGTGGAGGGGGGACGTACATCTGGTACAAGAGCAAGGAAGAGGACGCGTATGGGAACCGGGTGGAGTGGCTGTATGAGCGGGACGAGTGGGGAGGGGTGTATCTTGCTGAGGTGAGGTATGTGGGGTGGGGGGCTGAGGAGGGGGCGTATCGGGTGGAGGTGGAGTGGGAGGGGCGTGGGGATGTACGGGTGGACGGGCGGGGAGGGAAGGGGGTGAAGTGGGCGAAGCGGCTTAAGGAAGTGGTGGTTGAGGTGGAGGGTGAGGAGGTGGTGAGGTATTGGTGCGAGTATGAGGAGAACGTATTTGGGGCGAGTGAGCTTAAGGCGGTGGTGGTGGGGAGGGGTGGAGAGGAGTGGTACCGGTACGAGATGGGGTATGAAGGGCTTACGGACGTGGATGGGGACGGGGCGTATGAGGGGTTTGTGGAGGAGGAGTGGGGAGGGGTGGGGGAGGGTGTAGGGGGGAGGGTGACCGAGCGGTGGAGTTGGGGGATGGGGATGGACCTGACGGTAGAGGCGGTGTTGTATGGGCTTAAGTGGAAGCCCTTGTGGGAGATAGAGCGGACTCCGGTGGCGAGTGTGGGGGCGAGCATGGGGTTTAGTGTGGGAGGGGGGTGGGTGGAGCAGGCGGTAGTGGACATTAATGGGGACGGGAAGGTGGACGTGGTGAGGGTGGGGCGAGGGGGGGTGTTGGAGGTGTGGTATAACACAGGGGGAGGGTTTGAGGGGCCGCACGAGGATGCGGGGGTGGGGAGTGGGATAGGGGATGAGGATCAGTGGGAGATGAGTGTGGGGGCGTGGGCTGGGGTGGGGCCGGTGAATGTGGGGGGCTTGTGGAGTTGGGGAAAGACGAGGCGGGGGAGTGGGTTTGTGGATGTAGACGGTGATGGGCTTGTGGATATCGTGGAAGCGGGGCGAGGGGAGTACTGGAAGAACACGGGGGGAGGGTTTGAGAGGAGGGCGTTGGAGGGGGAGGTAGGAGGAGAGGAGGGGGGTGGGGAAGAGGGGAAGGTGTACTATTGGGAGGAGGTGGTGAGGAAGTGGGAGGTGTTGAGGAGTGGGGTGGTGGAGGTGCGGGTAGGGGTAGAGGAGGTGGAGCCTGAGGTGGGGGGTGTGGTAGGTGAAGTGTGGAAGCGGGGGAAGAGGGGGGTGGAGAAGGTGGGGGAGGTGGGGGTAGGGGAGGAGCTGGTGAAGGAAGTGAGGGTGGAAGTAGGGGAAGAACTTGTGTGGGCGGTGGTGGTGAAGGGGGAGGAGGTACCGGTAGGGGTGAAGGTGAAGGTACCGATTGAGGTGAGGTATCGGAAGGTGAAGCTGTATGAGGATGTGGGGTGGCGGGGGGAGGAGTACGTGGCACCTGTGGGGTGGCAGGAGTGGATGGGCTCGTATGAAGATGAGAAGAATCCGTGGTTGAAAGTATATCAGGTAGTGAGGGATGATGAAGGTACTGTCGTTGGAGTGGTGCGGCGGGGCAACTGGGAGGAGGGGTTAAGGGAGATAGTGGAGGGGGATAAGGGGGAGGAGGTGAGGGCTGGGTTGAGGGAGCACCTATGGGTGATTCCGAAGGAGGTGCGATTTGTGGAGATGAAGGAGGTGGTGGAGTCGTATGGGGATGAGGAGGTGACGGTGAAGGAGGCAGGTGGGGGTGAGGTGGATGTGAAGAAGGGAGCGTACATGATGGCGTGTTACGCGTACGAGGAGGGGCGGGCGACGATGGCGTATCGCGAGGGGGAGGAGGAGGTAGTGGTGGTGGGGGAGGATGGGAACGAGGTGAGGTGTGAGCTTGATCCTGACGTGGTGGTGAGGTTGTGGAGGGAGTGGTATGGGGGGCAGGTGGAGAAGCTGAAGGCTGTGGTGGGGTACAGGATAGGGGATGGGTATGAGTGGAGGTGGGTAGAGGAGGAGGGGGGGAGGAAGTATGTGGGGTATGGAGGGAGGTATGGAGAGGAGAACGGGAAGTGGGACGGGGGTGAAGGGGATGAGGGAGGGGGGCGGCTTGTGGTGGCGGAGGGAGAGTGGGGGAAGGTGTGGGTGGAGGAGGAAGGGGGGCGATGGAAGGGGTATGAGGAGCGAGGGGGTGAGGTGGAGGAACTTGGGGAGGTGGGGGTGAGGCGTGGTGATGGGTGGGTTGAGGTGGAGATAGAGCGGGGAGGGTGGAGTGAGGCGTATCGGTGGGAGGGGGAAGGGGGTGCGGTCCCGATTGAGGAGGGAGCGTATGAGGCGCTTCTGTGGGAAGAGGTAGGGGGGGGTGAGGTATGGGGAGGGGGTGTGAGGAGCTTTCGGAGGAGATGTATGAGCAGCTGAGTGATGAGCAGAAGGGGTGGTATGAGGAGGAAGGGGGGAGGTATGTGCTGAAGGAGGGGGTGGGGGAGGAGGAGTATGAGGCGGTGGTAGCGGCATTAGGGAGTGTGGGATGGGAGGAGGAGGGGGTGGTGGTGAAGTGTGGTGATGAGTGGCGGGTGGTGAAAGTGGATGCGGGGGAGAAGGAGGAGTTTTTGAGGTACGTAGAGGAGGAGGTGGGGAGTGGGGGACGGGAGTGGTTTGAGGAAGCGGACGAGGGGTGGGTGTATGTGAGGCGCGGGCTTGGGGGAGAGGAGCGGGCGCTGCTTGAGCGGGTGGTGAGGATGTACCTGCTTGAGCGGCGGAGTGAGTACTATGAGCGGGTGAAGGAGGAGGGGGTGTGGAAGGTGAGGGCAGGGGAGGAAGAGGCGGCGGCGAAGTGGCTTAAGGGGCTGGGGGTGGTGGCATGGAAGGAAGGGAGTGGGGAGGTGAGGTACTATGCGGATGGGGAGTGGGAGGTAGGGGAGGAGGTAGTGGGGAGGGAGGATGAGGATTGGGGGTGGTGTGAGGGGATGTGGGGAGGGGTGAGGAGGGGGCTGGTCGTTGAGGTACCTGTGTGGAAGGGAGGGTGGAGGGAGGTAGAGGAGCGGGTAGTGCACCTTTTTAGCGATGAGGATCTTAGCGAGGAAGATGTGTTTGGTGTGGGGGGAGGGGGAGAGGAAGTGGCGGCATACGAGGGTGAGGTATTTCGAGGGGGGAAGTATGGGTGGACGTATGGGATCTGGAACGGGTTTTATGAGTTTGATGCGAGCAAAGTGAGCAGGGAAGCGCTTGAGTCCCAGGGGCAGAGTGGGGGTGAAGCACTTCCGTACATAGTGACGATGGATCCGAACAGGGAAGGTGATGAGGTACGCCTTAAGTATTTTGGGAAGACGGAGGGGGGAGATGTGGAGGAAGTAGAGGAGGAAGCGAAGTGGGTGGGGCCGGTGAGTATGAGGGAGGGGGCTGAGTTTGTGGAGGAAGACGGACAGAAGAAGATGAGGAAAGTGGTGTACACGTACGCGAGCTACCTGGGGGAGGGGGGAGTGGTGCGGCTTGTGAGGCATGGGGGTGATGCGTATGAGGTGACGAGGGGAGGGGGTGGTGGAGGGTTTCCGCCGCTTGCGGTGAGTGCGACGGGGGGGCAGAAGACGTACGTGAACGGGGTGAGCATGCAGGAGGGGTGGGGGAAGCAGGAGCGGGTGGTGATGGACGTGAACGGGGATCGGTATCCGGACCATCTTACGGTGAGGGAGGATGGGGAGGTAGAGGTGGTGTGGGGGACGGGGAGTGGGTTTGGGATGAAGGAGGTGATAGGGAGGGTGGGGCTGGTGGAAGGGGAGGGGACAGTGGGGTGGCATCGGAATCGTGGGTGGAGTGCGCCGATTGGAGGGATGAGTTGGGGGGGAGGGGAGCGCACGGTACCCTCGATCTTTCTTGCCGTGGACTCGAGGGGGATTGTGCGGAAGGTGGTTCCGAAGGTGGAGGATGCGGGAGGTGGTATTTCGGTGCAGCTGAGTGTGGGGGTGAGTGACGAGGAGGCGGGGCTTGTCGATCTTACAGGCGATGGGCTTCCTGACTGGGTGGGGGAGGGAGGGGAAGGGTATCGGGTACGGGTGGGGGAGGGGTATGGGTGGGGAGAGGAAGAGACGTGGGAGGGAGGCACGAAGGAGAGTGAGAAGGGGATATTCGGGAGAGGATTGGAGGAAGTGGTAGGTGTCGAGGGGGGGTTGGGGAGCAGTGTGAGTGCCACGGTAGGGGGTGCGGTGGGGCTGAGCTATACCTACGGGATCTACAGTGTGAGTGGGACGGTCTCGATAAGCGGTACCCAGCACCGGAGTGAGGAAGGGCTCTACGACCTTACGGGGGACGGCCTTCCCGATCTGGTGAGGAAGGAGGCGGGGAGCGATCGGTTTCTCGTGTGGGTGAACCTTGGGGACCGGTTTGCGGAGGAACCTGTCGCCCTTACGGTGCCGGGGAGCTGGGCGGACCCTCTGAGCGGAGTACTGGAGAGTGCCGCCGAGGCGGTGGTCTCGTGCTTTGAGGATGAGACGATTCGAGGTGCGATAGAGAGCACCATAGGGGATGCGCTTGATGCGGCGTTCACCTGGGCTGCTGATGTGATTGGTGCGGTGAACCCCTTTGTGGTGCAGGATGCGCTCACGGAGCGCAAAGGGTACACGCTGAGTGTAGGGGTGGAAGGTTCGGTGGGTGCCGACCTCTTTGTGGCGGAGGTCACCGTGAGCCTTGGGCTTGACGGGAATCTGGGGAGTGACGGGGTGAGCGTGGAGATGGTGGACATAGACGGGGACGGGGCGGTTGACCACGTGCTTAAGGTCCCTGGGCAGCCGCTTGAGGTGAGGCGGAACCTGTGTGGGAAGGTGGGGTTGCTTACGGAGGTGAGGTATCCGTACGGGGGGGCGGTGCGGTTTGAGTGGGGCAAGGTAGGGGGAACGGTGGAGATGCCGCAGCAGGAGTGGCAGGTGGTGGCGGTGGAGTACGATGCGGGGGAGAGTGGTGCGGTACGAGGTGAGCGGACGTACCGGGAGGAATACCGGTACCGAGGGGGGCGGTACGACCGGGTGGAGCGGCTGTTCTACGGGTTCAGGGAAGTGGAAGTGAGGCGACCTGACGGGCGTCGTGAGGTGAGGAAGTACCGGAACGACGACTACTATCTGCGGGGCATGGTGGAGGAGGTGGTGGTGTATGACGCGGATGGGCACGTGCTGGAGGAGGCGGAGTACCTTGTGAAGAAGGAGCGGCTATGGGGGAAGCGGTACGTTGTGTACGTGGAGGAGGAGCGTCACTGGTCGTACGAGGGAGGGGAAGCGGTGGAGCGGGTGGTGAGGTACGAGTACGACGAGTGGGGGAACATTGAGCGGTACGAAGAGGAGTGGGGCGGGGGGAAGAAGGTAGCGGAGCTTACGTATGCGGAGATAGGAGGGGGGCGGTACCTGCGCGCGCACCCTGAGCGGATCGAGGTGTACGACGAGAGGGGTGAGCTGTTGTGGCTGAGGGAAGGGAGCTACGACGAGCATGGATCGCTCATTGAGGTGAGAGCCTATGTGAGAGGAGGGGAGTGGCGGACGTGGCGGATGGCGTACGACGAGCGGGGCAACCTTGAGAGGAAGGAGTATCCCGACGGGAGCTACGTGAGGTACGAGTACGACGAAGAGGCGGGGCAGTATCCGGTGGTGATCTATGAGGGGAGCAGGGAGGGTGGGGAGTACGAGAGCAGGATCGAGTGGGACCTGTGGTGGGGGGTGAGGGTGAGGGAAGAGGATCCGAGTGGAGCGTGGGTGAGGTATCGGTATGACGGGCGCGGGAGGCTGGTGGCGGTGGACACCCCGTACGATGAGGGAGCGGTACGGATCGAGTACCACAGTGGGGATGAGCCGTGGTATGCGGTGACCCGGCAGAAGGTGTACATGGGAGGGGGGGATGAGGAAGTGGTGACCGTGCGGTGGGTGGACGGGCTGGGGAGGGAGCTGTACGTCGCGGTGAGTGGGGAGCGGTGGACGGGAGGGGGGAAGGAAGCCGGGTGGCGGGTGAGCGGGGTGGAGGAGTGGGACGAGGTGTGGCGGCCTGTGGCGCGAGGCCAGACCGTGTGGCGTGCCGGTGAAGGGATACCCACGTGGGAGGACGTGTCGGCCTGTGGGCTGGAGGCACCGGTACGGTACACGTACGACGCGAAGGATCGGGTGGTAGCGGTACGCTATGCGGACGGGGCCGAGGAGCGGCGGACGTACGCGATGGAGGGCGGGCTGGTGGTGGAGGAGCGGGTGGATGCAGAAGGCCGGGTGGAGCGGTGGTACCGTGATGCAGCCGGGCTGGTGAGGAAGGTGGAGAAACGCGGACCGGAGGGCGAGGTAGGCCTCATCTACGAGTGGGACCGGATGGGGCGGCTCACGAAGGTCGTTGACCTTGAAGGGAACGAGGTGCTTTTCAGGCGGTACAACCTGTTGGGTGAGGTAGAAGAAGAGGGGCGGCCTGAGAGCGGGGTGGTGAGGTACTGGTACGACCTGGGGGGCCATCTGGTGGCGAAGAGCGACAGCGAGCTGGGGGCGAAGGGGAAGCGGATCGAGTACGCGTACGACGGGTGGGGGCGGCTGGTGAAGGAGGTGTATCCTGAAGGCGAAGAAGTGACGTATCGGTACGCGCTTCCCTGGGAAGAGGATGCGGGGCGGCTTGTGGGAGTGGAGAGCCCGTGGGTGAAGAAGGGGAGGACGTATGGGCCCATGGGCGAAGTGGAAGAGGAGCGGATAGTGGTGAAGCGCCCTGGGGCGGAGTGGGGAGAGGAAGAAGTAGGAGGGACGTACCGGTACCGGTACACGTACCTTGGGCAGGTGGCCTCGCTCACGTATCCCGACGGAGAAGAAGTGACGTACCGGTACGACCGGGGGGGCAAAGTGGAGCGGGTGGAAGGCCGGTATGGGGAGTACACGTACCGGTACGTGGATGAAGTGGGGTATGACGGGCGGGGGAGGAAGGTGTACGAGCGGTACGGGAACGGGGTGGAGGAGGAGTGGGTGTACGACGATGCGCGAGGGTGGCCGGTGGGTGTGGAGGCCGAGGTGATGAGGGACAGTGGCGTGCAGGTGGTGAGGGACCTTGCGTGGGAGTGGGACAGGAGCGGAGACCTGGTGAGGCTCGAGGAAGAGGGGTGGTGGGGGCAGGTGGTGCACGAGTGGGGCTATGACGCGTACGACCGGCTGGTGAGGGCTGAAGGGATGTATGAGGTGAGGGAAGGGGGGAGTGAGGCGAAGGAAGGGGGGAGGTACGAGCAGGAGTGGGTGTTTGACAGGCTGGGGCGGCTTGAGGAGAAGCGGAGCAGGGCGGTGGATGAGAGGGGGAGGGAAGAGGGGAAGCACACGTATGTGAGGCGGTACGAGTGGGAGGCGGGTGCGCCGTACCGAGTGAGCCGGGTGGGTGAGATGTGGTACGGGTATGACCGGAGTGGGCGGCTTGTGGCGGAGGGGAGGGGGGAGCGTCCTGTGGTGGAGGCGGGTGAGGTGGCGATCGAGGAGGTGGGGGAGGGGTGAAGCGTGTGGAGTATGCGATGGGGCTGGTGGATCCGGTGGGAGGGGGAGGGGGAGGAGCGGACCGGGAGTACCGGTGGGACAGCGGGGGGCGTCTGAGGGCGTATGAAGGGGGAGGGCAGTGGGGTCGGTACTGGTACGACGAAGGAGGGGAGCGGGTGAGGAAGGAGACGGGGCTGGGGGAGGTGGTATACCTTGGGCCGTACATGCAGTACGTGGAGGAAGGAGGGAAGTGGCTGGAGGTGAAGCAGGTGTACGTGGGGAAGGAGCGGGTGGTGAGCAAGCTTGGGAGCGTGGAAGGGGGTGATGGAGGTACGGAGGCGGAGAGTGCGCGGTGGGTGCACAGCGACCTGGTGGGGAGCGTGAGCGTGCTGACGGACGGGGGAGGGAACGTGGTGGGGAAGTGGGTGTACCTGGCGTACGGGGAGCTGTGGGTGGAGTGGCGGTGGGCGCACGACGAGTGGGCGGGACGGCCCGAGGTGCGGTACCGGTATGCGGGCAAGGAGTGGGACGAAGAGAGCGGGCTGTACTACTTTGGCGCGCGGTACTACCGGGCCGAGGTGGGCCTGTGGCTGAGCCCTGATCCGGAGGGAGTGCGGCTCGTCTCCCCCATGGAGGACGGCGCTCCCCGGAGTGGGTACAGCCTTGCCGAGGCGGCCATATGGTATGCCTACTGCAGCTACAACCCCTTACGGTACGTGGATCCGGATGGGAGGGACTCCATATGGCTCACATCCGCCCGCAACTACGTATCGAGAAGAAGGATGTTGACGACTCTGTGGTCCCTTTTTCATCCTTCTGAGTACCTTTCCTGGGTCCAGAGGGCAGTAGTGTTCCACAAAGACTATCACAGGGGGGGGATAGGGCCCTTCCAGCGTGAGGATGACATGCCTGAGTCCATAAGGAACAACAAGGACCGGACATGGTGCAACGTGGCGGTGTACGAGATGGCGGTGGCACTGGGGGTACCTCTTGACCTCATCACGGGGGGTCAGAGGTGGGATTGGGTGAATGCGAACACTGCAGTAGGGAACATGAAGGAGCATGCGATCACAGAGGAGCTAGAGGAGCTAATGGAGGTGCTTGGGGTAGCGGGAGGCTATGGAGGGCTTGTGAGGGTGAGCGAGGAGAGGGCGATCGAGCTGGCGGATCAGGGGTATCTGGTGATAGCGGGGTGGAGGAATCCTGGGGGGATAGGGCACATGGAGACGGTCTCGCCGCATCATCCTCCTGGGGAGATTCGGTACGCAGGGACGGGAGCGAACGCAGGGACGAGTAAGACATTCAAGGAGGCATTTGGAAGAACTGTGAGTGAAGATGATGTATACTACTTTTACTATCCGAGACAATTTGAATAGGAGGTGAGGGCGATGAAAGAGAGAGTGCTGATCGTGGTGGTACTTTTGGTGGTGGGGTGTGGGAGATGGGTAGGAGGGGAGGAGGTGGGGGGTGAGGGGGGAGGGTCTGTGGTGAGGAAGGAGGAGGGGGTGTGGGCACGGGTGGAGGGGGGGATAGAGGGGTTTCTGTTGGGTGAGGGGTGGGAGAGGGAGCCACATCGTAGGATGGATCTGCTGTATGAGGGGGCGGTTGAGGGGAGGTACACAGGGGAAGGGCAGCGGGAGTTTCTGGTGGCCTACAGGGATTATCGAGTGTCACCGGTTAACGATTCAGAAGTTATCTGGGCGGTGGTATCGTTTCGGTTTGGGCCGTGGGGCATCGAGGGAAAGGTGTGGGAGGAGTGCTATTGGGATGATCGATTCATTGAGTGTGAGCTTTTTGTTGAGAGTTCGGGGCTGCCAGTTGCCGAGACGGCGAGGGTGGAGGGGGGGAGGCGGCTTGGTCCCCTGTGGGTGGTGGATGTGGATATGGATGGGTTGGAAGAGATAATAGAGGTGTGGGAACATACGCAATTTAGACAGTCCAGTCTTCTTGTAACAGGGTACAATGTGTTACAAAAGAGATGGGAGAGGGAAAAGTCATTTGATCTTTCTCTTGAGGTGGTGAAGGAGCATGGGTATGGGATAGGGGAGGTGGTGATACGGCCTGGGAGGGTGAAGGTGTATGGGGGGAGGGAGGGGTGGGAGTACGAGGCGTATCGAGGTGTGAGGCCGTATGTGGAGTGGGTGTGGGACGAGGAGGAGGGGGAGTGGGTGGAGGTGGAGCGTGGGTATGAGGAGGTGGAGAAGGAGGCGTATGAGGCGTTTGTGAGGAGGCAGGAGGAGGAAGGGGAGCGGATCTGGAGGCGGGAGTGGGAGCGGAAGATGCGGTTTGAGTGGCGGTGGTGGGAGGGGCTTGTGAAGGTGATGGAGGGTGATGCGGAGTGGAGGGTGTTGAAGAGAGCGTATCCTGGGGTGTGGGAGGTGAACGGGGAACCTGAGGCGCTGCCGACATGGTACAGGCGGTTTGAGGGGGAGGGGTGGGGAGAGGGGGTGTGGTATCTGGTGAAGTACAAGGGGAGGAACAAGGAGAGCTACAGGGTTGAGGAGTGGTATGCGGTGGTGAGGGTGGAGGGGGATGAGGTGGAGGTGTACGACAAGGTGGAAGTGGGAGGGGAGAAGCAGGTTCGGTGGCAGCCTGATGGAGGAGGTACGCTGAAGGGGATATGGAAGGGTACGCTGAAAGGGGAAGGGGTGGGGGTAGAGGTAGAAGGGGGGTGGTATGAAGGGGGGATGTGGGTGGTAGATGTGGATGGGGATGGGAAGGAGGAGCTTGTGGATGTGGGATGGCACAAAGAGGGAAAGTACACGGTAGACATAATAAAGTGGGAAGGTGAGTTAAAGACGAGGTGGAGGCTTCCTATACCTGGGTATTTGGTGAGGCGGGTGAAGATAGAGGAGGGGCGGATTGAGTGTGGAGGGGTGTGGATGGAAGAGGAGGAAACGACAGTGGTGGTGGGGGAGGGGCCCTATGTGGTATGGGAGTTGAAGGAGGGGGAGTGGGTGAAGGTGGAGGAGGGGGAGGAGGAGTGGAGAGGGGAGGAAGAAGTTATAGTGGAGTTCGATAATGCGTTTGGGCTCCATTTACATCACTGGGTGGAGATTATGAGGAGAATTATTGAGGAGAATTATTGAGGAGAATTATGAGTAGGGGAATCTAGGGATCTGATCATACGGGCAAGGAGTGGGGAGAGCGGGCTGTACTACTTCGGCGCGCGGTACTACCGGGCCGAGGTGGGCCTGTGGCTGAGCCCTGATCTGGAGGGAGTGCGGCTCGTCTCCCCCATGGAGGACGGGGCTCCCCGGAGTGGGTACAGCCTTGCCGAGGCGACCATGTGGTACGGGTACTGCAGCTACACCCCCCTTACGGTACGTGGATCCGGATGGGAGGGATGATGTTATTACTGATGAACAGGTGTATGCGAGGTTCTATGAGTGGCAGGCGCAGCGGCCGGAAGGTTCACCGGTCACGGATGATGTGGTACTTAACTGGCTGTTTGGGAGGGCGGTAGGGGGTGAGTTACCCTCGGTGGAGGAGATACAGCAGCAGGTTGCGATGGCAGAGCCTGCTGCGGTGGTGTATGGGCAGGCGGGGTTAATGGTAGTAAGTGGGGGTTTTCTCCCTGGGAAGGGGCTCTCTGTTGTGGGTAAGACACCTACCTCTAAGGTCAGGGTTTTTTGGTCTGGAGGTAGAGAAGTAGCGGGGAAAGCAGCCATGGAATGGGCAAAGGAGCATGGGGGTATAACATTGGAGATGTCGATTGGAGGTAGAATAATGGAGAACATAGGGAGATTTCTTCCCAGGAATCTTCAGGTTAAGATATGGGGAGTCCTTTCTCGAAGATTTGCAGCAGGAGCGGAGGGTGTGGTATATTGTTTTCAAAATGCTGCTGGGTTATCGTTAAAGAGTTTTTGGGCTACTCAGGAGTATCCTATTTTGGCTAAGAATGGTGTAGAGATAATTTACAAGCTGGTGAAATGATAGAGAAACAAACAGATGAGGTGAGAAATGATACGAAAGAAATGGTCTCACAAGATAGTAAGTGATGAAGGATTTAGTATTGTGATTTTGAATAAAGACACACTCCAATATAAAGAAGGAGATAAAAAGCTTACTCTCAATTCAGAGCTCCTAGCAAGAGAGGGAGGCTTTGTAATATATAAAGACGCAATAACTAATTGGGATTCGCCATATCATGATATTAGGATTTCCCAACCCGAGCGGGATCAAATCCTAGAAAAGATAAAGATGTTGTTATCAGCTGAAAATATAAATGTCCAAATAATATAGGTGATTATCTTTCTTTCTCCATCTAATGGTATACTGAAAGGAGAGAGGTGGCACACACGTGGACGTAGTGCTCCTTTCACGGCTTGTAGCCGATAGAATGAGAACGATTTCCTCCTTGGAGGGAGAAAGAGCTTCTTCCTTGTTCCACACAGTGTCCCTTCTGCGGAAGCGATAACATAAGGGAAGTTCGTCGAGGAGAGAAGTACACGTACTACCTGTGCAGGATGGTATGCCTACTGCAGCTACAACCCCTTACGGTACGTGGATCCGGATGGGAGGGCGGATTGGGCGAAGATAGCAACTGGTTTTGGGATGATGGTAGGTGGGGCTGTTGTTGCTGTGGGAACGGTGGTAGAGGATGCGGTTACGGGAGGATGGGGAACATGGAACGATCCTGCATCGTTTGGAGCTGCAGGAACATTAGTGCTTGGTGGCGCCGCACTCATGGCAGAAGGGATAAGGGAGGACTCAAGAGCTTCCTCGATAGCGATACCGGATGCATTGGCGGAATCATCAGGGCGTGACTATGTGTATCACGCAACGAGTGCAAGGGCCTTTGTAGAAGAACTCACCAGAAGAGGAGCAGCAGCTATAGACTATGAAAACCATGGTGACCCGGAAGCAAGATTTGGACTGGCGTTCTATGTAGCCGAAGATCCAGGTACTGCTCTGGCTGAGACAAAATTCTCAGCAGAGTTTGTGGTAAAGTTTAGTATGGATAAGAGAAGGATACTGGGATCTGACAGATCCAGCAGTAGCCGCACAATATGGGTATGTAGACGGAATGAAGCATAAGCATGTTCCTGCACTGCTTAAGGAAAAGAGTTTACCTGGAGGTGCGGCGGCGATAAAATACTGGAGTGAGAAGAATCCTGGAGGGGTGTGCTACGCAGTAAAGGATCCCAGTATTCTACGGTTTGAAGGAGTCTACTACATAGGAGGACTTGAATGAGTGAAAAGGAAATGCCTTTTGAGACGTATGTATTAAAGTGCAGCAACTGTGGACATGTGTTCAAAGAAGAGTGGAAGGATGTGGATATGACCTTTGACCGAGTAGTAAAGTGTATAAAGACGGGAGAGTTACGTTACTATAATGCTTATGAAGATAAAATCTATAACAAAATAGCCGACCTCGTTAAAAGGTTTTTAGGCACTAAATCCTTGGATGAGCAAACGAGGATCAATAGATTTTATGATATTATTGATAAGATATATAGGAAGTTAACTGCCCTCTCATTAGGATGTGAGTATGCCCACCGGTATAAAGATGTGTGTCCCCAATGTGGGGTGAAGGGGAAGGAGAAGTTTGAAGAAATCTGTGTATTCAAGGAAAGAAAAAAAATAAAGCAGTTGGAATATCGACCCTTGAGTGATGATGAGCTGAGAGAGCTGGTGGAAGAAATACTACGTGAGTATGAAGGAGGGGAGGCAGAGGAGGATGAGAGCGGGAGATAAGAGGAGAGGATGGTCTGTGGGTGGAGTGGCGGTGGGCGCACGACGAGTGGGCGGGACGGCCCGAGGTGCGGTACCGGTATGCGGGCAAGGAGTGGGACGAAGAGAGCGGGCTGTACTACTTTGGCGCGCGGTACTACCGGGCCGAGGTGGGCCTGCACCTTAAGTCCTGATCCTGAGGGGACGCGGCTCGTCTCCCCCATGGAGGACGGCGCTCCCCGGAGTGGGTACAGCCTTGCCGAGGCGACCATATGGTACGGCTACTGCAGCTACACCCCCCTTACGGTACGTGGATCCGGATGGGGGAGAGAATGTCCTCCAACAGACATGGAATACCCTTCAGCAGGTGGGGGCCGCTTTCACTTCATTTGGAGAGTTCGTCAACAAGAGAGGACTTCCTCACTATGGACTGTTTCTGAAGGGGGCAGCCTTTATCTGGAAGAGCCCGGGGAACTGGTATGCGGGGGTGAAGGCATCGATAGTGGGGACGAGGCGATTGTTTGAGAGGCGGTACGAGGTGCCAGCCCATACGTACATGAGGGCGGCCGTTGCGGCAGGAGGGATGCTGGCGAAGGGGTATAGTGAGGCGGATGTGAGGGAGGTGTACACGTATCTTCTTGCGAATCCTGGGAGTGATGTGTCGGTGATAGGGCCGAAGGGGGGAAGCGAAGGGATGGGGATCTATGAGAAGTATGCGATGGAGATAGGCGCGAACTATCTTCCGTCTGAGGGGTGGACGAAGGAGAAGAACAGAGCCTACATTGAGGGTATCATCGAGAGGGGGATGTGGTATTGTTCGCAGGGAGATTTGATCCATCCATAGCCGAAGCATATAGTAAGGACACAGGGATTAATTTTTATGATACGGAGAAGGGACCCTGGTTGGGGAGGGAAATTGGTATGTTGCTTTCCGCTGGATACACATGGAATAGAGAGTACACCATGTTGTTACCGCCTCGGACAACCGAATAGTAAGGAGGGATTGCTATGAGATGGGAGGGATCATCTATACGAGAGAGAGCCGAGTTTCTTGTGACGTACGCGGAAGACAAATTCCATTTTCTTGAGGAGCGGAGCTTTGAGGTGAAGACGTACCGTTTTGGGCTGGAGTATGCTCATCCTTTATGTGTGTTTAAAGTTCATCCAATATCATATGCGACACTTATTGAATTGATATGGTATTCTTCTATTGATGAAAAATCGAGAATATACATGCTTCCCTTACTGGAATACATTATATATAAAAAGACAGGAAGGAAAACCCAACTGTTCATGCCAAAAGCGAAGTTATTCTCACCGATAGATGTGGATATGAAGGACTGTATTGATAAAATTGACATATCCGCTGAGTATAGCGAGAAATATTTTGAAGACATTATGGACTTTTTTCAAAAGCATGACGAAGAGAGGGTGGGTTTTGAGAGGTTTTTAGATGAGAGGAGAAAAGAGAGGAGAGGTGAGTAGGGGACTGCTCTTTATTTAGGAGAGAATAGCCAGGAGGTGATGTGGTATGAGGGGGAGGGGGTATGATGTTGGGGGAGAGGAATTCCGAGAGGTAGGCTTGCACCTTACGCCCTGATTCGGAGGGGATGCGGCCACCCATGGAACAGCGTACTGTCCGTACTCGGCCAGGTGGAGAGGATAACCCCCTTCTCCTTGCCGGATCGGGGAGAATGGCGTAGTATTTTCTCATGGAACGGAAGGATGCGAGACGGATTCAAGAGTCGTTTCTCAGCGGACCGGAGCGAAAGGCGCTGGAGTGGATCGCGGGCCGTCTTCCGCGCTGGGTGGTCCCCGATCACCTCACGTGGTTCGGGTTTTTCGGGGCCCTCGTGGCGGGAGCTGGCTACGTGCTCACCACCTGGGGGAAGGGGTTCCTCTGGGTCTCTTCTCTGGGCTTCGTGATCAACTGGTTCGGGGACAGCCTCGACGGCACCCTCGCGAGGGTGCGGAAGATCCAGCGGCCCACCTACGGGTTCTTCCTCGATCACAATGTGGATGCACTCACCGCGTTGGTGATCGGTATCGGCGCGGGGATCTCTCCCTTCGTCTCCCTCTCGGTGGTGCTCCTCATACTCATCGGGTACTATCTCTTGAGTATCTTCACGTACATCAACACCTATCTCCGCGAGGTCTTCAAGATCTCCTACGGCGGATTCGGTCCTACCGAGCTCAGGTTGGGTATCATCGTACTCAATGGGCTCTTCTACTTCATCCCTACGGACAACCCATCGGTGAGGGTCCTGGGCATCGGCATGAAGTACTTCGACCTCTTCGCCCTGGTGGTGGCTCTCGTCCTTTTCTTCCTCTATTTCTACTTCTTCCTCACGGCGCGCAGGGAATATGAGAAGGTCGATCCTCCCCGTTCATAGGAGGTCGTTTCATGTTCGTGCGATTCCTCAAGTTCTTCGCGAGCAGGTTGGTGGGAACGGGGGTGGACACCTTCGTGCTGTGGCTGGCGAGTACGTTTCTGTTCTCCTCCTACGTAGGGAAATACCTCGTCGCCCCTGCCCTCTCGTTCGAGGTGGCGATGCTCCATAACTACACGATCTCCTATTTCTGGATATGGCGGAAGCGGATACGCCACCGGGGGCCGGCGGACTTCTTTCGGAGGCTCCTCCCTTACAACCTCTCCGTGCTCTTCGGTTTCGGGGTGAAGATGGTCCTCCTCCTCCTCCTCGAGCGGCTCTTTCACTGGGACGTGGTGTGGTGTAACCTGGGTGCCCTCACGGTTTCCGGCGTGATCAACTTCTTTCTCGGGGAGCTGGTGGTCTTCAAGAAGGGGGGGTACTCCTATGAGGACGGGCTCCTGCTCGACCCCGAAACGGGCTGGACGAGGGGTGTCGAGAAATAGGTTCGCGTGCTATCATTATCGAATCTGATTTGATTTTTGCTACATAGAGGAGGTTTTATGTACTATCGGACGATGGGACGCACCGGGGTCGAGGTCTCTGCGCTTGGGTTCGGCTGTATGCGGTTCCCCACGAAGGGAGGGGACGGCAGCCGGATCGATGAGACGCAGGCCGAGAGGATGCTCCTCTATGCGATCGAGCACGGGGTGAACTACCTCGATACGGCCTGGCCCTATCACGGAGGAAGGAGCGAGCCTTTCGTGGGGAATGTCCTGGAACGACACGGGTTGAGGGATCGGGTCTTCCTTGCCACCAAGATGCCCATGTGGGAGGTGAAGACAGGGGCCGATCTCGACAGGATTTTCGACGAACAGCGGAGGAGGCTCAAGACCGACTACGTGGATTTCTATCTCCTCCACTCCCTCAACAAGGAGAACTGGAGGAGGGTGGAGGCTTCGGGTGCCCTCGAGTGGATTCAGAAGAAGAAAGAAGAGGGGGCGATCCGGTTCATCGGGTTTTCCTTCCATGACGAGATTTCCGAGTTCAAGAGATACGTGGACGCTCTGGGAGAAGGGTGGGATTTCTGTCAGATCCAGTACAACTACATGAACGAGTACGAGCAGGCGGGCACCGAGGGCCTCAACTATGCGGTCGAGCGGGGGCTGGGGGTGGTCGTGATGGAACCCCTCCTCGGGGGATATCTCGCGGGGAGGATTCCCAGGCTGGAGCCGGTGTGGGCGCAGAGCGGAAGGCCGTGGTCGCCTGTGGAGTGGGCCCTCAGGTGGCTCTGGAACAATCCGAAGATCTCACTCGTACTCAGCGGGATGAGTACCATCGAGCAGGTGGAGGAGAACGTGAGGATCGCCTCCACCGAGGGGGGCGCGCCGGGGAATCTCCCCCCCGAAGATCTGGAAGTGATCGTGCGGGTGAGGGAGGTGCTCGAGTCCTCCAAGGTGATCCCCTGCACCTCATGCAACTACTGCCAGCCCTGTCCCCACGATGTGGAGATTCCTCGGATCTTCAAGATCTACAACGATGCGGAGATCTTCGGGAACGTGGGGAACGCGCGTGGGGCCTACAGGTGGATCCCGGAGGGGCATCGGGCTTCGGACTGTGTGGCGTGCGGCGAGTGTGAGACGAAGTGTCCCCAGCAGATCGAGATCATCGACTGGCTGAAAAAGGCGGGGGAGCTCCTCGAGGTGTAGGGAAGAGGCTTGCGCTCCCGGGAGAGGTGTTCCACACTTGATACTATGAGGGTGCTGGTGGTTGAGGACGAGTTTCTCTCCCGGGAGAAACTTTCCGCGTTCTTCTCCCGCTATGGAGCGGTGGACAGTGCTCCGTCCGGACGGGATGCACGGGTCCTCTTCGAGAGGGCCATCGAAGAGGGGCTTCCCTACGACTGCATCAGCGTCGATCTGCACCTTCCCGACGAGGACGGCCTCTCGCTGCTCGCGTCTTTCATCCGGAGGGAGCGGGAGGTCGGTGGGGGATGGTTCTCGAAGAAACTGGTGATAAGCGGGGACACGCAGAGGCACGTGGTGGAGTCGGCCGTGCGCGCGGGGTGTGATGCCTACATCGCCAAGCCCGTCCGGCTCAAGGTGCTGGAGGAGCGTCTGCGTCTCATCTTCAGGTGATTATTGCACGGGAAGGGGAGGTCTCGTATACTCCAGACGATGGGTACGTATGTCCTGGGTGTAGCCTCGGGAAAGGGCGGGGTGGGGAAGACGACCACGGCCGTGAACCTGGGGCTCTGGTATGCGAGGAGGGGCCTCAGGGTGGCCCTCCTCGATCTCGATCCCCTCGCCAATCTCCACGTGGTCCTGGACATCCCCCTCTCCGAACTCTCTGGGGTGAGGTATCCGAATGACGGGGCCGGACTGGACGATGCGTCCTACCGGTACCTTCCGAGGTTCCACCTCCTCTTTCCGCCTTCCTCCTTCAGGCCTGCGCCGGACAGGATCGCCGATCTGGTCTTCCGTTCGTTGTGGCACGAGGTCGAAGCCCGCTATGACGTGGTGATCGTGGACTTTCCGCCGGGGATCTCACAGGAGGAGAGCCTCGCCTTCCTCCCTTGTCTCTCACACGTCCTGGTGGTGACCACCTCGGAACCCACCGCCCACGTATCCACCGGCGGCTATCTGAGGGCGCTTTTCGATGTGCAATCTTCTGCGAAGGCCATGCTCTGGTTCAACCGGTACAGTCCGTCGGTCTGGGATGGTTTCCTCCCGGATGATGTGGTGGGGACCTACAACCGTTTCGCTCCAGAGGAGATGCGTCTCTCGCACTCTGAGCGGGAGCGTATCCTCACCGTGGCCCGTGTACCGTACGACGCCACGCTCGACCTCCTCAAGGCCGAACCTTCGCTCGATGTGGTGCTCGATGCTCGTCTGGGAGAGACCCTCGAGGTGCTCTCCCGCAGACTCCTGGATCTGTGGGCGGTACGTCTCTCCCTCCCCTCTCATGTCACGTCGCTGTGGACGAAGTGGTTGCACGAGCACCCCGACCTGGATGCCGGAGATGCGGCGCGCTCGTTTCTTTCGAGCATGGAGAGGCTTCTCGGGGTGGAGGAGGTGGAACGGCTCGTCGAGGGAAAGGCCGAGCTCGTGCGGTTCGCGGAGATGCTCGCAAGGACCTCGTTATGGAGGGCGCTCTGCCGGGTGAGAGGGCTCCTCGATGCACGGGTGGAGGGTCGGAGTGTTCCGGATCGGGTGCTCTACGAACATGTGCGGGATGTGCTCACCCTGTTGCTCCCCTACGGGATGAGGGATGGGTTCCTCAGGAACCTGGGGGGGATGCTCCTCGCCTCCCTCGCCCTCCACATGCTGGCGGCCAACCCCTCCGTGGCCCGGCTGATCAGGGGCTTCGTCCCGCTGAAGAAGGAGGGCGGGCGTATCCGGCGGGACAGGGCGGCTCAGATCAGGTACCTGGTCTCGAAGGACGCCCTCTACCACGAGAAGTACGTCGATCTCGTGGGCAGACTCTTCCCCCCCTTCATGGAGCAGGTCTCGAGGCTCGTCCAACGATGGGGGTTTCAGCGGTTCCTGTTCCGGGTGCCGGGAGGGGAGCCCCACAAGGCCGCCTATGTGAAGCTCCTGAGCAACGTGCTCCACGATGCCCTGCACGCGGGACTGGGGGTGTTCTTCGCCTTCAAGTACAGCCCCGCGGGCGAGGAGATACGGGAGGGGGCGGAGCGGATCCTCGGCGTGATGGCAGGGGGGAGGAGTCTCGCGAAAGGAGGGAGGGCCGGATGAGTGCCGATCATGGAGAGGGGAGCGGCCGAATGTCGGTGCAGGATCATGGACGTTCATTTCTCCTCGGGTGGTGGAGTCGTGTCCGCCCTCTGTTATCCTCGAAGAGGTATCTGGGGGATCTCCTCGCCTCCGGGAGCCTGCTCTTCTTTCTCGTACGGGTGGTGTACCTGGAGTGGCTCCGGGAGTATCTCGCTGCCCTGCCTCCCAACCCCATCCCCGACAGGATCCTCGAGCTCGCAGGTCCCTACAACCTCGATTTCTTCGTCTCCACGTATATCGTGCTCATGGGTACGCTCCTCGTGCTCCACGTGGTGCTCACCTGTCCCGAACGGCTGCCTTTCTACCTCAAGGTGTATTCCCTGCTCTACGCTCTCAAGTTCGCCGGGCTTCCCACCACCGCCCTCACGGCACCCGCTGATGCCATCTTCGACACCTTCGATCCCATAGAGAACGACCTGTTCTTCTCGGGGCACACGGCTTTCATGTTCCTCTCCTTCCTCCTCGTGAGGCACTCGTCCCGTCCGCTCTCGTGGGCATTCCTCGGGTCCACGTTCCTCGAGGCGGCCTGCGTTCTGCTCATGCACATGCACTACACTATCGACGTGTATGCCGCTCCGTTCTTCGCCTATGGAACCTACAGGATCGCGTTCCTCCTCTTCGGGAAGAACGCGGTGGCATACGAGGCCCTGCGGACCGCTAGAGGAGGTGGGTGAGGAGGGTGCGGATCCCTACGGCCCACAGGACGAGTCCGCCGGCCATCTCTGCATAGCGTTCGATGAAGGTGGCGAGATACTTCCCGGCGAGGCCGGAGAGGAAGCTCAGGCCGAGGGTGACGAGGCCGATGAGCAGCACGGGGAGGAGGAAGGCGCGGGAGAGGAATCCCAGGGTGAGTCCCACGGCGAGGGCGTCCAGGCTGGTGGCCACCGAGAGCGAGAGCACCTTCCACAGGCTCGGGGGGTCGGCGTCCCTGCACGCCCCTTCCTCCCGGTAGAGGAGTCCTTCGCGGATCATCTTGCTCCCCGTGACGGCGAGGAGGAGGAAGGCGATCCAGTGGTCCCACTGCTGGATGAGGTGTATGAAGGAGGAAGCGGTGAAGATGCCCAGGAAGGTCATGCCGGCCTGGAAGGCCCCGAACGAGAGGGCGATGAGAAGGAGGATCCTCCTCTTGAGGCCGGGGTGAGAACAGGCGAGGGAGGCTGCGGCCGCACACGCGTCGATCGCGAGGCTCACGGCGAGTCCTGTGACCATGAAAAGCGGCATGGCTTGCACTATACTGACCAGGGCCGAGGGTGTCCATACTGAGGAGGAAAGATGAGACTGCGAACATACCATGCGGTTGTGGTGCTCGTGGCGACCATGGTTGTGGAGGCTCTGGCCTTCTGGGTGAGCTTCCCGTTCGAGGTGCCGTACTGGGATGTGTGGATGTTCTTCAGGGTGGCGATGCTCGTCATCGCCCTCACGTGGCTCGTACTCCTCAGGAAGGAGTTCGTGCAGCTTCGGTATATGCTCACCCTTTTCCTGGGGATCTGGGCCCTCGTGGTGGCGGTATGGGGGGAGCTCCTCGCCGCGGCCTTCTGGCCGGGATCCGTGGTCATCGCAGTGCTCAATGGCTTCTACGTAGTGGCCCTCACGGGAGTCACCATCGGCGTGATGCTCCTCATCAGAATGTATCGGATGACGATCTCGGAACTCTCCGAGAAACAGCGCAGGCTGATCGAGCTCTCCATCACCGACGACCTCACCGGGCTCTACAACGCCCGCTACTTCTACCGGAGGCTGGAGGAGGAGATTGCGCGGAGTCGTCGCTACGGGAGGCCACTTTCGCTCCTGTTCATCGATCTCGATGATTTCAAACGGTTCAACGACACCTACGGGCACCTCGCAGGGGACAGGGTCCTGCGCAAGGTGGCACGGGTGCTCAGGGAGTCGCTCAGGGAGAACGACTCGGCCTACAGGTACGGCGGTGAGGAGTTCGTGATCATCCTTCCCGAGACCGGTGCCGAAGAGGGGTGTGTCGCGGCCGAGCGTGTGAGGAGGCGCATAGAGGTCTGTTCGTTCCGCGGGAAGGAGAAGGTGAAGGTGACGGCGAGTGTGGGGGTGGTGGAGTACCGCGAGGGGGATGCGATAGAGGACTTCGTCCGTCGGGCCGATCAGGCCATGTACAAGGCAAAGGCGGAGGGGAAGAACCGGATCTTCCTCGTGGACTAGTCGAGCCGGGCGGCCGATGTGGGTTCGGGAGGCCGGAGGGTGAAATCGGGGGGGATCATGTAGTAGTTGCCCGAGGCGTTCCAGCAGGTGAACCCGTCGGCCTGCGCCTCGATGACCCCCTGGATCTGGCGCTTGAAGTAGGTGTAGTAGGTCTCCTCCTCGAAACTCCGCTCCCCTCCGATGAGGAAGGTCTGGACGTAGGGCCTGATGAGGATCTGGCCCTCGGTCATCTCGCGGGCCCTCAGGGTGCTCTCCCGGTAGATCCACCTCGCCCTTTCAAGGTAGGGGAGGTGTGGGAGGAAGGCCTTGCTGTAGTGGGAGGGATAGTACATGGGGCAGAGCACATCGATGTAGGGCCAGAGACGGGTGATGTCCTGTCCGAGGTAGCTCGTCCTGCTGGTGGCGTTGAATCCGAAGACGTCGAGGCTGATGGGTACGGAGACCCTGTCCCTCACGTCGGAGAGAAAGGCGATCAGGGCATCGGTGGGGGTCTCGTCCGGCCGTTTGTAGCGGGAGGTGAGGGTGGAGGTGTCGCCGTCGGAGGGAAACCTGATGTAGTCGAACTGGATTTCGTCCACTCCGAGGGAGGCCACCTCCTCGGCGATGGCGGCGTTGTACGCGCGTACCTCCTCGTTGTATGGATCGACCCAGAACTCCACCTGCTCGGTTCTCGTCTCGCCCGTCTCCTCGTCGGTGTAGGTGCGGAACACGCCCCAGGGCTTTCCTGTCTTCCTGTCGAGGAAGGCATAGGTGCCGCCGTCGTAGAGGGCGAGGGCCTTGTCCTTGAACACGGGGAGCCGTGCGATCACGTAGATGCCGTGGGCGTGGAGGGTCTCGATGAGCGTACGGGCGTCGAAGAGGGGGCGAACCGCGCCCATGGCGCGGGCGAGGGGGAGGGAGCTCTCGTAGCGAAGGGAGCCGTTCTCGTCCTTGAAGTCGATGACCACGGCGTTGAAGCCGTGTGCCTCGAGGAGCTCGATGTAGCGGGGGAGGTGTTCGGGGGTGGCGAGAGGGGCCCGGAGATAGATGGCGTGTTTGCCCGAGGCCTTTTCCCTGCGCCGTGTACGCTGCGGGTCTTTTCCCGCGGTTCGCACGACGGGGGTGATGAGGGTCTGATCGGGGAGGATGAGGACCTCGCCCTGTCTGAGGATCTTCTGGAGGTCGAGACCCCACTCGGGGAACCGCCGTTCGATGAGGACGGGATTGGGGATGGGGCGGGGTGAGGGGGATCCCGGCGGGAGGAGATAGGCTCCCTTCCCGAATCCGAGGAGGATGGCGATGCCGTCCTCGAGGGGGGCGATGCCCGCCACTTCCTCGTGGAATCCGCCGCCCAGGTAAAAGGGAAGTTCCTCCGGGAGGGGTACTTCCTCCCAGGTGACGCCGCCGTCGCGGCTTCGGAAGAGGCCGTCGAAGGAGGTGCCTGCGAGGAGGGTGGATGACCCGGTGAGCGCGAGGGCGCGGATGTGGGTGGAGGCGTTGAGGGGGCCGCGGAGGTCGAGGGTCTTCCAGGTGAGACCTGCATCCCGTGTGACGAGGAGCTCGTGTTGGGTGGCGAGGATGAGAGTGTGGGGGTCGGTGCGGTCCCAGGTGAGGGTGGTGAGGGGATAAAGGTGGGCGGGGAGGGGGTGTTCCTGCCAGGCGGCGCCTCCGTCGAGCGAGGTGAAGAGGGTGGTGGGGGTGAGGCGGTAGCGGGGGACCTCTTGGGGGAACGCGGGGAAGACGACGAGGATGAAACAGAGGGCGGAGACGAACCTGCGCACGATACCTCCTGTACGTCCGGCGTGGGTATACGCGTGGATATAGTAGTACCAGAAAGACCCGAAAAAAAGAAGGGTTTGAACTCTCCTCCCTTTTGGTGTATGTTGTTCCTGTGAAGCGTGTACCGTGGTGCGTGTTCCCGATGTTCCTGTTGCTCTCTTCGTGTGGATTCCTCCTTCCCGAGTTCAGCAACCCTCTCGACCCTTATGGAAAAAACGCCGACACATTCGCCATAGAGTTGCTCAACGAGGACAGCGTACCCCAGGATCTTGGGGCCTCGATCTTCACACCTCTCGCCGCTGCGTGGACCGGGGGGGAGGCCGTGGTGGCGTGGGTTGATGCTACGGAGGTGCGCGCGTGTGTGGTCTCCGGAGAGGGGGAGCTCCTGGCGGGGGCGGGCGCGCTTTACACGGGGAGTGTGCCCTCAGGTGTGAGGATGGGGGGTGGGGACGGCTCGTGCACCCTGGTGGTGGAGGACGGGGGGGAGGTGTGGGTGGGGGTGGTGGAGGCCTCGGACGGGGCTCTCCAGGTGGAGTCGGCTTTCCAGTCTTCGGGATGGGGGGTGACCGGGCTCGCTGCGGTGAGCGAGCCGGTGTGGGTGGGGTGGGAGAGGTGGGTGGTGGGGTACGTGGATGGGACGGGGGATATCCACCTGGTCCTCCTGGACAGCTCGAGCGATCCTGCGGTGGTGGTGCAGGACCTGGATCTGGGACCCGGGAGCGGGACTGTGGTGAGCCTTTCGGCAGCGGGTGATGGCACGGGCGGTGGACTCCTCGTGGTAGGGGACGACAATGGGGTCACTGCCACGTCCATCTACGGTATCTCCTTCTCCCTCTCCCAGGATACGCTGGAGGTAGGAAGTGGAGGCATCTTCGGTGCGACGTTGTCCGGGATAGGGCCTTTCCCGGTGGCCTTCGGTGAGGGGCTGGGGGCGTACCTCATCCTGTCTACTGACGGGAGCGACCTCCAGGGGATTGCAGTAGCAGGAGAGCAGGTCCTGTGGACGCGGGACTGGGGGCTCCCGGCCGCCGGGGGTGTTTATGGGGTATGGGGGGAACCTGACGGCTGGGGACTCCTCTACGAGGAGGCGGGGGTGCTCAGGATGGCACGTAAGGACCCGGCTCTCTCCTCGGACAAGGTGGGGAGCCCCTACGCGGTGTACACATACACCACGGGGGTGGAGGCTGCGGCTGTCTCCACGGGCGAGAAGTACCTCGTGTTCTATGCCGACACCGATGGAGTGAGTCCGGGGACGCTCTTCGTACGGGAGTGATGCATGAGGAAGGTGTGTCCCGTCGTGCTTTCGATCCTCGTTGCGGCGACCCTCTGCGCTGCACCGGTGAGGGTGGGGGTGGTCCCCTACGACCTCTCTGGAGGGGAGGTGCAGGCCCGCGCGGTGAAGGAGACCTTTCTCCGGGCCCTCGTGTGTAATCTCGCGATACTCGAGGAGACCGAACCGGTAGTGGTGAAGGGTGAGGATGCCGGGAGGGATGTACGGGAGGTGGGTCGGGAGTACGGGGTGGAGCGCCTCGTCAGACTCTCGTTCAGCGAGGGGGCCGACGGCTACCGCCTGAGCGTCTTCGTGTACGACACAAAGGGGGGCACGGCCATCGGAGGCCCTTCGGTGAGGATCTCCCGGGGAGAGGCCCTCTTCGAGGCCCTCGTCGCTCCCATGGGACAGGTGCTCACGATCCTTCTGGGACGGGAGGTGCCTCTGGGCCGGCTCGTGGTCCAGAATCTCGGGGAGCCCGGTCGTTTCCAGCTCGAGGTGGACGGTGTGGATCTCGGAGACCGTCTCAAGGTCCTCGCCCCCCTGGTCGCAGGCTCGCACTCGTGGAGGGTGCGCCAGAGACGTTTCGGCCGGATCGTGGAGATCCAGAGCGGCACGGTGGACGTGGCCGCCTCAGATACGGGGAAGATCATCGTGAGCATCCCGCGCCTTCTCCCCGAGGAGGAACGGCGTATCCAGGGCCTCGAGGATCGGATAAGAGGTGCCGCCCTCGAGGGGCGGAGGGATCGGCTCGAAGCCCTCCTCGCCGAGTGGGAGGCCCTCTTCGGCGACGTCTCCTTTGCTCCCTCGCTGGCAGCCTACAGGGAAAGGAGGAGGGCCTTCAGGGCCCTCGTACAGGTGGGGGATCTTCGTAGGGAGGTGGAGGGCCGGGTCCTGGACCCCGATCCCTTCTTTTTCCAGCGGATCAGGGCCCTCGAGGGGGCTCTTCCGGAGGAGGTGAGGTCCGATCCGGCGGTGAGGGATGCCCTCGCAATCTGTGCAGAGGAGGCCCTTCTCTCCCAGGTGTACCACGTGTTCCGACTCTTCCGGGAGTCCCGGTTCGGAGAGGCGATGGCCCGTTATGCTTCCCTCAGACCCCTCCTGGTCTTCGTGAGGGATCCGTGGAGGATCTGGTACGAGAGGCTCTGGTTCCACATGAACAGGATGGACGAGCGGTACCTCCGTGAGGGGGTGAGAGGACGAGACCTCGTGCTGCCGATACTCGAGACGGCGCTGGGGATATCGCTCGACATCGCTGCGGTCTACCTGTTCTATACCGACAACAGCGCGCAGTTGCTCGCGGAAGCCTATGAACGCTATCCCGACTATCTCGCGGCGGATACACCCGAGGAGGCCGCCCGTCTCCATCGGGAGATAGAGGACCGCATACGGAAGGCGAACAACCATACATTCGCGGAGTGGAGCTGTGCCTTCGGGGGACTGTTCTTCTCTATCGTAGGACCCATTCACCTCTACCGGGCAATGCGTGCCCCTGCGGTGCGGGCGTGGGAGGAGCTCTCCCTCCTCTTCCCCCGGGAGACCAGGGCTTCGGAGGTGCTGTTCACGCTCCCGGCCTACAGGATCGACGAATGGATCCGGGAGCAGCACGAGGACATGGCGGCAAGGCCAGGCTCGTGAGTGAGGGATCCCCAAGGCAAGGAGGTGACGATGAAACGGTGGTACCATGTGTGCGTGGTGCTCTTCTTCGTGGTGACGGGCTGTACGACGTCACCCGGCGAGAGGGCTGAGTCGGCCGTTCTCCCTGTGGACTCTGCAGGGGACGAGATCGAGGCGATGATAGGCCGGGCCTCTTCCCTGTTCGACGAGGGGGCGTTCTCCGAGGGGCTTTCGCTCATGGCGAGGGCCCTCTCCCGGGCCGAGGCCGAGGGAAGGGAGGATCTCGCGGCCCGTGTGAGGGAGAGACTCGAGAGCCTGGAAGACCGGCTCTTGCTCGAGCCCGCGAGCCCGTGGTTGGAGGAGGGCCTCACGCAGCGGACGGCCTCCACGCTCGGGGTCGAGCTCCAACCCGAGGTGATCCTCTCCTATACCGGTGCGGGCGGCAAGGTGGTGGTGCCGGACGTGCCGGTCGTGTTCTCCTTCGTGAGCGGCGGGGGGGAGCTTTCGCAGCGTGTGGTGCGCACGAATGAATACGGGCAGGCAGGGACGGTGATCCTCTCGTTCGACGATCCCAAGGAGGAACAGATCGTGGAGGCCCGGGTCGTGGTGGGGGAAGGAGATCCCCGCATGGTCTTCGACCGGCTCGTGGTGCGTTTCGTGTATCGAGCGCCGTCCCGGAAGGTGGTCCTCATTCCCTTGGTGCGGCCGGGCGAAGAGGAGGGGAGGATCGCCGAGGTCTTGAAGGAGGCCCTCGCGGGTATCCCCTATGTCGTGCAGTTGTACGAGGGTGACCTCTCATCCGGGCTCTTCATTCAGGCCTTCAGGGGGGAGCGGGATGCCCTCGAGCAGGTGAAGCAGACCGAGGATACGGCGTATGCCCTCCTCGTGCTCGTCGAGTCCACCGGCGTCTTCCCTCTGGAGATGGGGGGGAGGACCTACAAGCTCTACGTAGCCGAGGGGAGGGCGGATATCCGGCTCGTGCGCATCGAAGATGGTGCCCTCCTCTACGAGAAGGTGCTGGAGCGTACCAGGGAGGCGGGGACGCATGGCCAGGGGCCGACCGAGGACCGTGCCGCCCTGGACGTGGTGAGGGCCCTCGTGGAGGACGCGCGGGTCTTCTTCAGGGAGCACGGGGCGGAGCTGGTGGAAGCCCTCACGGGTGAGTAGAAAACGGGTGTGGGTTTTTGTATCGAGGATGTGCAGAATTTGCACATCCTTTCGTGTAACGTGTACGTGCGAGAGCCTCGTGAAGAACCCGGACCATGATGAGCCCGAAAGGAGTCTTCGATGAAGGTAGAGGTGTGCGACCGTCCTGAAGAGGTGTCCGAACGGGTGGGTCGTCTTCTCGATGAGGGGTGGTGCGTGGTCTTCCCCTCGGAGGTGGTGCGGCGTTCGTTCCTGGCGGCGTTGGCCCGCCGCTGCGGGGGGATCGATGCGGGACGGCTCCACACGTGGGATCGGTTCGTGAGGGATCGGTTCGTCGGCCAGGGGAAGATCCCTGCAGGGCCTCTCCACCGGGTGTGGGCAGCAGCGGTGCTCCTCTCCCGGGAGGAGGCTCAGGACTACCTTGCGCCGGTCTTCGGTGAGGTGTGGGAACGCGGCGGGCTCGAGGGGTTCCTCGCTTCCGTGCTTCCGGAGATCCTCCTCCTGGATCTCGGTGGGCGGGGCGATGCCCCTTGGGATCGGGCACTCTCCTGGCTCGCGGAGGGATACAGGGGGGTACTCGAGGAGGCAGGGCTCTACGAGACCGAGGAGGAGGTGAGGCGGGCGGCGAAGGAGGGGAGGGCGCCCGAGGAGCGGGTGGTGGTGGTGTATCCTGAGCTCTACACCGCGGTGGGGGTCCCCTGGGAGGTCCTGGGGCCTTCCTGGCTGGGGCTCTCGCTGCGTGCAGGTGTTCCGGAGGATGCCTCGGTCCTCGTCTGTTATCCGGATGCGGTGAGCGAGGTGCGGGCTGCGCTCATGGAGGTGAGGGATGCGCTCAAGGAGGGGGAAGAGGTGGAGCTGGTGTTGGCGGACAGGGGGCTTTTGGGGCTCCTTGCAGAGGAGGCCGATCTCCTCGGTATCCCCCTCTCACCGGAGGTGGGGAGGGCCTTGCGTGAGGTGCCGGGGGTGCGCCTCCTCTTCCTCATGGACGAGGCCCGTCGGACGGGGTGGGACTTCGACTCGGTGCGCGACCTGCTCCTCGCCGGAGATGTACCTTGGAAAGAGGGGTGGGGTGAGGCGGTGAGGGAGGCGGTGGAGAGGAAGGTGTGGGGACGGAAAGGATGGGAGAAGGTGGGGAGGGTGGGTGAGCTCCTCAGGGCCGTGCAAGGTGTGATGGAGGCGGAATCGTTCGGTGCGCTTCGGAAGGCCCTGGACTCGTGGGTGCAGGGGTGGCTGGGGGCGTGGGCGGACGATGCGGAGCAGCGGGCGTGGGGGTTTGCGAGGGGGCTCCTCGGCCAGCTCTCCTTGCTCGAGGGCAGGACCGGAGTAAGGGTGGGGAGGCCGTGGGAGGTGTGGATCGAGGCCCTGAAGGCGGTGCCGTATGTCCCCGGCGGTGGTGAAGGGGTGCCGGTCTATCCCTATCGGGTGAGTGCAGGGGCGGTGGGGGTGAGGCAATGGGTGCTGGGGGCCTCGGCAGAGGGGGTGGAGGTGGCCTCGATCCCTGTGGAGTTCCTGCCCGAAGACGAGCGGGGGCGGCTCGGGGTCTCCACCCGGCGCTTCACGGAGTCGTTCGTGTATGCGTATCTGAGGAGCGGGGCGAGGATGAGCATGCACCGGGTGCAGGAAGAGATCACCCACGAGGTGCCTTCGGTGTTCCTCCTGGAGGGGACCGTGGAGGAGCGGGGGATGGTCGAGGACCACCCCCTTGCGGTGGAGCAGAGGGTGTGGAGGGGGGAGGTGGTGGAGGTACGGCCGGTGGAGGCGATGGTGGATGGGTTTCGGCGGGCGGAGAAGGTGCGGGAACGGTGGGGGAAAGGGGCGGAGCCGCTCGGAGGGGTGGCGGGGGAGCTTTTGGAACGGCACGGGATGCGGAAGGGGAATGAACTCCTCCTCTCCCCTACGGTGGTGCAGGGTTTCTACGAGTGCGGGCTCAGGGCCTGGTATGAGCGGGTGGGAGGCCTGGAGGAGGCTTCGTTCCGTCCTGGATTCATCGATCGGCGAAGCCTCGGGATCGTGTACCACGCGTTGCTGGAGGAGGTCTTCTCTCCCTATGTGGGGAGGCTCCTCTCAGAGGTGAGGCTTCCCGAGGGCTTCCGGGCGAGGGTGGAGAAGGAGCTCGAGAAACACGGGGCGGTGGTCAGGGAGTTCATCGAGATCGTCGCGGATCGGGTCACTGCACGGCTCGAGGGCGTGATCGAACGGCTCAAGAGGCTCTTTTCAGGTACGCCACCTGCTCGGGGCGCCAGGGTGGGGCGGATCGAAGGGTGGGAACGATCGCCGATCGCGGAGGGGCTTGCCCTGAGGGGGAGGCTCGACCTCCTCGTGGAGGACGGTGCGGGCAACCCGGTGCTCTTCGATTTCAAGTATACGAACGTCCCCTCCTTCCCCCATCCGGACAAACTCGAAGAAGGACGACGGTTCGAGATGCAGCTTCTCCTCTACGCCCTGCTCCTCGAGAAGCAGGAGAAACGGCTCGTGGAGGACGCCCTCTATGTGTCGGTGGAAAAGGACGAGGTGCTCTCCCTGAGGAAGCGGCTGGTCAGTAGGGGGAACCGGAACACGCAGATGTACCGGGACGACGAGGGACTTGAGGACCTCTTCGAGCGCCTCGAGCGAACGCTTGTGGAGATCGGGCAAAGGATGGAGGGGGGACAGATCTCCTATGCGGAGGATCGCGATATCTGTACCACACGGGCGGGGGGATGCCCGTTCCGTCGGGTGTGCAGGGTACGCTATACCGTGAGGGAGGCGGAATGAATCTGAACGAGGATCAGAGACGGGCGGTGGAGACGGAGAAGACTGCGGTGGTGATCGCGGGGGCGGGCTCGGGGAAGACCCGGGTCCTCACCGAGCGGTACCTCAGGCTGGTGAGGAACGGAGTGCAACCTTCCCGGATACTCGCCCTCACCTTCACGCGAAAGGCTGCGGCGGAGATGCACGAGCGGATCTCACAGGGGATCCGTGGGCTCGCCCGTTCGAGTCACGGATTGCTGGAAGATTTCGAGAACGCGCACATCTCCACGCTCGACAGCTTCTGCGCCCTCGTCCTGCGGCCCCATGCCCTTGGGTTCGGGATACGACCGGATTTCGGGATGTGCGCGGCGGATGATCTGGAGGGGCTCGAGAGCAGGGCCCTCTCGTTCCTCCTCTCGAAGAAGGATCGTCCGGGGGTGCGCCGGCTTATCCATTCTTGGGGGCTCGATCGGGTGGTGAACGACTTCCTGTGCCACTACGGGAGGAACCACGCCATGGTAGGGGCTGTCCCGGATCCGGAGGAGTGGGAGGAGTGGTATCAGGAGAAGGTGGAGGAGGCCTTCACGTCGGTGGATGAGGGGATGGAGAGGTGCGGGGATTTCGTGCGGGAGTGCGCCCGGGAGGCTCGCATCCTCGAGGAGGAGAGGAAACGCGAGAAGAAGAAGGTGAGTGAGAGCATCGGGAAGCTCATAGATGCCGGCACGATGTGGGAGGTTGTGGAGGCGGCGTGGGATCGGGTGCGCTCCCGGCGGGAAGGGGGGAGTGGGTTGGTTCCAGAGGTGGTGAGAGAATGGCGTGAGGCCCTGGATGAGGTGGCCTCTTCATTGAAAGGCCTCAGGGTTGATGAATTACGCGATGCGATTGACACGCTCAAGAAAGAGCTTGGGGTGGGGAAGAAACCTCCTTCGTCTTCGCTCAGCGCCGTCGCCGGGGATCTGGTCTCGCTCCTGGAGCGGAGGGAGGAGGCCTCCTCACTCTTTGGGGTGCTCGCGGAGTGGCACGGAGAGGTGGAGCGGTTCAAGAAGGAGCGTAACCTGCTCACCTTCGGGGATGTGATGCACCTGGTCCTCACGCTGCTCAAGGAGGAGAAGGAGGTGCGGGAGTTCTACAAGGGCCGGTTCGACGCCATCCTTGTGGACGAGTTCCAGGACAACAACGGCCTTCAGCGGGATCTCCTCTTCCTGCTCGCCGAACGCAAGGGGCGGTGTGGCGACGGGGTTCCTTCGTTCGAGGATCTTGAGCCCGGAAAGCTCTTCGTGGTGGGGGACGAGAAACAGTCGATCTATCTCTTCAGGGGGGCGGATGTGGGCGTGTTCCTCGATCTCAAAGAGAGGGCGAACAGGTCCTCCCATGGCGAGGTGATGAGGCTCCCGCACAACTACAGGTCGGAGCCGGGTCTCCTCGATGCCGTCAACAGGATGGCAGGGGCCTTCCCGGAGGAGATGAGGGGGGGGATCGAGTTTCTCCCTGCCGAGGCGGGGAGGGAAGGTGCGGGTTTCACGCCACGGATCGAGGCCGGTGTGTACGTGAAAGAGGAGGAGAAGGCGAGGGCGGAGGGGCGGGATCTGGTGGATGCGGGGACTGCGGAGGCGTGGTGGGTGGCCGGTCGTATCCGGAGGTGGGTGGAGGAAGGGGAGCTTGTGGTGCGGGACGGGGAGGAGGTGCGGCCGGTGCGCTACGGGGATATCGCGGTGCTCATGCGTACGGGGACCAACCAGCTCGCCTTCGAGCGGGCCTTCAGGGCGCACGGGATACCCTATACGGCCGCCTACAGCAGGAATCTCTTCCTCGAGGCTCCTGCGAACGATCTTTTTTCCTGGCTCTTCATCGCGGTGTACCCGCACGATCTCCTCTCGTATGCCGCGGTGTTGAGGGGGCCGCTCGTAGGGTTGTCGGATAGGGACATCCTCAGGCTCATCGAGCGGGAGGAGGGGTGTTTTTCCCTTTCCCGAGAGGAGGTGGAAGAGATGCTGGGGGATGAGGAGGAGCTCCTGAGGGAGAGGGTGGAACGGTATGAGCGGGGCAAGGAGATATACGACTGGCTGGTGTCGCACAGGGACAGGGTGCCGCACGAGCGTCTCCTCAGGTACCTGTGGGTCGACTGCGGGTATCGTATGGTCCTCCTCGGCCGGGAGCAGCTCCACCCCTTTCTCAGGTTCTACGACGAGCTCGTCGCGTTCGTGCGGAGGTGGGAGGAGAGGCCGCTTGCGAGGTGTCTCGATGAGGTGAAAGAGGAGCTCGGTCGTTACGGCCGGGTGGATGTGGAGGAGGGGAGGGGAGAGGATGCGGTGCGGATCATGACGATCCATGCCGCGAAGGGGCTCGAGTTTCCCGTGGTGGTGCTCGCCTCGTGTGGGGCCGAGAGCCGTCGGGAAGGGGAGGGGAAGATGCCGTACTTCATGGTGGAGGGGGTACCTGCCTTCGGGTTCGAGGGGGATGAGGAGGGGAAGAAAGAGAACCCCCTCTACAGGCGGGCCGCGGAGGAGATGAAGAAAAAGGAAGCGGAGGAGATGCTTCGGCTCCTCTATGTGGGGCTCACGAGGGCGCAGTCTCACCTTCTCATCACCGGTGAGTGGAGGGGTGCGGTGGGTAAGGAGGAGCATGGGGCGGATGACGGGTCGAAGAAAACGGTCCCTTCGTTCATGTCGCTTCTCTTCGAGGCGAAGATCGAGGAGCCTGAGGTACGGTTCAAGGCCGATCAGGAGGGGATCGCGGGGGTGGAGTGGCGGGATCCGGAGAGGATTCCGGGGATCACGGAGGAGGAGCTGCGGGAGCGGGTCGGTTCGGGGAGCCGGGGGGGACGGTGGGAGGAGGCGGCGCGGTGGTATGAGGAGGTGGACGAGGGGGTCGGGGGGGTGAGGCCGGGTGTGCTGAGTGTGAGCGTGCTCGCGGGGGAGTGGGAGGCGGAGCGAGGGGGGGAGGCGAGGGGGAGGGGGGCGGTGTTCGGGAGCCTGGTGCACCGGGGGATGGTGTTGTGGGCGCGACTGGGGGACGAGGGGCGGGTGAGGGAGGCGTTGAGGGGGGAGGCGCTGGCGTGGGGGGGGGATGGTGAGTGGGGGGAGGTGGACAGGGTGTGTGAGGAGGCGGCCGCGCTGGTGCGGAGGTGGGCGGAGAGCGAGGTGGGCAGGGAGGTGCTGGGGAATGGTGCGGGGTGGGAGGTGGAGTGCGTGGCGGAGTGGGAGGGGCGGGTGTTGCATGGGGTGATGGATGCGGTGTGGGTGGGGGATGGGGTGGTGCGGATCTACGAGTGGAAGACCGAGGAGGAGCCGGATGTGGAGCGCTACCGGGCCCAGCTCTTCCTGTACGGGCTCATCGCGAGCAGGGTATGGCCGGGGAGACGGGTGGAGTGTGTGCTGGGGGTGCCGGGGGGCCGGATGTGGCGGGGGGTGTGGGGGATGGAGGGGGAGTGGGAGGAGGTGGCGGCGTGGGTGAGGGGGAGGCTGGGGATCACCATATGATGAGGTTGCCTCCGTAGGTGAGCCCGGCACCGAATCCCACGGTGAGGATGCGATCCCCCCGTGTGAGGAGCCCCTTCCTGTTCATCTCGTCGAGGGCGAGGGGGATGGAGGCCGCGGAGGTGTTCGCGTACTCCTCCAGGTTGAGGTAGAACTTCTCCATGGGTATGCCCAGGCGCTGGGAGCAGGCCTGGATGATGCGGACGTTGGCTTGGTGGGGGACGATGTAGGCGATGTCGTCGATCGTGAGGTCGTTCCTCCGTAGAAGTTTCTCGATGGTCTTGCCCATAGCGCTCACTGCGAACAGGTAGACCTTTTTGCCGTTCATCTGCACGTAGAAGTCCTTTTCTTCCTCAGGGGTGAAGGTGAGGGGACTGCGGGATCCGCCCTTGGGCCTCAGGAGGGCCAGGGCGTCGTTGCCGAGGGAGCGGAGCACGCTGTCTTCAATGCTGCTTGTGCTATCAGGGGAAGGACCTACCAGTACGGCGCCGGCGGCATCGCCGAAGAGGACACAGGTGTTGCGATCGTTCCAGTTGAGGATCCTGCTGTTCACCTCGGTCCCTATCACGAGGACGTAGCGTGCCCGCCCGGCCTTGATGTAGCAGGCAGCGGTCTCGAGGCCGTATACGAAGCCGGTGCACGCGGCGGTGATGTCCATGGCCGCGGCCCGTGTGCAGGAGAGGTTGTCCTGGATGATGCAGGCGGTGGCCGGATAGCTCAGGTAGTCGGGGGTGGAGGTGGCCACGAGGACCATGTCCACCTCTTCAGGGGAAATCCCTGCCGCATCGAGGGCCCGGGAGCCTGCGATGGTTCCGAGGTCGGAGGCTGCCTCGTGATCTGCGGCGATGTGTCTGGCCCTGATCCCGGTGTGGGAGTGGATCCACTCGTCTGAGGTGTCCACCATGGTGGCGAGTTCTTCGTTCGTGAGCCGCCGGGGAGGCGCGTAGGACCCGGTGGAGAGGATGGCAGGCTGCGTCATCATCAGATGCACTCCTTCAGGGAATATGTGAGCAAAGATAAAGGAGAGTCGTTATTCGGTCAATGGCCGAAAAAAAGGAATTGACGCTGTTCCTGAGGGGCACTAGACTGGAAAGAGGAGTGCTCCTCGAAAAAAGGAGGGAGTCGTGAGAGAGAAGAGGTTGACCCCCTGGATCCCTGCCGCATGGCTCATCGTCTTGCTGGCGGTACTCGCTGCCTGTGGAGGGGAGAAAAAGGAACGGGCCGCGGTGTCGGCCTCCCGTTGGATCTCCGCTTATACCACAGGGGAGATCTCCAGAAAGGGTTCCATCACCGTGGAGTTCTCTCAGGAGATCCTCCCGGGGGTGGAACACGGCGCGGTGGTGAAGGATGGGCTGCTCTCCTTTTCCCCTTCGGTGAAGGGGTCGCTCAGGAAGGTGGATGAGTTCACGCTCCGGTTCGAGCCGGAGGGTGAGTGGACATCGGGCGGGACCTACCGGTGCAAGGTGAGTCTCTCCCGCCTCTTCCCCGAGGAGGAAGGGGTACCCGACACGTTCGAGTTCTCGTTTTCGATCGTACCCCTCGATGCCTCGTTCGAGGAGGTGGTGCTGAGGGCGGGAGGAGATCTCGAGGAGGTGGATATCACCGGGACGCTCGAGTCATCGGATGTCGTCGCCGAGGATGCCCTCGAGAAGAGTTTTTCCGTGCAGGGCGTCTCGTTCAGGAGGATCGAGTGGGAACACGAGGGTAAGGAACACCGGTTCAGGGTCACGGGGATACCCAGGGGGGAGACCGGGGCACGGGCACGGTTGAGGGTGGACCTCTCCGCCCTCGGGGGAGAGGGGTCGGTGGAGACGGAGGTGGAGATATCGAACAAGAGCGAGTTCAAGGTCCTCTCCTCCAAGGTGGATCGCAACGCGAGGCGGGTGGATGTGGTCTTTTCCCTCCCCCTCGATCCGGATCAGTCCCTCGAAGGGTTCGTCCGGATCGAGGGGGCGGAACCTCTCCGTCTCGTCCGCCAGGACAACATCCTCTCGATCTACTTCCCACTTCCCTCAGGTCGAAAGTACACGGTGCGGATCTCGAAGGATCTCCGTTCGAGCCTGGGAAGCGCACTGGGCAGGGTCTACGTCCAGGAGGTGGTCTTTCAGGTTCCCGCACCCGAGGTGGAGCTCCTCTCGCCGGGAGGTATCGTGCCAGGGGTGGAGGAGGCCTACTTCCCCTTCAAGGCGAGGGGCCTCAGGGCCGTGGACGTGACCGTGGTGGAGGTGCATCCCGGCAACATCGTGCACTTCTTCCACACGCATGCGGGGTTCCGGGAGGAGGACTGGTGGGGCTCCTCTCCTCTCATGTATGTGGGTAAGGTGGTGGCCTGTACCACGGTGAGGTTGGACGACGATCCCTCGTTCGATCCCTTCGAGTGGGCCACCTTCAGGCTGCCTCTCACGGACCTGGTGGACCTCACCCCCGGCGCGGTCTACTGGGTGGCGGTCAATTTCAGACCTTCCCACTTCGTGGGTTTTACCGAGGAAGAGGCCGCCCAGATGGATGATCCCCTCATGGTTCCTGTGTACGGGGATCCCACCAAGGATGAGTACCGTGAAGGCATGCCCACCTACCTGGAGTACGACTGGCGTCGCAGGGACGACCCCTATCACAGGGCCTATTACGGGAGGAGGAGGGAGAAGTCCGCCTTCATCTTCGTCTCCAACATAGGCTTCGTGGCGTTGCGTTCCAAGGAGGAAGCCGTTGCGTTTGTGACCGATATACGCACGGGATTGCCGCTTCCGAACGTGGAGGTGGAGGCCTACGACTTTCAGGGCGAGCCGTGCGGCACGGGGAAGACCGACGGGGCAGGAGTGGTGCGGATCCCCTGCACGTCGTCCCCCTACCTCCTGGTGGGAAGGAGCGGGGAGGAGGTGGGGTACCTCATCCTCAGGGGTGATACCGCGTTGGACGTTTCCGCCTTCGAGATTGATGGAATCTCCTCTTCCGAGGGACTCAAAGGATTCGTCTATACCGAACGTGGTGTGTGGCGTCCGGGAGATGATATTCCGCTTTTCTTCATCCTCGAGGACAGGGAGAGGACCCTTCCCGACAACTATCCGGTGGTGTGTGTCTTCAAGGATCCGGAGGGCAAGGTGAGGAGGCGTCTCGTCGTGAGGGAGCACGTGGGGAGGGTCTACCGGTTCGACCTCTCGACGAGGCCCGAGGACCCCACCGGTGTCTGGTCGGCGGAGGTACAGGTGGGCGAGAGGCGGTTCTACAAGTCCCTCAGAGTGGAGACCGTGAAGCCCAACAGGCTCAGGACCGTCCTCGCCTTCCCCTCGCAGACCCTCTCCCTCGGCAAAGGAGAGGTGACGGTCTCGGCCCAGGTCTCATGGCTCCACGGCGCCCCCGGGAAGGGGTTGAGGCTCCAGGTGGAGCGGATCCTCTCCTCGGCGAGCACCAGGTTCGAGGGGTTTCCCAATTTCAGCTTCGATGATCCCACCGCCGATTTCCACGCGCAGAAGGAGGTGGTGTTCGACGGCCGGGTGGACGCCGAGGGAAAGGCCTCCTTCACGATGGGGCTGAAGGGAGATCTCGAGGCACCGGGCATGCTCCGGGCGCTCTTCGTGAGTCGGGCCTACGAGGAGGGAGGGGATTTCAGTATCAACACCACCTCGGTGAATGTCTCGCCTTACGCATCATACGTGGGGGTGGACGTGCAGGGGGAGACGGAGAACAAGTGGGCGGAGTACGAGGCGAACAGGGAGTATGCCCTCCAGGTGGCCTCGGTGAGCGAGGAAGGGAAGCCTGTCGCCAGGGAGGGGATCCACGTGATCCTCTACCGCCTCGACTGGCGGTGGTGGTGGGAGCGGACGTCGGACGAGAGGGGGAACTTCCTCTCGCGCTACCATGCACAGAGGATCAAGGACTGGAAGGTCTCCACAGGGAAGGACGGGAGAGGGCATGTGAAGATGTCGTTTCCCAGGTGGGGGCGGTACCTCATCCTCGCGGAGGATCCCGTCTCCGGGCACCGGGCGGGAAAGATCGTGTACGTGTGGTGGAACTGGGGGGAGGAGGTCCCCTCCGAGGTGGGGCCTGCCCTCCTCTTCTTCGAACCCGAGAAGCAGAGCTACACGGTGGGGGAGAAGGTCCGGTTCACCATCCCCTCTTCTCCTGAGGCCCACCTCTATGTCTTTCTCTCCTCGGGGAGCAGGGTGCTGAAGACCATGGAACTGAAAGGGTCGGGGGAGAAGACCGAGGTGTCGTTCACGGTGACCAAGGAGATGGCCCCCACGCTGTACATCCATGTCTTCCTCGTGCAGCCCTACGGACAGGTATCGAACGACAGGCCGCTCAGGCTCTACGGCGTACAATACGTCTCGGTGGTGGATCCCCAGACCGTGCTCGAACCGCAGATCGCGTGCGACGACTACTTCCTTCCCGAGCAGGATGCCACGATCGTGATCTCCGAACGGTCGGGCAAGCCCATGGTCTACTCCCTCGCCCTCGTGGATGAGGGGCTCCTCGATCTCACGAACTTCGAGACCCCCGATCCCCACTCCTACTTCTACGGGAAGGAGGCCCTTCTCTTGAGGTTGTGGGACGTGTATGGGGAGGTGGTGGCCTCGGAGATCCTCAAGCGAGGGAGGATCCTGCGTCCCGGTGGCGGAGAGGGGATGGCGGAGGTGCCCAAGCAACGGGCGAACCGGTTTCCTCCGGTGGTCATGGTGGAAGGGCCGTTCTTCCTGGAAGGAGGGGCCTCTCGTCGCCACACGCTCAGGATGCCCCAGTATGTGGGGTCGGTGAGGGTGATGGTGGTCTCGGCGTACGAGGGGGCGTATGGTGCGGCCGAGAAGGCGGTGCCGGTAAAGGCCCCGCTCATGGTGCTCTCCACCCTTCCGAGGGTGGCGAAGGCGGGCGATCGGTTCTCCATGCCCCTCCAGATCATGGTGGACGAGGAGGCGGTGGGGAAGGTGGAGGTTCGCGTGGAGACGGAAGGCACCCTCGCGCTCGAGGGGGAGGGGCGGAAGGTGGTGGATGCGCCGGAGCCGGGTGAGTATCTCGTCTCGTACCCTCTCAGGGCGGATCGCCTGGGGGTCGGCAGGGTGGATGCCCTCGTGACCTCCGGGCGCTTCTCCATGAGGAGCACGGTGGAAATGGATGTGGTGTCGCCCTCACCGCTTCGTACCGTGGTGCAGGAGGCCCTCCTCGAGAAGGGAGGTGCCCACTCGTTCTCCCTTGAACGTGTGGGTATCCCGGGGACGACCTCCCACGTGCTCGAGCTCTCCCGTCTACCCTCCCTCAACCTGGAGCAGAGAGTCTCCTATCTCATAGGGTATCCCTATGGGTGTGCCGAGCAGACCACCTCCCGGGCCTTTGCACAGCTCCACCTCCCGGAGCTCGTGGACCTCACGGAGGAGCGTCAGCACGAGATCCAGGCGAACGTGAACGGGGCCATCCTTCGTCTCGCCTCGTTCCAGACGAGCGAGGGCGGGTTCGCGTTCTGGCCCGGCGGGGAGGCGCACCCGTGGGTCACGTCCTACGTGGGACACTTCCTCATCGAGGCACGGAGGAAGGGCTACCACGTGCCCGAGGAGATGTGGCAGGACTGGCTCTCCTACCAGAAGAAGGCTGCGGGGGCCTGGAACGAGGAGGGTGAGACCAGGGAGTTCATCCAGGCCTACAGGCTCTTCACCCTCGCGGCGGCCGGTTCTCCGCACACCGGGGCGATGAACAGGCTCGCCCAGCGGGAGAAGCTCTCCAACCGGACGGCGTGGCGTCTCGCCGCGGCCTATGCGATCCTCAGACAGATGGATATGGCCAGGTCGCTGGTGGAACGGGCCTCCGGTTACCTCGATGTGCGGGGACGGTACTATGACTGGGAGACGTACGGGACCCCGCTGCGCGACCGGGCCATGGGCCTGGAGGCGCTCGTGCTCCTGGGGGACGGGGTGGAGGCCTTCAAGGTGCTCGAGGAGATCGCAAAGGAGCTGGGAACGGGAAGGTGGCTCAGTACCCAGACGATCGCGTACTCCCTTACGGCGATCGCCCGGTACGTGGAATCCTTCGGTGCCTCAGGGAAGCTCTCGCGGGTGGAGGTGATGTGGAACGGAGAGGGCATGGATGTGGTGAGCGAGAAGGTGGTGGCATCGATCCCCTTGCAGGGCGAGGCCGGGACCTTAGAGGTGAAGAACGGCGAGGAGGGAGTCCTCTACGTTCGGGTGATCTCCTCGGGGTATCCTCCTGCAGAGGAGAGGGAGGGGTTCTCCCGCGATCTCGAGGTGCGCGCCTCCTTCCTGGATACGGAGGGGCGTCCCCTCGATGTAGGGAGCCTCCCGCAGGGCACCGATGTGATCGTCAAGGTGACGGTGAAGAACCCCGACACCTCCAGGGTGTATCGCGATGTGGCGCTCACGGTGACGATGCCGGCAGGGTGGGAGCTCATCAACAGGCGGTTCTTCGGTCTGCCCGTGGCGGAGGGGACCTCCACCGGGGACTATCAGGACTACAGGGATGACAGGGTGCACACCTTCTTCGACCTCGGTCCCGGGGCGGAGAAGACCTTCGTCTTCCTCGCGAACGCCGCCTACGAGGGCCGCTACTTCCTGCCGGGGGTGCATTGCGAGCTGATGTATGAGGCGGAGATCCAGGCCGAGACGGCCTCGCGGTTCGTGGATGTGGTCAAGGCCGCTCGATAGGGTGAGGAGGTGGGGGGAGGCGCTCCGCGCCGAGCTCCCTGCAGCGGATGAACGGACCCTGCGGCGAAGCACGGGGCTCATCCTGGGAGCGGCGGTGCTCCTCGTCTTCCTCCTGGTGCTCATCCCGCTCCCGGAGCCGCTCTTCTCCGATCCCTACTGCACGGTCCTCAAGGACAGGGAGGGGAGGCTCCTCCACGTGCGTATCGCCGACGACCACCAGTGGCGGTTCCCCCCACCGGACCATTTGCCCGAGACCTATGTCCGAGCGGTGCTCGCCTACGAGGACAGGCGCTTCTTCCTCCATGGGGGCGTGGATCCGTTCGCACTCCTGCGTGCCGCATGGCTCAACCTGCGGGCGGGGCGCGTGGTGAGCGGCGGGAGTACCATCACCATGCAGCTCGCCCGCCTCGTGCGGAAGCCCGACTCGCGTACGCTTCTGGACAAGGTGATAGAGGTTTGGTACGCCCTCCGCCTCGAGTGGCGGTACACCAAGGAGGAGATCCTCCTCTTGTATGCTGCGCACGCCCCCTTCGGCGGCAACATCGTGGGTATAGAGGCGGCCTGCTGGCGCTACTTCGGCCATGAGCTCGGCGACCTCTCATGGGCGGAGGCCGCCTTTCTCGCCGTGCTTCCCCGCGACCCCGCCGACGCCTTCACCCCCCAGGGCCGTGAGGAGGTGCGGGGGCGGAGGAACCGGCTCCTCCTCCGGCTCTCCGAGGCCGGCCACATCCCTCCCCCCCTCCTCCGGGCCTCCCTCGCCGAGCCCCTCCCCTCGGGCCTCCACCCCTTCCCCGCCGAGGCCCCCCACCTCCTCCTCCGGGCCCTCTCCGACGGGCATGCCGGGGAGAGCCTCCTCACCACGGTGGACCGCTCGATCCAGCGCAAGGCGGCGCGCGTGGTGGCCCTGCACCACCACCGGCTCGCACCCCGGGGGATCCACAATGCGGCCGTCCTCGTGGTGGACCTTTCCTCCGGCGAGGTGAGGGCCTATGTGGGCAACACGCCGGAGCCCGATCCCGAGTACGGCCCTGAGGTGGACTGCGTCTCGGCCCCGCGCAGCCCGGGAAGCACCCTCAAACCCTTCCTCTACGGCATGATGATGAGCGAGGGCCTGCTCCTCCCCCACCAGCTGATATCCGACGTCCCGGTCTCCTACGGCGGGTTCTCGCCCCGCAACTTCCACCGCACCTACTACGGCGTGGTGCCCGCGGATCAGGCCCTCATCGAGTCGCTCAACGTGCCCTTCACCATCCTCCTCGCCCGGTACGGGTACCGCGTCTTCTACGGGATGCTCGAACGACTCGGCCTCCGCCTTCCCCATCCTCCCGAGCACTACGGCCTCTCCCTCATCCTGGGAGGGGTCGACCTCTCCCTCTGGGACCTCGCCGAGCTCTACGGAGGGCTCGGGAGGATCGCCCTCGGGAAGGGAGACCGATCCTTCCTGCGGCACCGGTACCTCCTCGGGGAGGAGGAGACCCTTCGGGCCCGCTCGCCCACCCAGATCTTGGACCCTGCGGCTGTGTGGTACGTGATCGAGGCCATGGCCCACCTGGTGCGTCCGGAGAACGAGGCGGGATGGGAGCACTTCGTGGAAGGGCGGCAGGTGGCGTGGAAGACCGGTACGAGCTGGGGGCAGCGGGATGCGTGGGCCGTGGGGATCACGCCGGCGTACCTGGTGGCCGTGTGGGTGGGGAATGCCGACGGCAGGGGCAACCCCCAGCTCCTCGGAGCCAGGGTGGCGGGCCCCCTCCTCTTCGACGTGTTGCGGGAGCTCCCCCTTCCCGATACCTGGTTCGAGCGGCCGGTGGATCGGATGGTCCCGGTCGCCGTCTGTGCCACCTCAGGGATGCGTGCAGGTCCCCATTGCCCCGAGGTGCGTGTGGAGATGCTCCCCTCCGCCTCGCGGAGGGCGCCCCTCTGTACGTACCACAAGCTCCTCCACCTGGATGCAGAAGGCGAACACCAGGTGGACAGCAGCACCTATCCCGTGGACAGGATGCGCCACGAGGTGTGGTTCGTCCTCCCCCCGCTCGAGGCCTGGTACTACAAGCGATCGGGTCACGTCTACAGGGATCCGCCTCCGCCGCGCTCCAGCTTCCGGCCGGAACTCTCCCTCGCCTACCCCTCGGACGGTGCGGTGGTCTACATACCGGTGGATCTCGACGGGAGGAGGGAGGCGGTGGTGTGCGAGGCGGTGCACAGCAGGGAGGGGGCCGTGCTCTACTGGCACCTCGACGGGGAGCTCGTGGCCGTCACCCGGGCACCCCACCAGATCGCCATAACCCCTCCCGCCGGGTGGCATACCCTCTACGTGATGGACGGGGAGGGGCTCGGGGTCTCCGCCCGGTTTCGGGTGGAGGAGTCCGGTGTGCGGCCGGGGACGGAGGTAAACACCGGTTTCTCTTCCCGGTGATGCCCTCTGCGGGGCGGGGTGGGTGGTGTCGTTGTTGCGCACAATGCTTTATGAAACAAGTAAAAAGATGGATCACCGGCCGCATGAATCGGGAGCAACGGTCCCTCAAGAGATGAGAGGTATCGTTTTTTTGCTTGACAGGATACCAGAATATGTTATCATGGGACCAGATACGAGTATTTTTTTGTTCGAATGAGAAACCGGTTTCAGAAGGAGCAGCGATGAGTACGAGGTACACCGTTGTCGCAGATCCCCTCCCCCACATCCCCTGGGAGGATCGTCCCCCTGGCTCCCGGGAGGTGGTCTGGCGGTACTCGGGGAATCCCATCGTCACCAGGGACCATGCGAAGGGGGCGAACAGCATCTTCAACAGCGCGGTGGTACCCTTCAAGGAAGGGTTCGCGGGCGTCTTCAGGGTGGACGATACGGCCCGCCGCATGGATCTCAGACGCGGGTTCAGCGAGGACGGCATCCACTGGGAGATCGACGACGAGCCCATTCGCTTCACCCCCGAACACCCCGATCTCCCCCGAAGCGAGTTCAAGTACGACCCCCGCGTGGTGCGGCTGGGCTCCCGATACTACATCACGTGGTGCAACGGGTACCACGGTCCGGGGATAGGACTGGGCTACACCGACGACTTTGAGACCTTTGTCCAGATGGAGAGCCCCTTCATGCCCTACAACCGCAACGGCGTGCTCTTCCCCCGGAAGATAGGCGACAACTACGCCCTCCTCCACAGGCCGAGCGACGCAGGCCACACCGCCTTCGGCGACATCTTCTACAGCGAATCCCCTGATCTTAAGTACTGGGGGAGGCACCGCCATGTGATGGGTCCCCGCGGAGTGGAGAGCCTCTGGCAGCACACCAAGATAGGGGCGGGGCCCGCTCCCATCGAGACGAGCGAGGGCTGGCTCCTCCTCTACCACGGGGTGCTCACCTCGTGCAACGGGTTCGTCTACAGCATGGGGGCCGCCCTCCTCGACCTCGACGAACCCTGGAAGGTGCGCTACCGGAGCGCACACTACCTGCTCTCGCCTCGTGCGTACTACGAGTGTGTGGGCGATGTACCGAACGTGGTCTTCCCCTGCGCGGTGCTCTGCGACGGGGAGACCGGGAGGCTCGCCGTCTACTACGGCGGGGCGGACACCGTGGTGGCGCTCGCCTTCGCGTATGTGGACGAGCTCATCGAGTTCATCAAGGCGACCGATCTCGGGGCGTAGCCCCGGGCACACCATATCTAAAGGAGAGAAGCCATGAAACGATGTGTGCTGTTGAGCGTGCTGTTCCTCATGGCCGCTTCCTTCCTCTGGGCGGGGGCCCAGCAGGAGCAGGGAGGCGGTGCAGGGGGCCAGGCGACCATCCGGTACACCCGGTGGGCGGGCACCCAGGAGGCCAAGGACTTCCAGGCCCTGGTCGACACCTTCATGATGGCCCACCCGGAGATCAAGGTGGAGACCGAGTTCCTCCCCTGGGGCGCGTACTGGGAGAAGGTGCGCACCACCGTGGTGAGCGGTGATGCGGCCGACGTGCTCTCCATGTCGCACCAGAGCTCGTCGCCGTACGTGACCAAGGGGGCCTTCCTCGCGCTCGACGACCTTCCCGGTGCCAAGGAGTTGCTCGACGAGATGCAGCCCGGCACCAGGGCCGCGGTGGTCTACCAGGGCAAGATCTACGGGATGCCCATCGGTGTGGGTGTACGGGCCCTCATCTACAACAAGAAGCTGCTCGACGAGGCGGGCGTGCCGTATCCCGATCCGGAGAAGCCCATGACCTGGGATGAGTTCATCAGGACCTACAAGGTGCTCACCAAGAAGAACGCCCAGGGTGAGATCGTGCAGGCCGCAGTGCACTTCCACTGGCTGGAGATGTGGCAGGCCCTCGTGGTCCAGATGGGTGGCAAGATCCTCGACGACGATATCCGGCCCACGCGGGTGATGCTCAACTCTCCTGAAGGTATCGCCGCCCTCAAGCTCGCAAAGCGCCTCTTCCAGGAAGAGCTCGAACCTCCCTACAGCACCGAGTGGGCGGGGCCGTGGGGCACCCCTGATTCCGCCGTGGCAACCGGCAAGGTGGCCTTCATGCACACCGGCGGGTGGGGAATACCGCCTCTCAAGGATGCTGGGATCGATTTTGGCACTGCGCCGCTTCCCTATCCCGCAGGCAAGCAGCGGGCCACGCGGGGATACGTGAACTTCCTCAGCATCTACCGGGGAAGCCAGAAGGTCGATGCCGCGTGGACCTTCGTGAAGTGGATGTGCGGTGAGGGTCAGCCCGAGTTCGCCAAGACCGGTGACTTGCCGGCGAACGCGAAGTACCTCGAGACCGTCATGAAGATATCTCCCGACTACATGAAGGCTTTCTTCTCCGACCTTCCCTACGTGATCACCGGCCCCATGCTGCCCACGGACGAGTTTACCAGTCTCCTCGAGGCCACGATGACCGACTTCTTCCAGGACAGGATCTCCGCCGAGGAGGCGGTGCGGATCATCGAGGAAGAGGGCAACAAGATCATAAAGAAGATCTACGGCTGAAGGAGATCTCGCGGGGAGAGGACCCCCTCTCCCCGCCTTTTCAAGGAGTGGACTGTATGAGACGTACAGGTACGGTATCCAGGCTCCTGGCGAGGCGGAACAGGATGGGGTACCTCTACATCCTCCCCTGGGTGATAGGCTTCCTCTTCCTCCAGGTATTCCCCATTGCCTACTCTTTCTACATAAGCCTCACGAAGTGGGACCTGCTGGGTACCCCCAGTTTCGTGGGCTGGGAGAACTTCAGAGAGCTTCTCGAGGACGAGGTCTTCTTCCTGGCCCTCAGGAACAACCTCATCTTTATGATATTCGGCGTAGGCGGGGGACTCCTCCTCTCCCTGTTCATGGCGGCCCTCATAAGCGAACCGGAACTCCCCGGGCGGCGCTTTTTCCGGGTCCTCTTCTTCCTTCCCTCCCTGGTGATGCCGGTGGCCCTCGGGCTCATGATGGCACCCATCTTCGGCACCGAGAACTACGGGCTCATCAATCTCGTGCTCAAGAAGCTGGGGCTCGGTCAGGTCGAGTGGCTGGGGGATCCCGGACTCGCCATCTGGAGCGTGGTCATCGTGAACTTCTGGACCGTGGGGGCGAGCATGATCATCTTCCTCGCGGGGATCACCAACCTCCCCCGATCCTACTACGAGGCGGCGGCCATAGACGGGGCCGGATGGTGGACGCGGCTCTTCAGGATCACGGTGCCCCTCCTCTCTCCGGTGCTCCTCTTCCAGCTCATAAGCGGGCTCATCTACGGCCTGAGGATCTTCGACCTCCCCGCCGCGCTCGCCAACATAGGCGGCTCCCGGTCGGTGATGATGGGGAAGGACAACTCTCTCGCCTTCCTCGTCTTCTACCTCTACACCAAGGCCTTCCGGTACTGGGAGATGGGGTCGGCCGCGGCCATAGGATGGGTGGTCTTCCTGGTGGGTTTCGCCCTCACCGTGGTGATCATCAGGTACATGAGAGGCTCGAGTGAGGAAGGAGGTGTGTGATGCGGGTTTCCTCGTATGGGTTCCTGCGGAACGAGCGCATCCTCGTCAGGTGGGGAGGGTTCCTCTTCCTGGCCATCCTCGCCGTGCTCGTCCTCATCCCGTTTGCGTGGCTCTTCGCCTCGTCCCTCAAGGACATGGGACAGTACTTCTCCACGGACTTCAGGACCATCTGGTTCCCCTCGCCCCTCCACTGGGAGAACTACGTGAAGGCGTTCACCTATGTCCCCCTCCTCAGGTACATCTTCAACAGCTTCTGGCTCGGGGCGGTCCAGACCGTGCTCCAGGTGACCTCCTCGGCGTTCGTGGCCTATGGGTTCGCCCGGTTCGAGTTCAAGTTGCGCGGGCCGCTGTTCATCGTGCTCCTGAGCACCATGCTCCTCCCCACCGAGGTCACCATGATCCCGCTCTTCATCTTCTACCGGGCCATCGGCTGGACCAACAGCTACAATCCGCTCATCGTCCCTCACCTCTTCGGAGGGGCCTGGAGCATCTTCCTCATCAGGCAACTCATGGTGGGGATCCCCCGGGAGATGGACGAGGCGGCCTTCATCGACGGCGCCGGGACGTTCAGGATCTGGCGGTCGATCATGCTCCCCCAGGTGAAGCCGGCCCTCTTCGTGGCCGGGCTCTACTGCTTCCTCTGGAGCTGGAAGGACTTCCTCGGACCGCTCATTTACCTCAACAAGAAGGAGCTCTACACCCTTCCCCTCGGGATCATGTTCTTCGAGAGCCCCACCGAGGTGCAGTACACCGTGCAGCTCGCGGCGGTGGTGATCGCGCTCATCCCCACGCTCCTCATCTTCGGGGTCGGCCAGCGCTACTTCGAGCGTGGGATCAACATAGGTGAGCTCAAATAACGTATTATCAGGAGGCCTATTATGCAACGCGTAACGGTGATCGCAGGCGTGCTGGTACTCCTGGCGGCGGGGTGCACGAGTGCCCCTCAGCCTTCCCAGGAGGCAGGTGTGGCCCAGGTCCAGGACTCCATGGTGATCTGGGAGGACTTCGAGACCACGCCCTTCTGGTTCGCGGTGGCGAATGCCTGGAACGATGACGACTCCTCGCTCGAGGTGAGGTGGAACCGGCAGGAAGCCACCCACGGCACGGGATCGCTCGAGGGTGTGTTCCGGATGAACGGGAAGAACGGGGCCACCTTCTACACCGAAGAGCCGGAGATGAACGATTTCAGCCCCTACAAGAACCTCGTGGTGGACTTCGTGAACAAGACCGACGAGGATCTCGAGGTGGCCCTCGTGCTCTGTACGGGTGCCGACTGGGTCTGGCACGAGTCGGCCACGGTGGTGCTCGCACCGGGGGAGAACCGCAACATCTACTTCGATCTTACGGGGTCGAACTGGAAGTGTGCGGCCTCCAACTGGCAGTTCACCGCACAGGTGGCCGACATCCAGAGCGTACGCCGGGTGGCCTTCAAGTTCTGGGGGCCGGAGGGCCTCGAGGGCTCGGTCCTCATCGACAACGTGCGGCTGGAAAAGAAATGAACCGGGTGCGGGCCTCGATGGCCCGCACCTCCACAGGAGGGAACCATGAGAAGGATATACACAGTGCTTCTCGGTGCACTGCTCCTCGCAGGGTGTGTGACGGGGAGCGGGGTGCCCGAGGGAGGGGTGGATCCCGATGCCCTCCTCCCCCACAACGGGAAGCGGGTCTTCCTCAACGGGATGAACCTCGCGTGGGTGAACTTCGCGAACGATCTCACACAGTTTGACGAGGCCCGCTTCACCCGGGCCGTCGATGATGTGGCGAGTGCGGGAGGGAACGTACTCAGGTGGTGGCTCCATGTGAACGGGAGCAAGACCCCCCTCTTCGACGAGAACGGCATGGTGGTGGGGATGCCGGAGGAGGCCCTCATCAACCTCAAGCGGGCCCTCGACATCTCCTTCTCGAGAGGGGTGGGGCTCATCCTCTGCCTCTGGTCGTTCGACATGCTCCAGCCGCAGTCGGGGGTGAACCAGGCGCGGAACCTCAGGCTCATCGAGGACGAGGAGGTGACGCGTTCCTATATCGAGAACGCCCTCGTCCCCATGGTGCGGATGCTGAAGCGGCATCCGGGCGTGATCGCCTGGGAGGTATTCAACGAGCCGGAGGGCATGCTCCCAGGAGGCGGGTGGACGCCGAGGCGGACAGAGATGCAGTACGTGCAGCGATTCATCAATCTGGTGGCCGGCGCCATACACCGGGAGGATCCGGATGCCCTCGTCACCTGCGGGAGCGGCATGGCCTACCAGACCGATGTGGGAGGGATGATCAACTACTATAGGGACGACAGGCTCGTCGCAGCAGGGGGAGATCCGGAGGGGACCCTCGACTTCTACAGCGTGCACTTCTATCCCCAGCACATGGACGAGAGCGTCTCGCCCTTCCACCACCCTGCCTCGTACTGGCAGTTGGACAAGCCGATCGTAGTAGCGGAATTTCCAGCCAAAGGGATACGAGAGATAGGCTTCGGGTTCCGACCCAAGACCAGCCTCACCACTGAGGAGGCCTATCTCTGGCTCATCGAGAACGGGTATGCGGGCGCCCTCTCGTGGACCTGGACCGGCCACGACGGGTTCGGAAACATCTACGATGCTGCGCCCGGCATCTCCGCGGTGGCGATGCGGTATCCCGAGTATGCGCGGCTCAACCGGGAGGGGCTCGATCTGAGCCCGAAGGTGGTGAAGCCCATCTCGCACCTCATCCTCTCGGTCAACGAGGTAGGGAAGGCCGAGGAGATCGATCTCAGGGAGGTCTTCGAGGACCAGGAGGACGGCGACGACCTCTCCTACGAGGTGAAGAAGGTGGGCGATCCGGCCCTGGTGGAGGTCTCCCTCACGAAGGACGGGAAGGCCCTGGTACGGCTCAAGGAGGCCCGGGTGGGAAGCTCGGATGTCCTCATCGCGGCGAAGGACTCGGGGATGAACGAGTCGGGTCTCTACTTCACGGTCCACGCCCTCGATCCGGACAGGGGGAACATCGCCCTCTTCAAGCCGGTGGAGGCCAGCAGTGTGGAAGATCCCAACCTTCCGGAGTACGTGAACGACGGGACCCTCAAGACCCGGTGGTCGAGCCTCTACGAGGACGACGAGTACATACAGATCGACCTCCAGGGGAGGTTCCGGATCGAGAGGATCGTACTCCACTGGGAGGTGGCCTACGGGAAGGACTACGACATACTCGGGTCGCTCGATGGGAAGGCATGGTTCCCCATCGTCCAGGTGCGCGGAGGGGACGGGGATGTGGACGAGCTTTCGTTCGATCCGGTTGAGGTCTCGTACGTGCGCATGCACGGGATAACGCGGGGGACGGAGTGGGGATTCTCCCTCTGGGAGATGGAGGTGTACGGCGAGCGGGTGGAGTGACCCCTTACCGTGGACCCGGAGGCTCCTCCGGGTCCTTCCCTCACCGTGGTCCCCTGGTGGATTCTCGTTCCACCAGGGTTGCGGGAAAGAGCTCCTCCTTTGCGGGGGGCTCTTCCTTTTTGAGGAGGGCCATGAGCATCTCCACCGCCTTTCTGCTCATCCTGCCCATGGGCTGGGCCACCGCGGTGATGGGGGGTGAGGTGTGGTCGAGGTAGCGGTAGTCGTCGAAGGTGAGGAACCCGACCTCGGGCGGGCGGTGTCCCGTCTCCTCGAGGGCCTGCAGCACCTCGAGCATGAAGTCTCCGCCCGCCGCCACGAGGAGGGCGTCGGGTGGGGGGGATTCGGCAAAGAGGGAGGCGATGGACGTATGGACAAAAGGGTAGTTCTCGTAGGGGAGGTAGAGGGTCCGGTGGTAGGTCATCCCGTGGCGGCGGAGGGCATCCTGGTAGCCCTCGGCCCGCTGGAGGTTGTAGAAGTAGGATTCGGGACCCGCCACGAGAGCGATCCTCGTGTAGCCCCGCTGGACGAGGTGGGAGGTGGCCTCATAGGCGGCTTTCCTGTTGTCGATGTCCACCGCGTAGTGGACGAACTCCGGGTTCCGACCGAGCATCACGAAGGGGATCCTGTGGTGGAGGAGCTCGCCGAGCCAGTACTTGTCGAGGAACTCGGAGCCGATGATGAGGCCGTCCACGATCCCCCGCTTGATCACGGCCTTGAAGATGCGCTCGAGCCTCCCCTCCTCGTGGGGGAGGAGGAGCAGGAGGTGGTAGTCGTGTTCGGTGACTGATGCGGTGATGCAGGATATGAACGTGGACCAGTAGGCGCCGCTCACCGAGTATTCGGGGGTGTGGGGGATGAGGAGTCCGATGTTCCCTGTGCGCTTGGAGGAGAGGGCACGGGCGATGGTGTTCGGCTCGTACTGCATCTCCTTCACCACCTTGAGGACCCGCTCCCTGGTCTTCTGGTTGATCCCAGGATAGCCGTTGAGAACCTTCGATACCGTGGACTTGGAGACATTGGCGAGGCGTGCGATCTCGTTTATGGTGATCTTCACCGGGAACCTCCACCTCGAGGGATGCGTGTGCGCACGGTGGCATCGGGGATGCCCGATGCCACCATTGTATATCGCAAGGGGAGAAAAGTACAACAGCAGGGAAGATCAGCAGGAGGACCGGAGAAGGCGGCGGTTGTGCTCGATGAGGGAGAGGCGCTGCGTGGTGCACTCGTGGGTCCGGAGGCCGTCCTCCGGCGTGTGGAGGCAGTAGTCCACCATGCGTTCGATGGTGGTCTCGGCCACGTGGAGCCTCGTGTCGGAGGAGGCGTAGTAGATGAGGAGCCTCCCGTCCTCGTCCGCGATCATCCCGTTGGAGAAGACCACGTTGGAGACGTCGCCCACCCGCTCTTCCCCTTCCGGCGCGATGAGGAAGCCTCCGGGACGGGCGATCACCCTGGTGGGATCCTCGCGATCGGTGAGGAAGGCGTAGAGCACGTACCTGAGCCCGGCGGCCGTGCCCCGCACCCCATGGGCCACGTGGAACCAGCCTGCAGGGGTCTTCACAGGAGGGGCCCCCGCACCGTTCTTCACCTCCTTGATGGTGTGGTAGAGCTTGGGATCGAGGAGATGCTCCTCAGTCACCACGGGGTCTTCCATGGAGTGGCAGAAGGCGTAGCAGATACCGCCTCCCGAGCCCGTCTCTATGAATCCATCCTGGGGCCTGGTGTAGAGGAGGTACTTCCCGTTCACGAACTCCGGATGGAGCACCACGTTGCGCTGTTGGGGAGAAGGGGTGACGAGGTCGGGAAGGCGTTCCCAGTGGACGAGGTCCTTGCTCCGCGCGATACCAGCCCGGGCCACGGCCGAGGAGGTGTCCCCAGGTGGGGCCTCCGGGTCCTTCCGCTCGGCGCAGAAGATCCCGTAGATCCAGCCGTCCTCGTGGAGGGTGAGCCGCATGTCGTAGAGGTTGGTCTCTCCCGGCACGTCGGGTATGAGCACGGGTGTGGTGAAGGTGAAGTGTATCCCGTCGGGGCTCTCGGCGAGGGCGAAGAAGCTCTTCCTGTCGTACCCTTCCACCCGGCACATGAGGTAGTAGGTGCCGTCGAGCTTGATGGCCCCTGCGTTGAAGACAGCGTTCACCCCCAGCCGCTCCATGAAGAAGGGATTGGTGCTGGGGTCGTAGTCGTAGCGCCAGGTGGGCGGGACGTGGTCCTTCGTGAGGATGGGGTACCTGTAGCGGACGAAGATCCCGTTTCCGGGGAGGATCGGTTCGTTTCGACGGGAGATGAGCCTCTCGTATTCCTCCTCCACGAGGGCCTTGCGCTGTGCAAAGGAAAGCTCGATCATCTTCGTTCCTCCTCGAGGATGGTATCGATCCGGCGCATGCCTTCGAGGCATGCCCTGCTGTTGTGGTAGCTCGCCTTCCACATGCCCCCCTTCTCGTACCCGGCGAGGGGGCTCCCCTCGGGCGTGACGGCCCAGAACCACTCCCCTCCCTCCCTGTCGACCAGGTGGTCCATGATGAACCGCCACACCGTGCAGGCGTGGTCGAGGTAGCGGGGCTCCTCGAAGAGACTGTAGGCATTGAGGAAGCCAACGAAGGCCTCGGCCTGCACCCACCAGACGCGTGCCCGGTCCACCGATCCGTCTTCCCGCTGTTCGTTGGGAAGGCTTCCTCCGTGGGTGTCGAGCGCCCGTGCGGTCTCTTCCATCACGGGGCGTATCCACGAGAGGAACCACTCGGGGAGAGGGTCTCCGTAGAGGAGTTCGACCGACTCGGTAAGGAGCCAGGTGGCCTCTATGTCGTGGCCGAAGGAGATCCCGCCCCCCATGGGTGCCCAGTCCTCGGCGAAGTAGAGGCCGAGGTGCGAGGAGGGTGCGATGTGGGTGCGGAAGATCAGGATGAGGTGCTCCATGGCCTCCCTCACCCTCGGCTCCTTCGTGGTGCGGAAGAGGGTGCTGTAGGCCTCGAGGATGTGGAGGTGGGTGTTCATGGTCTTGGGCGCAGGGGTCTCGCCCTCTCCGAGGGGCTCCGGGAGGGGGGTGGACCAGTCCTCGGTGAAGGCCTCGTAGTAGCCCCCGTGCCTCCTGTCCCTCCCCCGATCTTCCAGGAGGTCGAAGGTCTCCCACGCGAGGGTGAGGGCCTCCCTGTCTCCGGAGGCCGTGTGGTAGGCGGCGAGGGCGTAGACGGCGAAGGCGTTGCCGTAGAGTTTCTTCACCCTGGAGAGGGGGGTTCCATCGGGGTGCACGCTCCAGAAGAAGCCCCGGTGTGTGGCATCGTAGAGGGCATGGGTGAGGAACCGATAGGCGTTCCCCGCGGCCTCAAGGTAGGCGGGATTCGGGCGGGAGAGGAAGGCCTGGGAGAAGGTCCAGAGGTGGCGGGCAGTCATCACAAGTCCCTTGGGTGCGGTGGGATCGGGGCCGGTGGTGATGGAGCCGTAGAAGCCCCCGTGGATAGGGTCCTGCTGGCCGAGCCAGAAGGGGAGGATGTGGTCGAAGAGCTGGGCTGCCAACTCGCTGCGGATCTGTCTGAGGGTAGGACGAAGGGTAGTGGGAAGAGGCATCGTGCACTCCTTTAGAAACCGGTTTATATACGTTGTAGCCCATTTCCGCTTCTCGTGCAAGGGGATTGGAAAGAGGGGTGGATGATGGGCTATACTAATACTGGTGAGCGCACTACGGGCATTCCTCGATGGATTTTCGGGAAAGGACTTTCTTTGTTTTCTCCTGCTTGTGGGGGTAACCGGTGGGGCTCTCTTCGGCCAGAGTGCCATCCCGGCCCAGAGCGGCAACTACCTGCAAGTCACGGGTACCCCTCAGAACGGTGACCAGGACCCCTACATGGTGCTCTTCTACGAGGTCCCGGATACCATCACGAGCACACTCTACTTTGCGGTGGAACATCCGGGGCTCAGCGGTGCAGCGCCTGACCAGGGCACAGGTGGGACGTGGGAGTTCTTTCTCGTAGGGGGAACAGGGGCCCTCACCCAGTCGAGGAAGCTCAACTTCGCGAACGATGCCGAGGTCCTCGCGGGGACCGTGCTCTCCACCATCCAGGCCACGAACGAGACCGGCTGGGTGTATTTCGACGGGGTGGTCCCCTCGCAGGGGGAGCACATCGGCAACAGGTACTACTTCAAGATCGTGGCCAAGGCCCCCGATGACAGCAAGAACGGGTTCAGGTGCGATGTCTCCTATTCCAACACAGGCACCCCTACAGGGGATTCGAACATCAGGGCCTTTGCCTACGTGTGGACCCTCGCCCTGCTCGACAACGTGGGCACCACGTGGGACCTCTACCCATTTGTCCCTGACAGCGCAGGCCCCACCGACACCATCGACTACAAGAACTGGGACATGGACGGGGGGGAGACCCTGGCTGCCTGGGACAAGAGCGGGAATCCCCTCTCTCCTTCACCATCTATCTCTGGGAATGGCACTACCTGGCCCAATGATGTGGCGACCTCCTCATACACCATAGGCTCGGAGACGAACGGGACCTGGCGCCTCCAGATCACGGAGGGGAATGGAGGGGAGCCTGCCATCAACACATCGCTCTTCTGGTTCACCCTCAACGATATCGCGGCCGACGACACCGACGTGCCCTTGAAGACCTACTCGGCCCCCTATTCTCCGCCGGCCCCCGACCACGTGGTGATCTCACCCCTCTCTCAGACCGTGCAGACCGGTCAGGGTGCCTCGGTGACCCTCCAGATCGTCGATGCCTCCGGGAACCCGGTGCCCTATGTGCGGAACCTCTACGTGACGGTCTCGGGGAACGCGACCATCTCGCCCGACAACAACGGCACGGCCCAGGAGGAACTCATTGCCACCTCATCCGACGGGATCGCCACCTTCACCGTGACCGACGCGAGTGCAGAGACCGTCACCGTGACGGTCTATTGGGACGGTACCGGCGGGTCGGATTCGTTCGGCACTGCCTCGTATACCACGGCCACGGTGGATGTGGCGGCATCCCTTCCACCGACGATCTCGAGTGCCGCGAATACCACCATTCCCATCGGGACAGGGCCCTACACCCTCGCGGATGTCACGATCACCGACGTGAGCGGGGGGCAGGTGACAGCCTTGAATGGGATCCGGATACGCCTCGGAGGCGGACTTTCGGCCCAGTTCGATGCGACGGTCACGAGTCTCTCTATGAGCGGGACTGCGGTCTCCAACGGGAGGGTGGCGAACCCCGTCTCTGTCTCGTACGAGTCCGGTAATACGGTGGTCTTCGTCCCTGTACTGGGCGATTTCGCGGCAGGGGAGGAGGTGACCATCTCCGGACTCGCTCTCGACAGCGCAAGCCTTTCGCCTTCTTCGGGGTACTTGGAGCTTTCGGTGGACGGGGGGACGAGCTGGGTGAGTGTGGACGACAAGGCCATCGTGCTGCAGGGGAGCTCCTATGTCTGGGACGGGGATACGAGCACCTCATGGAACGACGGCAACAACTGGCAGGGCGGGAGTCCGCCGCCCGACGACGGCACGGCCGAGATCACGATCCCGGCCGGGTGTACGTACTATCCCCAGCTCGTCTCGGGCGAGAGTCACACCGTGGCCCAGGTGGTGGTGATGAGTGGCGGCGCCCTCACCCTGGATGCAGGCTCGAGCCTCACGGTGAACGGTGGCTTCCAGGATGATGGTACGGTGACGGTCTCGGGGACGCTCTTGGTAAGTGGTCTTCTCACGGTGACAGGGAGCCTTGATCTCCAGGCCGGAGGACAGGTGAGTGCGGGCACGTTCTCATCGGACGGTACAGTGCAGAGTGCAGGGGACATCACCACTGGGGATTTCACGAGCATGGGGAGCTTCACGAGTACAGGGGCCAACAGCATCACCCCTTCTGGGGATGTTTCGATAAGCGGGACCTTCTCGGATCCTTCGGCCCAGTGCACCCTCACCATGTCGGGGACGTCGACCACCCTCACCTCCTCGCAGACCCTGGGGAACCTCATCCTCTCGGGGTCCGCCTCGGTGACCCTGGGTTCTTCTCTCGTGCTCGGGGGCGACCTCTCCGTGCCTGCAGGCACCGCGCTCGGTGCGGCGGGGTTCGATGTGGATGTGACGGGGGGTGTCTCGGTGGGAGGGACGTTCGATGCCTCTGGCATCACGCTCACCGTGGGGGGTGACCTCTCGGTTACAGGGACGCTCACCCTCACCGGCGCTACTTGCGTACTCGACGGGGCCGGGGCTCAGAATGTGGGTCTGGGAGGGGCGCAGCCTGCCACGCTCCAAGTGGCGAACACGGGCGGCCAGGTGCGGTTCACGGATGCGGTGGTCACGGGCACCCTCCAGGTGATGAGCGCGGGGAGTGTGGTCTTCGAGGGAGATCTCACGGTGACCACGAGCGTCTCCTTCTCCCCGGCCGGGTACGACCTGGCCTTCAATGCGGGTCCGGGGGGCCAGACCACCTCTTTCCCCGGGGGGATCACCTTCCCCCACACGGGGAGTCTGAGCCTGGGGAATGCGGCGGCCGATTCGTTCCAGGCGGCAGGTATCCTCACCGCCACGGCCTGTTCCTCTGTGCAGGTGGGGGGCACGGTCTCCACGGCGGGAGCCGGAGGGGACGTCTCTCTGGGCGACGCCGACACCCCGGTGTCGCTCGCGGCCGACACCACGGTGGATGCCGGGACGGGGGGGGTGACCCTGGGGGGGACGGTGGACGGGGGGTACGTGCTCAACGTGAACGGCGGTGGGAACGTGGTGCTGGGGGGGGATGTGGGTGGTGGGGTGCCGGTGGGGTCATTGAGCGTGAGCGGTGGGAGCATCGAGGTGGGAGGGGACGTGACGGCGGTGGGGGATGTGGGTTTTGTGGGGTCTGTGGTGGTGTCGGCGGACGTGGTGATCGACACGAGCGGCGGGGGGGGTGCTGTGAGCTTTTCGGGAACGGTGGATGGAGCGGTGGGCGGTGAGTCGGTGACGATCGGTGCAGGGACGGGGAATGTGGTGTTGGGAGGTGCGGTGGGAGGTGGCGTGCCCGTGGGGGCTTTGAGTGTGAGTGGGGGGAGCATCGATGTGGGGGCGGACGTGACGGCGGTGGGGGATGTGGGTTTTGTGGGGCCGGTGGTGGTCTCGGCGGACGTGGTGATCGACACGAGCGGTGGGGGAGGGGATGTGAGTTTTTCGGGAACGGTGGACGGAGCGGTGGGGGGTGAGTCGGTGACGATCAGCGCAGGCACGGGGAGCGTGGTCTTCTCCGGTGACCTAGGGGCCACCACTCGGATAGGAGTCCTCACCGTCTCCTCTGGGGGCCGTGTGGATCTGGGGGGAAGCATGCGCACCGACAATGCCGTTGTGTCCATTACCCCCCCCGTGCGACTCACCTCGGCCTCCACTGATATCTGGGTGGACAGCGGTATCGGAAACATCACCTTTTCCGACACGGTGGAGGACAGCGCATCGGGGGCACACAACCTCATCCTCATAGGGGGGGGCGACCTCACCTTCTCCGCCGACGTGGGTGCGGTGAACGAGCCGGCCTACCTCATCCTCGACATCACGGGCAACATCACCATCTCGGGGAACATCCGGGCCGGGAACTTCGTGCTCTACAACGGGACCGTGTTCCTCAACGGGAACACCATAGAGAGCACCACGGGCGATGTGGTCCTCTTCGGTCCGAACTACGGTGAGGACGACCCCCAGACCACCCCCGTGGACACCAACTTCGCCTATCCGGATATGGCGACCCTCTCGGCCGTCTACGACCCGGGCTCCTATGGCGGGGCCTTCGATGCCGCCTCCCTGGGTGGGAGCACCATCATCGTGGGACAGGACTTCTACGCGAACGGGGTGGACCTTGTCGCCTCCTCCACCTGGACCCTCACCATCCCCGACAACTCCGCCTCGGATAGGATCGCCTACCCGGTGCCGGGTGGTGTCTACGGCAGCGGATCGGGCACATACGCGGTGGTCTACAACTGCACGGTCGCCTACAGCAACGCCGGCCCCGGTGTGGTCTCTGCCTCAACGGGGAACGGGAACACCGATGGGGGAAACAACTCGGGGTGGGACTTCGGTTCACCGTCTATTGTGAGTGTGGAGACGGTGTGGGACAACGTACTCCACGTGACCTTCTCGGAGCCTCTCGAGAACAGCAACGGCGAGATCACCTTGGCGGTGCAGAACGGGCTCATACGTTTCAACGACGAAACCGGCACCTACACCTTCGACGAGGTGTACCAGGATGCAGCCTGTAGCATCCCCCTTCCTCTAGGTGACGTGGGCGAGTTCTGGCTCAAGGCGACAGGACCGAACGAGACCTGGAATACCGACGCCACGGGATCTGGTCCCGGGGATACCAACTCCACCGATACGGGTGGCACTCACAGTACCCTTACCCCTTCCCTCTGGATAGAGAAGGGGGCGCTCTTCGATACCGCGAAGAACCCCATAGGACCGTATGGCATAAACGGTGGTTCCCCCGATACCTCGACTGTGGATGGGGTGCCGCCCGTGCTCTACAGGGTGGAATACGGCAGGGCTGATCCGGCCACCACGGCAGGGACTCAATACCACGGCCACAACTTCTTCCACCTCTACTACTCGGAGCCTGTGACGATAGGGAGCCTCGGCACAGGTGCGGCAAATGAGCGGAGTGAGGATCTCGTCTCTACTAAGGGCGGCGATATAGAGGACGATGGCGGAACCCGCCTCGTCGTCGAGGGGTACTTTAGCATCGATTTCGGTGCCCCTGTCTCCATGGAGCGGGGAGTACAGCCTGGTACGCCGGGCGGGTCCAGTTCGAACGCCCTCTACCGCACGCTCCCCGGCCTCATCACCAGTCCCGACCACGAGCTGGTGATCTTCCTCTCCGGCTACCACGACGGCACCGGTTGGCCCGGCTGGCACCGCAACGTCCCCAACCCTGCAGGCGGGACGATCGATGCGGTCTACGATCTGGGTGGACAGATAGTGGACATGGTTGGGAATCCCCTCGATACGAGCGTGCATGCCTCCACCATAGACTCCTCGAGTACCGGCTCCTCCGACTGGGACAATCCGTGGGATGTGGACCCGCCCGCACTCGCGCCGTACAGCCCTGTGTCCGGTTCCTATGAGGGGGTGCTCCTCGATACAGACGGGGACGGCAAGGTGGACACCGTGGACTTCCACTTCCTGGATAACTCCCAGGATGCAGGCAGCTGGAACTCCGAGAACGACCACCCCGATCCTACAGGAGGGATACGGGATGTCTTCTCCTCCTATCCGGGTAATCAACACCTCGCCTTTTCGTTCGAGATCACCGGGTCCAACAATCCCACCTCCGGCTACAACCAAGGGCTTTCCACCGCGGTGAACAACAGCCTCTTTGGGAGCATCAACCAGCCCGACGATCCCTACCTCTCCCTCAGCCTCTCCGGGGCGCCCTGGCAGCTCGTGGACCTCAACCTCTCGGTGCGCTATGACCACACCAAGGCCTCCTTCACGGATCTTGCCGGGAACCTCCTGGAGTCCTTTGGCCCGCTTCCCCTCATAGAGAAGGTGCCCCCGCGTATCGTCTTTACCCTCGCCTCTGCAGGGAGCGACCGGATGTACGTGCGCTTCTCCGAGCCGGTGTACGGGAATCAGGCCCATACCCTCCCCGTTGGTGCCTCAGACGTTGCCATCTCCGGTGTGACAGGGATTGGGGTGGGTGGAGTAGAGAGGCTCACCCTCGCAGCTGATGGAGTGGGGGTGTGGGACGTCCTCCTCACCCTCACCCGCCCCCTCTCCGCGGATGAGGCGGTGCAGGCGATGATCGGGGCGGTCGATGATACGAGCATCTACGATGCCGCAGGAAATGCGATGCGCTCGGCCGATACGCACAGGATCACGGATGTGGGCCTGGGGATCGTGGAGCCCTTGTGGGCAGCGGACAGGGTGCACAGCGAGGAGACGGGAGGCGGGTTCTCCAGCCTCAAGGTCTTCGACGGCTCAGGTGCCCTCCTCCCGGGCGACATTACCCTGCAGGCACGGATCCAGGCCTCCTCGCTGGAGACCTCCTCCCTCTTCCTCGTGTACGATGTGGATCCTCCTGAGGATGTGTACATCACCACCGACCAGTACGACCGCACCACGTTCCCTGAGATGTGGTTTCCCGTGCTCTTTCCAGGGGTGAACCCCCAACCCAACACCGAGGTGAGGACCGTCTCACCCTTCTCCTCCCAGGGGGCCCTCCGCACCTTCCTCGTCCCGGGGAGCGATCCCGAGATGAGGGAAGGGGGCACGGTTGAGTTTCTCTTCTACCTCAACAACCTCTACTGTGCAAGGCTCACCGATGAGAATGATCCGCGCACCCTCGCCCCCTGGTCGTTCGTGCTCTCCGGGCTCAAGGAGCAGCGGGCCGGGGTGACCATCCTCAACAACGTCATCAACCCCACCCAGGGCGAAGTGACGGTGGTGAACTACCGTCTCTCGCGAGCCGGTATGGTGACCATCCAGGTCTTCGCTCTGGACGGTTCCCTCGTGCGTACGCTCCAGCGGGGACTTCAGGGGGCTGGTACCTACACCGTGGCGTGGGACGGGAGGAACGGAAGCGGCAGGGTGGTGGCGAGGGGGCTCTATTTCATACGGGTGGTGGGACCAGGCATCGACGAATACCGCAAGGTGATGGTGGTGAAGTGAGGGCCGCCTCACAAGAAGCGCAGAGCTTCCCTACTCCTGTACCAGCTCGAGTCGTGGGTGGGCCACGAGGATGCTCCCCGCATCCATGGTGAGGGGGGAGGAGGGATCGGTGGCCGAGATGCAGATCTGTACTACTGGGTCATCCGGGTTCGCAGGGGGAAAGATGGTGAGATCTTCCTCCACGGAGACCTCGACCCATCCCGCATCCCAACTCGGTTCCGCGGGGATGCTGTGAATGTACCCGTTGTCCACGAAGGAGCCGCTCTCGGTGTCATAGAGGGTATTGAAGCGCACCGCGATCCGAGAGGCGGGGAATACGTTGTTGGAACCGGCCTGTGGATCCTGGCGAACCATGAACGAGAGGCGGTAGGTACCGGACACAAGCTCCATAGGGGTATCCCCCGAGGCCCTGAGGGAGAGGCGGGCCCAGATGGGGGCATCCAACCTCGTGATCTTCACATTGTCGAGGGTAACCTCCAGATTAATCGCCTGCTCGATGGGATTGAGACTGTTGATGAGAAAGGCTGGGCTCCCTGAGGTATCCACGGAGAAGAACAGGGCTTCATCCTCTGAGGGAGGAAGGTGATACACCGTCCCCACATCCGTGGCCGTCACCCTGTAGCACCAGGTATCAGGCTGAGGATTTGAGGTATCGTTGTACTCAACCGGAAAGGAGGAGATGGTCTGCTCCACCCGATACATGAGCCGTACAGTGAGGGGCGTACCTTCGGGATAGGGCCACCCTATGAGAGAGGTAAGGGGGTAGTACACGTGGTCGTTTTGCTGGGGTATGGAAACCCGGAGGGATCCCGTACCCTCGAGGGGGGAGACGATCTCTCTCGTCACACTCGCCCCTCCTGCCGCTGCCCACCCGGTGGGTGGGTCACTCGCATCCTCGAAGTCGCCGTTGGGGAGGAGGTTGCAGGTGCGCAGCCTGTAGGCGTTCTCCCCGTCGTACTGGACCGAGGCCTCCTCCTCCCACACCATGTAGGTGCCCGTCCCGTCGTCGGCCGTCCAGGCCGGGAAGGGGTGGTCTTCCAGGAGGTTCACGCCGTGGTAGGGGCCGAGGAAGTCGTGGAGCGAACAGGAGCCCATCCCCACCAGGATGGCTCCCCCTATAAGGAGGAAAAGGTGTGGCATCGGAGCATGTCTCACACCCTTCATTCTACTCCATCCGGGAGAGAATCTCCAACACCTCGCGCGCGTGCTCCTCGGGCCGCACGTCGGGGAACACGGCCCTGATCACGTCGTGCTCGTCGATGATGTAGGTGCACCGTCGCACTCGTTCCTTCTCCTCGCCCTTCACCTTTCGGACGGTGAGGGCTCCATAGGCCCGGATCACCTTCTTCTCGGGGTCGCTCAGGAGGAAGAAGGGGAGGTCGTACCTGGTCTTGAACGAGGCGTGGGAGCGCACCGAGTCGGGGCTTATCCCTATGACCACGGCCCCTGTGGCGAGGATGGTCTCGTACATATCCCTGAAGCCGCAGGCCTCTTTGGTGCAGCCCGGGGTGTTGTCCCTGGGATAGAAGTAGATCACCTTCTTCTTGTCGGCAAAGTCGGAGAGGTCTCGCACCTCGCCATTGTCGTCGGGAAGGGTGAACGCAGGGGCTTTCTCTCCCTCTCGTAACATGCTAGCCTCCGTATATAAAGATATCGGTTTTTCGCAGGAATACCAAACACCACAGGACGTATAGTCATGAAATACTCGGAACAGTTCGTGGTGCGATCGTACGAGGCATGCGGGAGGGGGTTTCTCAGGCCCGATGCGCTCGCAGGCTATTTCCAGGAGACCGCGTGGAAGAGTGCGGAGGCGCTCGGATTCGGTTACCGTGCAGTGGTGGAGCACGGGTGGGCATGGGTCCTCTCGCGCCTCCTCGTGCGATACGAGCGCGTCCCCCGGTGGGGGGAGGAGGTGGTGGTGACGACCTGGCCCCGCCCCTCGGAGGGGATCTTCGCCTGCAGGGACTACCTGGTGGAAGACGCGGAAGGAGGGGTGTGCATCCGGGCGACGAGCCGTTGGCTGCTCCTCGAGGCCGCCTCGCGGCGGCCGGTGAGGCCGGAGAGGCTGGTGCGGACCGGACTTCTGGAGGAATCCGCGATCGAGGATGCGCCGCTCAAGCTGGGACCGCAGGGGGAGGTGGAGAGGGTGAGTGAGGTGATCGCCGGGTACCTGGACGTGGATCCCAACGGCCACGTGAACAACACGCGGTACATCGGCTGGTGTACCGCGGGCCTCGTGCTTCGGGGCGGGCGGCCCGAGACCTGGAGGGGGTACCACGTGAACTTCGTGGGAGAGGCCCACGAGGGGGATGTGTGCACCATATGGGTGGGCAATGGGGGGGTGGAGGTGAGGAAAGGGGATGTGGCGCTCGCGAGGATGAGGGTGGAACCCGGTTCGCCGTGAGAGATCGGTGGGGTTCTTCCCATGAGCATGGAATTTCCCCGTAGAATATAGTATTCTTTACCTGTTGCCTCAGGAAGAAGCTGATGCGATCGGCGGATGACCTTCCAGATCCATGGTTGATCCAACGACGAGAGAATCGAGATAGAGCACGAGGTTACGACGCATGAGATTACGTACCACGCTACTCTTCATCATCGGAACGCTCCTCGTGGGGAGCATCCTTTCCATCTTCATCTTCCGGGCGGGGATGCGGCGCCTTGAGGACGCCTCCGGGTTCGGTATCCAGATGGAACGGGCCATCGGCCAGTTCTACCAGTACAGCAACGCCGTGAGAATGACGATGAGCCAGGAGGCGGGCAGCACCACGCTCGTGCAACTCATGTCACTCTGGGATCTCGCGGAGACCTCGTTCGAACGGGAGCTGTCCCTCCTCATCGCTCATCCGGGGAAGGCCCTCATGGACGAATCCCTCCAGAGCGAGGTCGAGGGATTGTACGGCCTCTGGAGGAACACCGTGGAGCGGATGAGGCCGACCAAGGAGACGGTGCGCGCGCTCTCGAAGGATCCCTCTCTCCCCGCTCAGTACAGACGAGGCCTCTACGTGCTCTACACCCGCCTCATCCTCGAAGAGGGGCAGGATGCCCGGGTGGCCGAGCTCCACGACACCATCACCGAGCTCCAGGACAACCTCAGGATCCTCGATAACCAGTTGGGGGCCGAGCTTCAGAGTCTGTCGGCCGTGGTGCAGGAGCGGGTGGTCCTCCTCATCCGGCAGACGCAGGTCTCGGTGGTGGTGGCCATAGGTTTCGTCCTTCTTCTCGTGAGCCTGCTCATCGCGCGGATCCTGGTGGTCCTTTCCCGCCGCATCCGTCTGGTTGAACGCGTGCTCAACCAGGTGAACAACAGGGATCTCACGGTACGGGCCGACCTCAGGGGGAAGGACGAGTTCGCCGAGATGGCCTCCTACATCAACACCGTGCTGGATGCGCTGCAGGCCTTCTTCTCCTCGGTTCGGGCGACGGTGGCCCATTTGAACGATCTCCGACTCACCTTCGCGCACACCTCGAGCCAGACCGTGGCCGCGGTGACCGAGATCAATCGGAACCTCGATTCCCTGAGCACCGCCTTCCGGCGCGTGCTCGACGAACAAGCCGGTCCGGCGGTGGAGGAGGTGGAAAAGATCCACCGGGCCATCGCCGAGCTCTCGCAGGTGGTCTCCCACCAGCGTGAGAACGTGGAGACCATCACGAGTTCCATCGAGGAGGTGAACGCCTCGATCCAGAACGTGACTCACCTTCTTGAGGAACGGATGGCGCGATTCGAGCAGGTGCGAGAGATGGTGCACCGTGGAGGAGATTTCCTCTCCTTGGCCAACAGTGCGGTCCAGGAGATAGGTGCGGCGATCTCCAATGTCATGGAGATCATCGGGATCATCAACACCGTGGCAGCCCAGACCAATCTCCTCTCCCTCAACGCCGCCATCGAGAGCGCCCACGCAGGAGAGGCCGGGAGAGGGTTTGCGGTGGTGGCAGAGGAGATCAGGAAGCTTGCTGAGGCCACCGCGGGCTACGCTTCGCGGATTACCACCACCCTTCGGGAGATGCGCGATAAGGTAGAGGGTGCCACCCGCACGAGCCGTGAGAGCGTGCAGGTCTTCGACTCGGTGGTGAAGGAGATCGACGAGTCCGTGCTCGCCCTCAACGAGGTGGTGGCGAGCGTGACGGAGATGGCGAAGGGGGGTGCGCAGGTCCTCGAGGGAAGCCAGGAGGTGTCACGGGACGCCCGGCTCATCGACGAGCGGATGAAGGACGTCTCGCGTGGTGCCGACGTACTGCGAGGCTCCATCCAATCGGTGTACAGTCTCTCGGAGGACGTCCTTCGAGGGCTCACCGAGATAGAAGGGGGAGCGCGAGAGATACTCCAGGGCGCCTCGGAGATCGAACGACTTGCCCGAGGGACGTCCGAGTACGTGGAACGTCTCTCCGGCATGCTGGGTGAGTACGTGCTCGAGGGGGGCGAGGACGATGCCTCTGGTGAGCGTGGTGATACCGGTCCATAACAGGGCTTCCTTGCTGCAGGAAGCCCTCGCCTCCGTGGTACGCCAGACCTGGCGCGATCTGGAGGTGATCGTGGTCGACGACGGCTCCGAGGACGGGAGCGCCGAGGTGGGGGAGCGCTGGGGTGCCCGAGTGGTGAGGATGGCGCACTGCGGCCGGCCGGGGAAGGTGAGGAACGTGGGGGTGGAGCATGCGCGGGGAGCGCTCATCGCCTTTCTCGATTCTGACGATCTCTGGAAGCCTGAGAAACTCACCCGCCAGATGGCCCTATGGGAAGGGTGCGCACGGAAGGGGATTCCCCTCGTCCATACCCGCGAGGAGTGGATGAGGAAGGGGAGGATCATCTCGCAGGCGGGGCAGGTGCACAGACGGGAGGGGAATGTCTTCGCCTGGGCCGTGAAGAAGTGCATCATCGGTCCGTCCACGGTGCTCATGGAGCGGCGCGTCTTCGAGGACCTGGGCGGTTTCAGGGAAGACCTGGAGATCGCCGAGGATTACGAGCTCTGGCTCAGGCTCACGGACAGGTGTCCCGTGGCCTACCTCGACGAGCCGGTGGTGGTGAAACGGGCGGGAGCCTGGGAACAGCTTTCGGAGAAGTACGGTCACATCGAGGTCTTCAGGATCATGGCCCTCAAGCCTCTCGTGGATGGGGACGTGTTCCTTCCCGAACACAGGGCGGTGGCCCGGGAGGAGCTCATACGCAAGTGCGAGGTGTACGCCCGGGGGGCTCGGAAGCGGGGGAGGATGGAGGAGGCGGAGCGTTTCCTCTCGTGCGCTGAGGCCTACAGGAGGGGAGAGAAGGGGGGCCCGGATCCCTGGTCATGTCCCGTCGAAGAATCCGACGTGCCGTGAGATCCATCGTTCCAAGGGTACCCGAAGGTCGTCCCTGGTGAGGGCGTACTCGAGGATCGCCTCGAGGTAGCCGGACGGTTCCCCGGTGTCGATCCGTTTCCCTTCCACGCGTGTGTGGACGACCTTCCCCTGGGCCATGAGACGGCGCAGGGCGTAGAGGTGGTAGTATTCCCCTCCGGTGTGTGCCTTCCACCCCTCTTCGAGGAGGGGGAACACGTCGGGCGTGAAGAGATACCTTCCGATGGAGACCTCGCGACTCGGTTCCGTGCCGGGTGCGGGTTTCTCCACCATGTCCTCCACGTGGATGCCGTCTTGGGCGAGCTTGAGCACACCGTAGCGGGAGAGGTCGGGCGGGTCGTGTATGCTCGCAAGGACACAGCAGCCCGTCTCCCGGTAGGTCCGGATGAGCTGAGCGGTGAGGGGCGGGTTCCCGAAGTGGAGGTCGTCGGGATAGGCCACCACGAAGGGCTCGTCACCGATGAAAGGTCTGGCACAGAGCAGGGCGTGACCCGTGCCCCTCATCTCCTGCTGGTGCACGATGAAGACGTGGGCCCGGGGTGGGGCGATGCGGGCGAGGAGGTCCCGCTTCCCTGCCCGTTCCAGAGCGAGCTCGAGCTCGATCTCCCTGTCCAGGTAGTCCTCGAGGGCCTTCTTCCTGCGCGAGGAGATGACGAGGATCTCGTCGACACCGGATGCGGTGAACTCGTCTATGATGAACTGGAGGGAGGGGGTGTCGACGAGAGGGAGGAGTTCCTTGGGTACGGTCTTGGTGGCGGGGAGGAAGCGGGTGCCGTAGCCGGCCGCGACGATGACGCCTTTCATGATGTGGTTATACCAGGTTGGACCGGGGGGACGCAAGTGCGTGTGGGAAATGGGGATGGAAAACTGGAAAGGGATCATGGGGTGTACTAGAATGGTGATAGTACCATGTCTCGACAAGGAGCCTTGCGGTGTCAGAGGGCCGTATCCTGGTGGTGGAGGACGACATCCTCACGCTCTCGTTCCTCGTGAAGCTCTTCGAGCGGCGGGGGTTCGAGGTGGAAGGGGTGTCTTCGGGGGGAGAGGCGGTCCGGCGGGTGGAGGAACTCGAGGCGTTCGATCTCGTGCTCCTCGATATCGTCATGCCGGGCCTGAGCGGGGTGGAGGTGTGCGAGCTCATCAGGGAACGGTATCCCATGTTCAGGTTGCCCGTCCTCTTCCTCACTGCCCTGGCTCAGCCGTCCGAGGTGGCGCGGGCCCTCGATGCCGGTGGGAACGACTACATCGTGAAACCGCCGCAGGAGGACGAGCTCTTCGCCCGGGTGCGGAACCTCATCCGGCTCAAACGGGCGGTGGAGGAGAACGAAGAGCTCCAGGAGCTCCTGAGGCTCAAGGAACGGCTCTTCAACCTGGTGGCTCACGACGTGAAGGTTCCCGCCTCGAGCATCCTCCAGGCGGCAGCCCTGCTCAGGGAAGGGGTTCCGCCGGGGCTTCGGCGGTATCTCTCGGGGATAGAGGATGCGGCACGTCGGATCCTGGACCTGGTGAAGGGGTTCCTGGGGTATGTGCGGGTGCGGCGTCTCGTGGATCTGGAGAGAGGAGCGCCGGTGGACCTTTCGGTGCTCCTCCTCCAGGTGGTCCAGCGGTGGAAGGATCGGGCGAGGGCGAAGGGTGTGGGCGTGGCCTATGGGTTCGATCGGGGGCGGCGCTGGACGGTGCAGGGCGATCCCCTGCTCCTCGAGGAGCTCATGGACAACCTGGTGGGCAATGCGGTGAAGTACACGTATCCCGACACCCTGGTGCGGGTGATGCTGGAGGAGCGGGACGGCAGGGTGCGGTTCGCGGTGGCCGACGAGGGGCCGGGGGTGAAGGAGAGCGACAGGGAACGGATATTCCAGGAGTTCGTGTCGCTTTCGAAGGAGGGGGGGATGGGGCTCGGGCTCGCGCTGGTGAAGGAGGTGGCACGGCTGCACGGGGCGCGGGTGGGGGTGGAGGATGCGGAGGGGGGTGGGGCGGTCTTCTGGGTGGAGTTCGAAGGGACGGTTGAGCGGGACCGAGAGGATGGGCTATGATCGGGGAAAGGAGGTGGCGGTGTGAAGAAGGTGCTGGGTCTCGTGATGCTCGGGGGGATGCTCGCCCTCGGGGGATGCAGGGTGGAGGTGGATCTGGTGCTGGGGGGCCAGGGGGCGCGGGGGGCGGGGAAGGTGGTGGTGGATCCCATCCTCCTCGCCTATTGGAAGGACCTCCAGGTGGAGGAAGCTCCCCTCTTCGATCTCGCACGTCTGCAGTCCACGGCCGCACGGTATCCGGGGTTTCGGTTCGTCTCGCTCGACCCCGAGGGGGAAGGGGTGCTCTCCTTCTCCTTCGAAGTGGAGGAGGTGCGCAGGTTCCTCGCCTCTCTGGGGAGGGATGAGGTGGCATCCGCGGGTACGAACAGGGGATTGACGATCAAAGCGGACAGGGATCTGTTCGTCTGGATCTTCTCGCTCGTACTGGGGGACGAGGAGACCGCCGAGCGGCTCCTCCCGCCTCCCGCACTTTCGCCTGAGGACATGCGGGCCTACTTCCACTGGGTCTTCGAGGAGTACGCCACGCCGCACGAGGTGAATCTCATGTTGGACGGAGCCGCACTCGTGCTCAGGGTGAGTGCAGATGCCCCCGTGGCGGCGGTGAAGGGGGGCGTTCGGGAGGGACAGGATGCCGCGGTCTTCACGATTCCCTTCTTCCCCCTTCTCGCAGGAGAGGAGAGGGACTACGAGATCTCCTGGGAGTGACGTGCCGCCTGTCATTCCTCCTCGTGGAGGATCTCTTCCGGATGCCGTTCGAAGTACGCGGATAGCAGGCGTTCGATCTCTGTGAGGGAATCGGCCTTGAGGATCGCGGAGAGGAGCGTGTGCCCGAAGAAGAGGTTCCTCGTGTAGTACCTGAAGAATCTCCTCGCCCTGGAGAGGTGGAACTCGGGGGGTTGGTGGCGGGAGAGAAGCTCCAGGAAGGAACGGGCGGCCTCCTCGAGATTCACGGTGAACGGTTCTCTCTCTCCTCGGTCCCGCGACCGGAGGTAGGCGAAGAACCACGGGGCCTGGACGGCCTTTCGTCCGATCATGATGCCTGCGAGGCCCGGTATCTCCTCCCTCCTCTTCCGGTACACATCGAAAGAGGTGATGTTTCCGTTTCCCACCACGGGTATCGGGATCTCCTCGAGGAGGGGAGGGATGAGGTCCCAGCGTGCGGGCCGGTCGTGTTTCTCCTTGAGGCCCTTGGGGTGTACGGTGATGAAGGAGAGGCCCTGTCCCATGAGTCCCTGGAGGAAGGCGATGAATTCCTCGAGAGGGAGGGATTCCGGGATGCGGATCTTCACGGAGAGGGAGAGGTGAGGGGGAAGGACCCTGCGGACTTCCCCCACGAGGCGTACGGCCTCTTCTCCTCTGAGGAGCCATCCTGCACCGCCTCCCCGCTTGCGTATCTCAGGGGCGGCGCACCCCATGTTGATATCCACCCCCAGGATCGGGTACTCCGCGAGGATCCCGGCCGCCTGTACGAGGGAGTCCGTGTCGTAACCCACGAGCTGGACGATGGTGCGCGACGGGTCCGGAGAGAAGTCGAGATAGAAACGCTCGTAGGGTCCCTTCGAGAGGAGACCGGGAGCGCTTATCATCTCCGTGGCGTAGACGCTGCATCCTCCCCATGTGTGGAGGAGGGCCCTGAATCCGGAATGGGTGAGTTCCGCCATGGGTGCGAGGAAGAGGGGGAACTCCCCGTTAAGCGGGAACAGGGAAGGATTTGTTTGCATCTTGTCCCCCTTTCTGCTACTATAAGAATTGTGACTTTAGTAAGGAGAAGGGAATGCTGCAAGTAGGGCTGCTCGTTGCCGGTATCGTCCTTGGTGGGGGGATGGCCTTCTTCCTGCTCAAGGGGAGGATGGGGAAAGGGGTAGGGAACACGATGCGTCTTCTCTCGGTGGTGGAGGATGCCCTGGAGGAGATCTCTCAGGGGAATCTCGAGACATCGATCCGACTGTCGAGGGACGGGAATCTCAAGGCCACGCCCGGGCCTCTCAGGCCGATCCAGACCCGCCTCTTCAGGCTCGTCCGGGAGGTCAACAGGATCACCGGAGAGCCGCTCCACCGGATCTTCTATGTGGGGAGCGATCTGTTCCTGGAGGGTATTACCTGCGCAGAGGACATCGGCGGCAGACTCGGCGGGAGAGGCAAGGTGGCCCTCTTCGCCCGTTCTCCCCGCCACGTGGGAAACATGCTCAGGGTTCAGGGATTCCGGAACATCTCGGGCCTGAGGTTCCCCGATCTCGAGATCCTCGGTCCGTTCTTCACCGGGGGTACGGTGGAGGATGCCGTGAGGTCGGTTCGAGAGGTGCTTCGCGCGCATCCCGACGTGGCGGCCCTCTATTGCGCAGACGAGACGTCGCCCGAAGGTGTGTGCAGGGCCGTGAAGGAGGCGGGGAGGAAGGATCTCTATCTCGTGGTACACGAACTCAGGGATGCCCTCATCCCCTATTTCGAAGACGGGACCCTCGACGTGGCCATGGACCAGGATCTCTTCTTCCAGGGCTACAATACCGCGGTGCACCTCTTCAACTACGTTGTCCACTCCTGGAGGCCCGCCTCTTCGCACATCCCCACCACGGTGGACCGGGTGACCAAGGAGAACTTCCGGGATTTCTGGGAACCGGGCAAGGGGGTGAGGATCTCCAAGGAGCGTCTCGCGCGGAGGGCCGAGCCCATGGGACCGGCGGACAGGCCGGTGAAGATCCTGTTCATAGGAGACGAACGATACGAGGTCTTCGAGCAGATCAAACAGGGGGTCTCCCAGGTGGCCGAGGTCCTCTCCGGCTACAACGCCGAGGTGGAGTGGGCGTGTCCTCCCGCCCACCGGGTGAGGGGAGGGAAGATGCTCTCCGCATACGAGCTCATCCCCTACATCAAGGAAAAGATCGCCGAGACCTCTCCCGACGCCCTCGCGGTCACCGTGAAGGACCGCAGGATCTTTCCCTTCCTCAACCACCTGGCGCATGAGGGGCTCCCCATCGCCACGTACAACACCGAGCCTCTCACGGTTCGAGGGCTGCTCTACGGCATCTCCGAGACCGCGCAGGATCTCTTCGGTCTCAGCACGGTGCTCGCACAGGGAACGGAGGAGTCGGATCTCGCCATGAGGGAGATCCAGAGCGCCATCACCGAGGTCGCCGAGAGCGTGGAGTCGCAGCAATCCACGGTGCAGAAGGGTGCCGAGGCGGTCTCGCACCTCATGGGGTCCATCCAGCGTGTGAGGGAGGGCGTGGACAGACAGGTGGAGGCGGTGGATGCCTCCAGCGCCCTGCGCGGGGACCTGCGGGATGCGGTGCGTACCCTCGGCCACCAGGTGGACAGGCTCACCCATGTGAGGGAGAAGATGAGCGAGGTGGTGGGGAGGATGGAGGAACTGGGTGGGTTCTCCCAGACCATAGGAGAGGTGGTGGCTTCCATAGAGAACGTGGCGGTGCGCACGAACCTCCTCGCCCTCAATGCAGCCATCGAGGCCGCACATGCGGGGGAGGCCGGGAAGGGTTTCGCCGTGGTGGCGGAAGAGGTGCGCAAGCTCGCCCAGCAGTCGGGGGTGGAGAGTTCCAGGATCGCGCAGATCGTCGCCCAGATACAGGAGCAGGTGGGCCTCACCTCGGCCTCCATGGAGGAACTCTCCGGCGAGATACAGGAGCAGATGGGGAGTCTCTCGTCGCTCATGGAGAGCTTTCAGGTCCTCATCGGGAAGTTCCTCGATTCGGTGGAACGGGTCTCCGAAGTGATAGAGGAAAACAAGCGGCAGGCCGACCTTATGGATCGGGACGCCCAACAGGTGAACACCATGATAGACGAGGTGGTGGCGGTGAGCGAGCAGAACCGGGCGGCCACCGAAGAGGTCTCGGCCGCCATCCGGGAGCTTTTCGCCCAGATGGGGAGCATCCGGGACATGGCCCGTCAGCTCGCCGGTACGGCGCAAGCCCTGAAAGGTGCCATCGTCCAGTTCATGTCCTGGAGGTAGGAGTGAGGTCCGCGTGAGCATACGGATAAAGGTGGTGCTCGTCATCATCCCCATCCTCGTGCTTTCGCTCTTGATCGCAGGGCTCTCGTCATACTTCTTCGCCACATCCGGTATCACCAGGATCGCGAGGGAATTCCTCGGTTTCAAGGCCGATGAGCTGGAGAAGTACATGCTCACACAGTGGCAGGTGCTGGTGGAGAGCGGACTCTCCGACAGGCCCGAGATGCGGGCTGCCACGCAGGAGGGGATGGCTTCGTTCGCCGCCACCCTCATAAGGAGTACCACTGAGCTCATCCTCGCCGTCGACGGCGACGGTGCGCTCGCCTTCTCCACTTCCCCGGTGGAGCTGACTCCGGAAGAGTGGGACACGATACGGGAGGTCTTCGAGACCGGGAGGGCGGAAGGGTTCTTCACCCTCAGGCTGGGGGATACGGAACGCGTGGGAAGGGGATTCTTCTTCGAACCCTTCTCCTGGTATGTGGTCCTCACCGAGGCGCGGACTACCTTCTACCAGGATGTGGAGAAGATCACCACCCAGACGATCTACATCGTGGCGGGAAGTATCCTGTTCGCCTCGCTCCTCGTGTTCTTCTTCGTGGGGTATCTCCTGCGCCCCCTCTCCCGGGTGGTCTCCACCATGCAGGGGATCATCGCATCCACCGATCTCTCCCAGCGGGTGCCGGTGGAATACCACGACGAGATAGGTGAGCTCTCACACACCTTCAACCTCATGGTGGAGGGACTGGATCGGGCCTATACGAGCATCAAGAACTACGCCATGGAGGCGGTGGTCGCCAGACGCAACGAGATGAAGATCCGCAACATCTTCCAGAAGTACGTGCCGCAGGACATCATCGACCAGTTCTTTGAGCATCCCGAATCCATGCTGGTGGGCGACAACCGGGTGCTCGCGGTGCTCTTCTCCGACATCCGAAGTTTTACGACTATCTCGGAGGGTATGCCTCCCGACGAACTGGTCGAGGCCCTCAACCGCTACTTTGCCCTCATGGTGGACATCATCACCGCCCGCAACGGGATCGTAGACAAGTACATAGGGGACGCCATCATGGCCTTCTTTGGTGCCCCGGTGAAGCGGCCGGACGACGGATACAACGCGGTGCTGGCTGCAATAGAGATGACGGAGAAGGTGAAGGAGTTCAATCAGCGGCAGATCGAGGAGGGGAAGCCCGAGTTCCGGATAGGGGTGGGGATCAACTACGGCCTGGTCACCGTGGGAAACATAGGGTGCGAGAAGAAGATGGACTACACGGTGATCGGGGACATGGTGAACCTCGCCTCCCGTCTGGAAGGACTCACGAAGTACTATCATCAGGAGATCGTCATATCGGAGAGCCTCTTCCGAAAGGTGGAGGGGAAGCTTCCGGTGAGGCTCCTCGATACCGTGGCGGTGAAGGGGAAACACCGGGGGGTGCGTATCTACACGGTGAAGCGAGAGCTCTCGCCACGGCAGGAGGAGATCTGGAAGCTGCACAACGAGGGGATGGAGCTCTACTATGCGAGGCGGTTCGACGAGGCAGCCGTGCTCTTCCAGCGGATCCTGGAGCTCGATCCCCAGGACTATCCCGCGCAGATGCTCTCCAGGCGGTGCAGGCTCTATGTCGTGGAACCGCCTCCTCCCGACTGGGACGGGGTGGAGAAGATGCTGGTGAAGTGAAAAATCAGAGAGAACGTACTATACTTGAGTGTGATGAGGATGCGTAAGGCCCTGCTGACGATGGTAGGGATGCTCTGGGGCGTGTCCGTCCTCTCCGCCGTGCCCCAGGTCAGGCTCGAAGAGCCCGTCGTGGAGGAGCTGGACTTGTCCCCGGAACTCGTGGTGAAGGCCCTCGTCGCTTCGCTGGAGGCGAGGGAGGTGCTGGTGGAGGATGATGCGGGTTACGTGCTCACGACGAGGGTGTGGGGCGGAGGGAGACGGGGCGTGATCGCGTTCCGGCTCTACGTGGAGAAAGGAGAGACGAGGAGTCTCGTGGCGGCCGTGGTGGCCTCCTTCCCTCTCAACCTCTCCTTCTACGCCGAGGTGGACAGGGCCGTTGAGGATCTCCTGCACCGGTGGCTGAGCCGTTTTCCGGAGGTGGCTGCCCCTGAAGATGCGGTCTTCCCGGTGGAGGTGAGGGGACCGGACGAGGGTGCGGTGGTGAAGGTAGGGGATGTGGTGCTCGGGACCATCGAGGAGGGGGTGCTCGTGGGGGATCCGTTCAGGGTGGTGCTGGGAAGCAGGGTGAAGCTCACCGTGGAGAAGGAGGGCTACTTCCCGAGGGATGTGGAGGTGGTGATCGAGGAGAGTCCCGTGGTGGTGGAGCTCCCCCCCCTTCTCCGACAGCATCGCTTCGAGGTGGGGCTCTTCAGCACGCTCGGCCAGCTGAAAGGGGCGGGGGTGGAGGCACGGTGGTACGCCCTGCCGGATCAGGTCTTCGCAGGGCTCAGGGAGTACGTCTATGGAGAGGGAGGCGGCCGGTGGTGGATGCCCGAGGTGGTGTTCCGCAGCCAGACCGAGGTGGTGGCCGGGGCGTACCTCGTGGGAGGGGTGAGCTCGGCCGTGCGGCTGTGGATGGAGACTGGTATCGGAGGGTACCTCTCGTTCGTGGAGGGGATGCCGTTCGATCTCTACTACCACCTCATCGGGCTGGGGGTGGAGTGGGTGGTGAGGCCCGGATGGGCCCTGTATGCACGCACGGGGTACGACTATGCCGCGGGCACCGGGCTTCTGCCCCAGGGCGGGCTCTTTCTGTATCCCAAGGGAGGGCCTGCACTTTCTGTGGGAGTAGGTTACCGATGGTAGGACGCGCACGTTCCATAGCATGGGGGCTCCTGGTCTCCTTCCTGCTCGGGACGGCCTGCTCGCTCTTTGAGCTTTCCCGGTTTCCGTTCTACGACCGGTGGGCCGAGGAGGGCGTGGACCTCGGGGCGTACCTGGAGGACTTTGGTGCCACTCCGTTCTATGAACACTACGAGGCGGTCTTCACGGTATCGGACGGGCCCTCTTCGAGGTATGTCGTGCTCGGGATACGAGAGAAGAACGGGATGAGGGGCAGGCTCTTCGTGATGGACGGATCGCTCCGCATCAGACGGGTGCTGGATGCCGAGGATGTGGAGGAGCCCGAGCGGTTCTACGGGAGGCCCTTCGTGGATGCCTCGGACAAGGTGGTGTTCGGGGACTACTGGATCGATCCCGAGGGGAGCGGGGATCCCGAGCTGATCCAGGGGGGGACGTACCTGGAAGGGAAGCGGTTCTGGGGGGAAGAGGGAGGGAGCCTCTACAACTACAGGCTATGGGGGGACGGTACCGATCTCCACATAGAGGTGTGCGCTGAGAACTGGGGGGCTTCCACCACGTATACCATGTCATTCGACTGGGATGTACGAGAGGGATGGAGGGTGAAGGACCGCGTCGTCCTGGAGTGCGAGAAGGAGGGGGAGCGCCGTTTTCTCATACTGCCGTTCGATTCGTATACCTCATGGACCTCTCCTCTGTTCGACAACTATCCATGGTTTCCCCTTCCCTTCGAGGGCTACGACGGTGCGGTCTCGGTGACCGAGGAGGGTATCCTCGTCTCGAAGTGGGAGGAGGACGTGCGCATCCACGAGCGGTACAACATTGAAGGTGAGTTCGTGGACTCTGCCGAGATGCCGTGGGACTACGAGGTGTTCTGGGCCTATGCCCCCACGGGCGATGCCCTCTACGTCTTCGATCCCGTGCTCAAGAAGGTCTTCAGGGGGCCGGTGTGGTGGTGAGAGACGGACTTCGCCGGCTGGGTGCGGTGGTTCTCTTCTGTGTGCTGGCCGGCGGTATGTGGGGACAGACGGTGCGGGTGGCCGTCTACGCCGATCCCGAGGTGCACGAAGCCCCCATCTGGTACGAGGAGACGCTCGCGCTTCTCACCTCCTACTCATGGGTGGCAGTCGAGGAGGCCGGTTCTCTTCCTCCCGGCTGGCGTGACGATGCGAAGCGACGGGGGGTCTCGGCGGCGCTCCTCATCACCGCGGAAGATGACGCCCTCCGCTACCGCGCCTACCGGTTCGACACGGAGGAAGAGGTCTTCGACTTTCGAGTGGATACGGCCGTCTCTTCTCCCCTGGTGGTGAAGGCCCGGCTCTCTCCCCTCAAGGAAGCCCTGGACGGACTCGATGCCCGCTTCAGGGGTGTGCATGACCTGGCCACGAAGGGTGAGGGGATGCTCGTCGTGGAGGCGGTGCCGGGGACGCTTCTCGAGGGGATCTTCACCGATCCGGTGGAGGTGGGGGAGGAGGGGGTGATACGGTTCAGGTTGCCCGCTCCTTCCACCTACGTGGTGAGGGGGCTCCGGGAGGGCTATACCACCGAGGAGACGGTGGCCGTGCTGCGGGTGGGGGAGGAGACGAGGGTGGTGCTTCCTCAGGAGCGGGTCGTGGGGGTGGTCACCGGCGTGAACCTCCAGTATTTCCAGTTTCCCGGGTGGTCGATCATGTACGAGGTGGTCCCCGACTGGTTCTCGGCGGGAGGGGGGGTGGATTGGTACGGTGTGGGGCTCTACCTCCCCGAGCGTCCGTGGGAGAGCGACCGGCAGGCGGGCTTCGTCTCCTTTGCCCTCATCGAGCCCTGGATCGGCCTGCGGACCACCTTCATTCGCTGGAGGAGCGGGGTATCCCTCTTCGGTGCTATGCGCGTGTTCCTCCGGGTGGTGTACCCCGAGGGGTTATGGGGGATCGATCCGGTGGCTCCGGGTGGTGTGGTCCTCGGAAGCGGGATCAGGTTGCCGCTTTCCCGAAGGTGGGCGATGGTGGTGGAAGGGGGCCTCTCCGCCTACATGACGAAGAATCGACTGTTGTTCTACGAGATGTTGGGGGAAGAGGCGGAACAGGCGGAGGACATCGCCAGGAGTATCTTCCGGCCGGGGATGAAGGCCGGGGTGGAGGTGACATGGTGACGGATCGGCACCGGGTATCGGCAGCTCTTTTCTCATTCCTGGTGATCACGGGGTGTATGCTTCCGCCGTACGACGAGGATCTCCTCCTCACCCTCTTTGTCCTCGATGGAAGACTGGAGAAGGTAGGGGAGACGGGGGTCGTGGGGGTCCTCTGGGATTCCTCCTACGAGGACCTCGCATACTTTCCGGAACGGGATGCGATCGAGAGGGGGGTGGTCCTGATGAGGGGGCGCGACCATGCACAGGTGAGGTGGATCTCAGGGAAAAAGAACCTCATGGACCAGGGTGTGCCTCCGGGGGTGGCTCGGGTGGTGATGGGTTCCTCCAACGAGGAGCAGGCGCAGGCGTTCCTCCTCTACTACGATGGAGGAGGATGGTGGATCATGCCGGGAGAAAGGAATGGGGAGGGAGTCTCCTGGGGGAATCCCGAATCCCTCTCTTCCCTCTTCCCATCCGCAGGTGTTGTCGTGTACGGGGCGTTCGCCTCCTTCCAGGGGTCCCCTTCGGAACCGCTGTACGTCGCCCTCCTCTCCGGGGATGGAGCTGGCACCTACTACGAGCATGTGGCCACCGGGAGTGTGTGGGGGCTTTCTCCCTACGATGTGAACCTGGACTTGAGAGAGCTTGGTTCGTCGGGTATATCCCTTTCAAGGGTGTCCGGACCAGGAGTCTACCTCTTCGACGTGTTTCGATATGAGAGCTTCTTCCTGGGGCCGGGAGCTTCCTCTCTCCATGTGTGGTACGAGGAAGAAGGTGCGCTCCGAGAGAGGGATGTGCCGGTTGAGGGTGTGCCGCTTGAGGTGACGCCCTCGGGGTATCTCCTCACCTATGAGGAATCGACCGGCGAGTTCCTCGTCTACGATTCCGCGTTCTCGCTCAAGGATCGGTTCTCAGCCGGACGTCTCTCACCTGCAGGGTGGTACGAGTGGGAGGGGAAGGAGGTCTTCTTCTTCTCCCTTCCCCACATCCTCCAGACGAAAGAGGGGGCTGCAGCCTTCTTCGAGGTATACGCCTATCCACTTGAGTGATCGATCATTTCCCCAGGAGGATTTTGAGCGCCTGGATCACCTCTCTGAGGAGAGAACCCTCCTCTGCCTCTTGTGCCTGCTCCTCCAGGAAATCGAGCCTCTCCTCACGCGAGGGGAGCACAGTGAGTGCCTCCACCAGGTCGATTACCTCGAGGAGTGCTGCCTCCCTTCCCGCCTTCTCGAAGGCCCGGTCGTACTCCTTGATCCGGGTGAGGAGTCCCGGAAAGGTGGCTTCCACCTCCGAAGAACCGAGGAACGCGTCGAGATATGACTTCGCCTCCACCCTCCCCTGCTCGCCGTAGCGGCTCAGGAGCTGATCCTCGCTCCGGGCATAGGAGGCATAGCCCCGACTCAGAGCCTCGAGTCGAGCCTCGGCTTCCTCGAGGGTTTCGATCCTGGCTTTGAGGGATGCGAGTTCCTCGTCCGTAGTGGCAGGTGGGCGTGCTTCGAGCTCTTCCTGTGCTGCTGCGAGTTGCCGGGTCAGTTCCTGGATCTTCACGGTGAGGGTGTCGTTCTCCTGGGTGAGCCGCTCTATCTCCCTTTGGAGCTGTGCTTCCTCTTCCGGCGGGAGGGTAGGCGTCTCCCGGGCCATGCGATCGCGTTCTTCCCTGAGGCGGGTGTTTTCGGATCTGAGTGCTTCGATCTGTTCTTCCAGGGACGAGATCTGCTCCATGAACCGGGCGGCCTCTCTCTCGTGGGCCGTGTCCTCCTGTTCCACCTGCCTGTTGTACGCCCGCATACTGCGGGTGAGACCCTCGAAGGCCTGCCTCCCCGCAGGTGTCCGGGAGAGACGGGAGAGGATACGGGCATAGGCTTCCATGGCCGAGGGATAGTCTCCTTCGGCCTCCCGGCTCCGGGCCTGGGTGAGGAGGGTGGAGGCGGCATCCTCTCCTTCCCTCTCCACGCGGGCGAGGGCCGTGCGCCCCCCTATGTCGAGGAGCGAAGATACGAGGGCCTCCCTCCGGGAGGCGGGAAGCGGGAGATAGGTGAGGGCTTCCCTGTAGGCTGCGAGGGCCTCCTGATGGGATCCCCGCCGGTAGGCATCCTCCGCACGGGAGAGGGCGCTGGTGAGGGCCTCCCTACGGCGGGCTTCTTCCTCGCTCACCATCTGGAGGAGATACTCGTGACTCTCCTTGACGGCCGGGATCGCATCGAGCGCGGCGGTGTAGAGCTCCTCGGCCCTTGCCGTATCCCCGGAAGAGAGGGCCGTACGGGCCTGGGCGACGAGGTCCTCGATCCTCGAGAGGAGTCGGCTCTGGGCGAGGAGGGTGGCGGTGTCGAGGCGGGCCTGCTGTTCCTGCTCGATGAGCCTGGAGAGGGTCTCGGTAATGAAGAGGTCGATCTGCCTTCTGCCCGAGAGGGGGGTGAGTGCTGCGACCCGAGGCTGCGTGAGGAGGTCCTGAAGCGCGGTGAGGAGTTCGCGTGCCCGGCCGTACTCCTGGTTTTGGATGGCAGACCTGATCTCCCGGTAGAGGCCCAGGATCTGGTTCTCCACGGCCCGCGCCTCTTCCTCCATGCGGGAGAGACGTCCGAGTTCGGCCCTGGCCTCCTCGAGTGCGGTCTGCGCCTCCCTCGTCTGAGCCTGGAGGGCCTCGGTTCGGGCCTCGTACTGCCTCCGTAGTTCGGCCTCGCGCCGCTGGAACTCGGTCTGGAGGGTCTCCCGCTCCTGTGTGAGGCGGGTGAGGGTAGCCTGGTACTCCTCCCGGAGGCGGGTGATGGTCTCGAGGAGTCGCTGCCTTTCCTCCTCCGCCTCCTCCCTGAACCGGGCGAGTTCCTGCTCGAATTCCTGCTGCTTCTGGGCTTCGAACTCGGCAAGTCTGGTCTCTATCTGTTCCTCAGGTACACCGGCGGCCTGAAGGCGCTCTCTTTCCTTTGCCAGTTCAAGGGAGAGTTGCTCCCGGAGCTGGATCTCTTTCTCCCTGATGCGCTCCTCCATCTCGGTCTGGAGCTGTTCCTGCTGAGCCTGCAGTTCCTGAAGCCGTTTCTGGATTGAAGCGATCTCCTGCTCCTTTGCCCTGAGCTTCTCCTGGGCTTCCCGCTGGATCTCCTGGATGAGACGGGCCTCCACGGCGTTGATGGTTCCCCTGCCCGAGGCGATTTTCTCCTGCTCCTGTGTGGTGAGGTATCGGAAGCCGATGAAGGCGCCCGCGATGGCGAGGAGTGCCAACACATTGATGAGGAGCGGAAGGAACACTCCTCTTTTTCTCGCAGTGATACGGAAGGTGGTCTCGTCGACCCGGATACGCTCCTTTTCGACGATCTCCTCTATCTCTTTGAGGATTTCTTGCTCTTCCTCTTTGTTGAGAGTCGGTCGTCTTGTCTCCGAAGGACCGGTTTCCTCCATGATGATGAAGCCACCTTCCGCCCTATAGCGTTTCGCCCGTTCGAGAAGCCCGCCCACGTCCTACTCCCTCGTTTCTTCGTGGATTCCTCTCACTCTCTACGGTGAAGAGTTCTGGTGTTCTCCATGTTCTCATCGGGAGACAGCTCCTTATTCTTCAGAGTACTCACCCTTCCTTCCTCAGAAGTCCTTGAAGTCGTCGAGGGGGAGCGTCTCCTCGGGGCGTATGATCTCGACGTCCTTGTGGTCGTGGGGATCCCTTGGTGGGGGTGTGGTCCGGGGCGGTGTCTTGGCGGGGGGACGGTCCTTCTCGGTGTGGTGTTCGCCGTCCGCGTGGGCGGCGGCGGCGGCGCGGGCGCCGTTCACGATGCGGTTGAGGACCACCACGACCTCACGGAGCTGTTCCACCTGGGAGAGGAGCTCCTCACCGGCACTGGCCGTCTCCTCGGAGGAGGCGGCCGTCCCCTGTACCACGGTGTTGACCTGGGAGATGGCCTTGGTGACCTGGGAGACACCCCTGGACTGTTCCTTGAAGGCGGTGGTGATCTCGTCGAGGAGGACGTTGACCTTGCCGGCGAGGGTGCTCACCTTGAGGGCGCTCTCCTTGACGGTGGAGAGTTTCTCCTGGCCGGAGTCTATGCTGTCGACCACGGTCTCGATGAGCTCGGTGGTCTCCTTTGCGGCCTCGGCGCTCTTCTGGGCGAGGGACTTGACCTGCTCGGCGACCACGGCGAAGCCCCTGCCGGCCTCACCGGCCCTGGCGGCCTCCACGGCGGCGTTGAGGGCGAGGATGCTCGTCTGGAAGGCGATGTCGTCGATGACCTTGTTGATCTTGACGATCTTTCTGGCGTTCTCGCTTATGAGGGTCATGGCGTTCTGGAGTTCCTCGGTCTGCCGGGTGGAGAGGCCGGCGCTCTCGTTGGTCTCCTTCATGAGGAGCTCTGCCTCGGTGACGGTCTTGGTGTTGGACTCGATGATGGACTGGAGTTCCTCCATGTTGCTGGTGATCTCCTCGACCGAGCTTGCGAGCTCGCTCGCGCCGCTGGAGAGTTCCTGGCTGGAGGAGGAGACCTGGGTGGCGGCCGATTCGAGCTGGTTGGAGGAGGCGAGGAGGTTGCCGCTCACGTTGGTGATGGGGAGGGAGATGCTCCGCGCCATGAGGATGGCAAGACCGAGGGAGATGGCCACGATGACGGCGATGGAGACGAGGATGAGGTTGAAGAGGGCCCCGGTCTCGGCCTCCACGTCGTCGAGGTAGATCCCGCTCCCTATGATCCAGTCCCACGGCTCGAACAGCTTCACGTACGAGATCTTGGGTACGGGGTTGTCGAAACCCGGTTTGGGCCACATGTAGTCCACGAATCCGGCACCCTTCTCGTTACACACCTTCACCATCTCCATAAAGAGCTTCTTGCCGTTGGGATCTTCGTAATCGGAGAGGTCGGTACCTTCCAGTTCAGGTTTGTAGGGGTGCATCACCATGTAGGGACGGGTGTCGTTTATCCAGAAGTACTCTTCTTGCTCGTAGCGTAACTGTCGCACAAGCTCCTTCGCGCGCTCCTGCGCCTCCTGTGTGGAAAACACTCCCTCTTGGGCCTTTTGTGCGTAAAACACAAGCACGCCATAGGCCACTTCGACCACGTGTCGGGTCTTGAGGTATTTCTCCGCGTAGAGGTCCTTCCTCACCTCCGGATAGACGTAGAGCAGCACGAAGAGCGAGTAGAGCACGATGATGATGAGGGCGATGAGGATGATCTTGTAGGACAGTCTCAGGTTCTTGAGCATGGGCCGCCTCCTCCTGGTGTGCGGGAGGTTCTCATACATGGACCCCCATAATCTATTGTTTTACATGACTCGGGAGATTTCAATAGAAGATGACGAGAAAACGATATTTTCTTTTCACTGGAATTGTGATACAACACCTGGGATCATACTGACCGGGAGCCGGCCATGAGAAAGAATACCAAGATCATAGCGACGATCTCCGACAGTCGGTGCGACTTCTCCTTCATCAAAGCCCTCATCGAGGAAGGGGTGGACGCGTTCAGGCTCAACACCGCGCACCAGACACCCGAGACGAGCAAACGGGTGGTGGATGCGATCCGCAAGGTCTCATCCCATGTGGCGATCGTGCTCGATACCAAGGGCCCCGAGGTGAGAACACGGCTCGGTGGGGCCCCGCTCGAGGTGCAGGAGGGAGATGTGGTATGGGTGGGGGGTGAACCTGTTGAGGATGCCCCCTGGTTCTCCACCTCGTACGAGCGGTTCGTCGAGGATGTGCCGGAAGGGGCGAGACTCCTCATCGACGACGGGGAGATCGGCCTCCTGGTGGAGGAGCGGAAGGCAGGTCGGCTGGTATGCAGGGTGGAGAACGAAGGGGTGGTCAAGGACAAGAAGAGCATCAACGTCCCGGGCGTGCACCTCTCGCTTCCGGCGCTCACCGGCAAGGACAGGGAATACGTACGCTTCGCCGTGGAAGAAGGGGTGGACTACATCGCTCATTCCTTCGTGCGCAGCCGGGAGGATGTGGAGGAGGTGAGAGAGGCCCTCGAGAGGGCGGGAGGGGATGCCGGCACGGTGGGGATCATCGCCAAGATCGAGAACCGGGAGGGGGTGGACCACGCCGAGGGTATCCTCGACACATGTGACGGGCTCATGATCGCGCGGGGAGACCTGGGGATAGAGATACCGGCCGAGGAGGTCCCGGCGATCCAGAAGAGGCTCATACGTCTGTGCATGGAGCGGGCGAAGCCGGTGATCACCGCCACCCAGCTTCTCCACTCCATGATAGAGAACCCCCGGCCGACCAGGGCCGAGGTGACGGACATCGCCACCGCGGTGCTCGACGGTACGGACGCCCTCATGCTCAGCGGAGAGACTGCGTACGGCAAGTACCCCGTGGAGGCGGTGAAGACCATGGTGCGAGTGGCCTCCACGGCCGAGAAGATGAGGCCCGAGCTCCCTGAACACGACATCGTAGGCTATACCAACCCTGTGCGCTACTTCCTCTCGCAGGTGGCCATGAAGGCGAGCTACCGGCTTCCCATCGCGGCCATCATCGTGCATACCTACACCGGGAGGACCGCGAGGCTGGTGTCCTCTTTCAGGGGCAAGACACCGGTGTATGTCTTCTGCCATGATTCCCGCGTGGCCCGAAGGCTGGCCCTCTCGTATGGGGTGTACCCCCGGGTGATAGAACTTCCCGAGAGCACCGACGAGCTGGTGAAGGAGAGCATCTCCTCTCTCCTCACGGAAGGGGATGTCCGTCCCGAGGATCTGGTGTTGATCCTCGCAGGATCCCCGCCGCATCAGAGCAACAGCTCGAACTTCCTGGAGATCAATACCGTCGCCACCTATCTCAAGGAGCGGGGATAGGGGCGCCTCGCCTTCACAAGACTCGAAGATCCTTACACTGAGGAGCAGGTATGCTTTCCCAGAGAGAGCTCAAGCGGACCATGCGCTATTCCCTCCTGAGTGGGGTGGCGTTCGTCTTCTGGTTCCAGGTGTGTTCCCCTCAGTCGCTCTTCAACGTGTTCATAAAGAATCATCTTGGGGCAGGGGCGAGCGGCCTGGGTCTCCTCATCGCGGTCATCTCCATGATGGGGGTGCTTCAGATCTTCGCGGTGCCCCTCTTCAACATGGTGAAGACGCCGAAATGGTTGTGGCTCATCACCCATGTCATCCATCGGCTTCACAGCTTCGTGCTCGCCGGTGTGGCCTTCTCCGTGGCATCGGGGGGCGACAAGGAGACGGGGTTCTGGATCATTGTCGTGACCATGGGGGTGAGCTGGGCCCTCACCAACCTCACGGGTTCAGGGTGGTGGTCCTGGATGGCGGATCTCTTCCCCGAGGAGATCCGGGCGGAGTTCTTCGGAAAACGTTCCGCCCTTTCCAATGTGGTGAACATGATCTGGTTCTTCGCGGTGAGTCTTTCGCTCGATCTGGTTCCCGAGGAGGGTGTCTTTCTCTTCTGGGGTGTGGTGTTCATCATCGGTGGGATAGGGGGGCTCGCGGACATCCTCTTCCATCTGCCCATGCCGGCGAGATCCCATGAGCGGGAGCAGGGTGTCGGTTTCAAGGGGCTGTGGGAACCTCTCAAGGACGAGCGCTTCAGGCCCTTCCTCTTCGTCATAGGGACCGTCCTCTTCGCCGTGAACCTCTCGATGCCCTTCCTGTCCCCCTATATCGTGGATCCGCGGCACGTGGGGGCCCCCAACTTCTGGCTGGGGATCCAGTTCATACTCTTCCAGATCACCTGGGTGCTCACCGCACCCCTCTGGGGGCTCTCCATGGACCGGTTCGGGAGGAAACCGGCGGTGGTGCTCGGCGTCCTGGGACGTCTCTCGTGGGTGGGGTTCCTGTTCCTCTCGCCGACGAACTACCAGGTGATCATCCCCCTCGCTTCCATCGTGACCGGCATCTTCGGCCCCCCGCTTTGGGACGGTATGCAACAGATGATGCTCTCTCTCGCCCCTGAGCGGGGAAGGGTCTCCTACGTGGCCTGGTTCTGGCTCGTGTGGGGTGTGGCATCGGCGGGAGGATCGGCGCTGGGCGGCGTGATAAGCGATGCCGTGGATGCAGCCTCCTTCTCCATCCGGGGGGTGGGGCCGGTGGACGGGTTCCAGGTGGTGCTCTCGCTCTCGTTGTTCCTGTGTGCCGTGGCCCTCATGGTGCTCATGGGTATCGAAGAAGGGAAGGGCAAGACGGCCCGGTATGTCCTCGCCCGGCTCGCCAACCCGGGGGTGGTCCGGACCTACGTGAACATGGGTATCATCCGCGGATCCGCCCCCTCCGAGCGTGTGGTCTCGGCCCTGAGGGCGGTGAACGAGCGAGACAGCCTCCTCCTGGAGGAGGTGAAGGCGCGGCTCAACGACCCCGACGAGGAAGTGCGGCGTGAGGCGATACAGGCGCTCGCCAGACTGCGGGCCTCCTCGGCCGTGGACCTGCTCGTCTCCCACCTCCGTGACGACTCCTCCTCCCTCAGGGTGGAGGCGGCCCGGGCCCTGGGGGCGATCGGTGACCCGCGGGCCATCCCGGCGCTCATCGAGGGGCTCACTTCTTCTTCCCCGGAGCTCCAGCTCGCCTGTACCTATGCCCTGGGGGAGATAGGGGGCGAGGAGGCCGCAGGCGTGCTCCTCTCCACCCTCAAGGACGAGGAGTCGCCCGAGCATCTTAAGGTCTCGGGGGCCACGGCCGCGGCGAAACTGGGTGTGCTGGAGGCGGCATGGGAGATCATTCCTCTCATGCACCGTTCTCCGAATCGCGTACTCAAGACACAGCTCGCCATCGCCCTCGCGAACCTCCTCGGGAGACCGGGGGAGTTCTACCGACTGGTGACCGGGGGTGAACAGGAAGAGGTGCGGGAGAGGATGCTCCGATCGCTCCCTGCCCAATGCAGCAGACTCCTCTTCAGGATGGGCCTTCCTTCGAAGGAGGTGGAGACGATCCGGAAGGGGATCACGGAAGCGGTCGACCTCTTCCTCGAGGGGAGGAAGGAGGAGTGCAGGGAGACCCTCGGAGAGGTGGGCAAGAGGCTCGTCCTCCTGTGTGCAGAGGCGAGGAACGTAGAAGAGGGCACGGTGTTCGAAAAGGCCTGCCGGCTGGATCAGCGCCTCGGCGTGTGGTGGTGGCTCCTCAAGAAGGCCCGGGAGACCGACGATCCAGGGCAGCTGGAACTCGATCTTCTCGTCCTCCTCTACGCCCTCGGGGTGATGGAGATCCCGTGATCCCTTGAGGGGCTCAGCGAAAAAGTGCGGACATTCCCCCCTGTTTCCTTGAATTTCACGAGGGAGGCTACCATACTGTATAGTGTCGGGCAGCCAGGGGGTGAGAGTGAAGGCTCTTCTGAAGAACCTGAAGACGTTGGAACGGTGTCTCTCCTCGTATGTTCCAGGGGATGTGATCGCACTCGCCGAGATCCGGGAGCTCCTCGGTGAGGTCCGGAGGGAGTTCGAGAGGACCCCTTCGCTCAAGAAACTCGAAGGCGTGCTCGCTACCTTTCTCCAGATCTCGGACCGGCTCGCCTCGGATCCGGGGTTGGAGGCCGGCTTCGTGGAGCTCCTCTCGGGGGTGGTGGGTGATCTCATCCTCTTCTTCACGAGGAAGATCGAGGCGAAGACCTTCGCGGCCCACCTCAGATCCTTCATCCCTCGACTCAAGGAGATGCTCTCCTCCTCAGCCCCACGGGAGGAGAAGGGGCGTCCCCGGTATCCCTCCGATTACTTCGACGCCCTCGTGGACGACGACCGGCTTCTCTCGCAGTTCTTCCACGAGGCGTCCGACCACCTCAACGAGGCCCAGTACACGCTCCTCGATCTCGAGTACGATCCCACGAACAAGGAACTCGTCAACGACATTTTCCGGAACTTCCATACGATCAAGGGGTCTTCCGCGTTCCTCGGCCTCAGGAACATAGAGGAGGTCAGTCACAGTATAGAGGATCTCTTCGTCCTCGTGCGCGATGACAAGATCTTTCTCTCTCGGGATCTCATCGATGTGGTGTTCTACGGGATAGAACTCATCAGGGTGTTGCTCGACATCATGGAGACCTCCGGATTCGAACGGGAGAAGATGACCCAGGCATTCCTCCAGGTGGATATCTTCACCTACCTCCACCTCATGGAGCGTATACTCACGGAATATACGGTGAAGAAGATCGGCGAGATCCTCCAGGAGGAGGGGAAGCTGAAGCCCGAAGACCTCCACGTGCTCCTTGAGCGTCAGGAGAAGGGAGGGGGAGAACGGATGCCCCTGGGGAAACTCGCTGTTGAGGAGCGGCTCGTGATGCCGGAGGACGTGGTGGGGGCCCTCAAGAAACAGCAGGATCAGCGGGCCAAGGCGAGACGGCTGGGATACGTGAAGGTCTCCAACGAGAAGCTCAACATGCTCATCGATCTGGTGGGGGAGCTGGTGATCCATCAATCGATGCTCCAGCAACACCTTCTGGCAGAGGAGGACAGGGAGCGGCTCGACAGGACGCTCACGAGCCTGGAGACGACCACCTCGACCATCAAGAACCTGGTCCTCTCACTCGGCATGCTCCCCATGGGCGATCTCTTCAACCGGCTCAGGGTGGCCATACGGCATACCGCGGAGGAGCTCGGCAAGGCGATCATCGTGGACACCGAGGGAGAGGAGACGGAACTCGACAGGAACATGCTGGAGGTGCTCTACGACCCCCTGCTCCACCTCGTGCGGAACGCCGTGGATCACGGTATCGAATCCCCCGAGGAACGGGAGAAGGCGGGGAAGCTCAGGGTCGGCAAGATCTCCCTGCGCGCGGAACACCGGGGGAGCGGCATCCAGATCGTGGTGGAGGACGACGGACGGGGTATCGACCGCAAGAAGGTGGTGGAGAAGGCCCTGCTCCTCGGCCTCGTCCGCAAGGAGGATGCGGGGCGGATGAGCGAGAAGGAGGTCTACGACCTCCTCTTCCTTCCAGGGTTCTCCACCAAGGAACGGGTGGACACCACCTCGGGCAGGGGGGTGGGGATGGACGTGGTGAAGAAGAATCTCGAGTCCATCCACGGCAGGGTCGAGGTGGAGAGCGAAGAGGGGAAGTTCACCCGATTCATCATCGGACTTCCCCTCACCCTGGCCATCATCGACGGACTCGTCACGGTGATCGGGAAGAATCGGTACATCTTCCCCTTCGGGGCGGTGGAGGAGATCGCCGTGATACCCCGGGACCGACTCCGTATGGAGGAGGAGCAGAACGCCACCCTCCTGTTCCATCGGGGGCGGCACATCCCCGTGCTCTTCTCCCATCGCATCCTAGGAGAGGAGAGGCACGAAGAAGGGGATTCCTTCCTCGGGGTCCTCGTGCTCCACGAGCGTTCCTCCTACTGCGTGGTGGTGGACGAGATCGTGGGAAAGCAGGAGGTGGTGATCAAGAATCTGGGGGGATTGCTCTCCGGTTATCGCTATCTCTCTGGTGGTACCATATTCGGGGACGGGAGTATAGGTTTCGTCCTCGACATCCAGGGATTGATAGAAGAGGCGGAGGCCAGATCGGCGGCCAAGACGGTATTGAGGGAGGTGTGAATGAAACACATCATGGTGGTGGACGACTCGGAGGTCATCCTCAGGATCGTGAGTCAGACACTCCAGATGCATGGGTATTCCCAGATACTCACGGCATCCAACGGAAAGGATGCCCTGCCTATCATCAAGGAACACCTGGGCAAGATCGCGCTCTATATCTTCGATGTGAACATGCCGGAGATGGACGGTCTCTCCCTCCTCAAGGAGGTGAGGGCCCTGGACAAGACCACGCCCATCATCATGCTCACCACGGAGACCGACAAAGAGAAGATCATAGCTGCCAGGGAGTCCGGTGCCACCGGATGGATCATAAAGCCTTTCGAGGGCGAGAAGTTCATCAAGGTGGTGAAGATGTACCTCGGGTAATCTGAAGAGGAGGCCCTATGGCTGATCCGGTTCTCAACAAGTATCTGCTCTTTTCCCTCGGGGAGGAACACTACGGGATCCCCATCGCCAAGGTCCAGGAGGTGGTACGATACATCCCCATCACCAGGTTGCACGACACCTCCCGCTTCCTCAAGGGGGTGGTCAATCTCAGGGGAAGGATCGTGCCGATCATAGATCTGAGGCTCAAGTTCGGCTTCGAGGAGAGACCCTACACGGATCGGACGGTCTTCATCGTGGTGGAGGTCTTGAGTCCCCGCAGTCCCTACCTGGTCGGCCTCGCCGTCGATGCGGTGGAGGACGTGGTGGAGATACCGGATACACGGGTGGAGAAGATGCCCAGCGTAGGGGGCAAGATGAAGTCGCACTACCTCTACGGGCTGGTGCAGCTGGATGACCGACTCGTCCTCCTCCTCAATCTCGAGGAGATCCTGAGCACCGAAGAAGTAGTGAAGATCTCGGAGAAGGTGGAGCCCCAGAAGGTCTCACCGGAACCCTCTCCCTCCCAGCGTAAGGGATAAGCATGAAACGAACGAGCTCCTGGTTCGCCTCGATCCGTGCACTCACCGTCCTCGCTGAAGTAGGGCTTGTCGCTTCTCTGTTGCTACTCGTGATGATGCAGGTGTTCGACATGGAGGGATGGACGTTTCTCCCCCTCCTCCTCGTGGTGCTTTTCGTCCTCCTCGGCCTCGTGGTTTTCCTGAGGAGGGAGCGGCGCTACATAGTGGAGTTGGAACAGGTGGTAGAGCACACCATCGATGCCTATCGGGGTGTCTCCCTCCAGCTTCTCCTCGCGATCGGCGACATCTACAGGGACATGCTCTCCCTTCAAGAGGAGTACCTCTCTCCTCTGCCTGCCGAGGTCGAGGAGTCCCGGTCCATGTTGGATAGGGTGTTCTCCTCAGAGACCGAGTTCGCGAAGCTCATAGAGGAGGAACGGAAGAGGATCGATGGCCTCAAAGGAGTCGATCTCAAGAAGCTCCTCCGCGGCGTGGCGGGATTCGAAGTGATCAGCCGACGGTACATCCTCGCCTCCCTGGTGATACTGGGGACAGTCGTAAAGAAGATGAAGGAGGTGATCTCGGAGAAGCTCGAGCTCTCCAGGAGCATGTCCCGCGGGCTGGTGGAGGTCTCCATCGTCCACGACCTCATAAAACGGTGGGACGAGCTGTCGGATCAGCTCATCGTGAAGGAGGTCTCCCAGAGCTTCCAGGAGATCGCGCCGATGCGGGAGATGCTGGAGAAGACCCTCAAGGTCCTCGCCGGGGACATCCCCGAGATGAAACGCCAACAGGAGGAGGCGAGGGAGTTCCTCCTCCTCCAGAGGAGGAGGCTCGAGGAATTCTTCGAAGTGATGGAGAAGGTGAAGTACGAGTTCTCTCTCAGCATGGAGCGGTACTTCGATGAACTCAAGGGTATCCCTTCTGTGGTGAAAGAGATCTCAGAGATTGCGGAGAACGTGAAGATGGTCTCGTTCAAACTGAGCATCGAGGCGAGCAAGGCGGGGGACAGGAGCTTCACCCTCATCGCCAGGGAACTCAGGACCCTCTCCGAGAAGGTGTCCCTCTTCGCAAAGGAGATCACAGGGAGGGTGAGCCTCACCACCCAGACCGTGGAGAAAGAGAGGAGGATCCAACTCGAGAAACTTGAGGAACTCGAACGGATCATGGGGGAATCGAGTTCCCTCACCCAGGAGCTTGATCGATACGACGAGAGCGTCCGCAGGATCTCGGATTCGTTCGAGATGCAGCTCAAGCGTATCGGCAACATCGAAGAGTACGGGCGTGAGGCGAACCGGCTCCTCATGCGGTTCTTCGAGATCGCCCAGCAACTGGTGATCGTCCAGGAGGAGTTGCTCCACCGGGATGCCTTTGTCGAGGAGCTCATGCAGGGTCTCCAGAAACACCTCGAGGACTTCGTCTCCCGTGAGGAGAGTTACAGGGAGAACAAGGAGGTGGTGAGGGCCATCCTCGAGCGACTCAAATCGAGGATCACGACCAAGCGGGAACGTCTCCTCCTCAAGGATTTCTACAGGAAGTTCCTGGGAGAGGAATGGGAAGAGGATGTCTCACCCACGGACGACTCCATCATCATCTTCTAGGGGAAGATGATGTCCGCCCTCTCTCCCTCGATGTTCACCCGGCTTTCCGGGCTCTTCTACGAGATCACCGGGATACGGCTCAAGGAGTACAAGCGGTATCTCCTCGAATACCGCCTCATGCGGCTCGTGGGGCCTGATCGGAGGTTCTCCTCGTTCGAGGAGCTCTACGAGGCGCTCCGCGAGGACCACACGGGGGAGCTCAGGGGGCTCTTCGTCCACCTCCTCACCACGAACTACACCTACTTCTTCCGTGAGTCCCTGCACTTCCCGGTGGTACGTGAGTATCTCCAGGGAAGAGGCAGGGAGGAACCCTATGTGAGGATATGGAGCGCGGGGTGCGCCACCGGAGAGGAGACGTACAGTATCGCCATGGTGGTGAGGGATGCCCTCCCCGATGTGGATGCGCGGGATCTCAAGATCCTGGGTACGGACATCTCGCCCGAGGTCTTGTACGTGGCGCATGCTGGTGTCTATCCGCTGAGGAAAATCCAGTCGTCTCCGTACGACCATCTCCTCGCGCGCTACTGCAGGTTCGACGAGAGGGAGGGTATCCTCGAGGTGAAGGATGAGGTGAAGAGGCTGGTGACGTTCAGGCGCCTCAACCTCATGGACCCCTATCCGTTCAGACGCATGTTCGATGTGGTGTTCCTCCGGAATGTGCTCATCTATTTCGACCTCCCCGAGAAGGAGCGGATCCTCTCGAAGGTCTACGACGTGGTGAAACCGGAAGGGTATCTCATCCTGGGCCTCTCGGAGAGCCTCGTGGGTGTGCGCCACCGGTTTCTTCACCTCAAGGCTTCCATCTACACCAAGAGGGGGTGATATGCACGAGTACTTCCTGCATCCCGGAGAGCTTATCTTCTCCCGACGCCACATGCTCGTAAAGACCGTGCTGGGGTCATGTGTGGCGGTGTGCCTCCACGACAAGGTGCAGCGTATAGGGGGGATGTGCCACTACCTCCTCCCCGTGGCCCCCACGGACGAACAGCGGAGCACCAAGTACGGTGACGTGGCCATACGGGTCTTGCTCTCGAAGTTCCTGGGGAAGGCGGGATCCCGGAAGGAGGATCTGCTGGCCTCGGTGATAGGCGGGGCGTTCGTGGTCTTCGACGAGCGGGAGATCTTCTTCGTGGGTGACAGGAACGTGGAGGTCGCACTCAGGCTGCTCAAGGAGCATGGCGTCTATGTGCTCCAGATGAACACGGGCGGGGACTACGGGAGGAGGGTCCTCTTTGAACCTCACACCAACAGGCTGGTCGTCGAACAGATAAAGGGCGTGACCGTGGATGATCTCTACAACCCGGAGGCGTGACTCATGAGCGAGAAGATCCGCGTGCTGGTGGTGGACGACTCGGCGATCGTGAGGGAGGTCCTCTCACGGCTCATAGGGGGGGCTCCTGACATGGAGCTCGCGGGGACCGCCCCGGATCCCTTCATCGCGAGGGACAAGATCCTCAGGACGAACCCCGATGTCCTCACCCTTGACATCGAGATGCCTCGTCTGGACGGGCTCTCGTTCCTCGAGCGGCTCATGCACTACCGCCCCCTCCCGGTGGTCGTGGTGAGCTCGGTGACCACTAAGGACTCGACGGCGGTGGTGAGGGCTCTGGAGCTGGGGGCCTTCGACGTGGTGAACAAGCCGGGGGACAGTACGAGCGTGGGGGAGGTGGGTGAGCAGATCCTCGAGAAGATCCGTGCGGCCTACAGGTACAGGGATCAGTTCATCGGCAAGTGGCGCCTCCTCAAGGAGAAGGGGGCGAGATCAGGTCCTCCTGCCCACCATCTCTCGGTGGTGGAGACCACCGAGAAGCTCGTAGTGCTGGGTGCCTCCACCGGCGGCACGGTGGCGTTGGAGGAGGTGCTCTCCCGGCTCCCGAGGGGGATGCCGCCTGTGGTGGTGGTGCAGCACATGCCGCCGGTGTTCACCGCCCAGTTCGCGCGACGGCTGGACGAGCTCTGCACGCTGCGGGTGAAGGAGGCCGAGGATGGGGAGCGTCTCGAGAAGGGAACAGTGTACATCGCACCGGGTGGGTACCACCTCGTCCTGGAACGGCGGGGCGAGTTCCTCTACGTGCGTCTCACCCGGGACGAGAAGGTGAACTTCCAGCGTCCCTCGGTCGACGTGCTCTTCGAGTCTGCGGCGGAAGTGGCCGGGAAGAACACCCTTGGTGTGCTTCTCACCGGGATGGGCAAGGACGGGGCGGAGGGACTCCTGAGGATAAAGGAGGCGGGGGGGCACACCATCGCACAGGACGAGGCCTCTTCGATCGTGTGGGGGATGCCGAGGGTTGCGGTGGAGATGGGGGCAGCGAAGGAGGTCCTCCCTCTGGATCGGATCGCCGAGCGGATGGTGAAGGTCGTCTCGTCAGAGGGCGGGGGATGATAGCCGAGGCTCAGCATTTTTGATATGTTTAGTCATAAAAAGGGAAGGAGTGACCATGGCCGGGAAGACCCTCTTTCAAAAGGTGTGGGAGGCACACGTGGTGGATCGACTGCCCACGGGGCAGTACCAGCTCTTCATCGGGCTCCATCTCCTCCACGAGGTGACGAGCCCCCAGGCGTTCGCGGCCCTGAGGGAGAAGGGGCTCAAGGTGGCGTTCCCCGAGCGCACCTTCGCCACGGTGGATCACATCGTTCCCACCCACGACCAGGGGCGGCCCTTCGTGGATCCACAGGCGGAACGCATGATGCAGGAGCTCGAGAAGAACGTGCGCGAGTTCGGCATCAGGTTCTTCAACCTGGAGAGCGGACGTCAGGGGATCGTCCATGTGATAGGGCCGGAGCTCGGTCTCACCCAGCCCGGTATGACCATCGCGTGCGGCGATTCGCATACCTCGACGCATGGGGCCTTCGGCTCGCTCGGATTCGGTATCGGCACGAGTCAGATCCGTGATGTGCTCGCCACGGGTACCCTCGCCATGGAGCCGCTCAAGGTGAGGAAGATAGAGGTGAACGGGCGGCTCGGTCCGGGGGTGACGCCGAAGGACGTGATCCTCTTCATCATCAACCGGCTCGGTGTGAAGGGGGGTATAGGGTACGCCTATGAGTATGCAGGGGATGTCTTCGAGGACATGGAGATGGACGGTCGGATGACGGTGTGCAACATGTCGATAGAGGGTGGGGCGAGGATCGGATACGTGAACCCCGATGAGAAGACCTTTGCCTATCTCAAAGGCAGGGAGTTCGCTCCCAGGGGAGAGGCGTGGGACAGGGCCGTGGCCTACTGGAGGAGTGTGGCCTCTGATCCGGATGCGGTCTACGATGACGTGGTGGTCTTCGATGCTGCCGAGATCGCGCCCATGGTGACGTGGGGGATCACGCCGGGGCAGAGTGTGCCCGTGGACGGCGTGCTCCCGGATCCGGCGGCCCTGCCCGAGAGCGAGCGGGAGATCGCCGAGCTGGCGTACCGCCATATGGGATTCAGGCCGGGCATGCGGATCCTCGGCACCAGGATCGACGTGGCCTTCGTGGGGAGCTGTACGAACGGCCGGATCTCCGACCTCAGGGCCGCGGCGGAACTGGTGAGGGGCAAGAAGGTGGCGCCTCATGTCCGGGCCTTCGTGGTGCCGGGATCGATGCAGGTGAAGCGGCAAGCCGAGGAGGAAGGGCTTCACGAGATCTTCATGGATGCCGGATTCGAGTGGCGTGGGGCCGGATGCTCGATCTGTCTGGGGATGAACCTCGACAGGCTCGAGGGCGACCAGATCAGCGCGAGCTCAAGCAACCGGAACTTCATCGGCCGTCAGGGGAGTCCCAAGGGGCGCACCCTGCTCATGTCCCCGCAGATGGTGGCTGCTGCGGCCATCGCAGGGGAGGTAGTGGATATACGAGAGGTAGGATAGGAGAGCCTTATGACGAACATCATCCGCATAGCGGGTACCATGGTGCCGGTTCGTGGGAACGACATCGATACCGACAGGATCATCCCGGCCCGGTATCTCAAGGAGATCACCTTCGAGAGGATGGGTGAGTACGCCTTCTACGACGAGCGTTTCGGAGAGGACGGCACGCCCACGGACCATCCGTTCAACCGCTACGCAGGGGCGAGCATCCTCGTGGCGAACGCCAACTTCGGATGCGGGTCGAGCAGAGAACACGCTGCCCAGGCGGTGATGCGCTGGGGGATCCGGGCGATCGTGGCCGAGTCGTACGGGGAGATCTTCGCGGGCAACTGCACCATGATAGGGGTTCCACCGGTCGTGGCCTCGCAGGAGGTGGTGGAGGCCCTCCAGACCCTCGCCGAGGCACGCCCCGAGGCCCGGGTGGAGATCGACCTCGAGGAGATGGTGGTGCGGGGAGAGGGCTTTTCCTACCCCGTCTCCATGCCCGAGGGAAGGAGGGAGGCCTTCCTGAAGGGGTATTGGGATTCCACGGCCCTGCTCCTGAGCAACATCGAGAAGACCCGGAAGGTGGCGGCGGGCCTTTCCTATGTGAGGGGTTTCGAGTAAGCTTTTCGGGCCGATACGTGCATCGGTCGAATCCGAAGAAGAAGGAGTACTCAGTGCGTTTCCTCACTATGGGTATCCACGACGAACGTCTCGTAAAGCCCGCGCGGGCCGTGGTGCAGGAGAGTCTCGGCGTGAAGGCTGGTGAACGGGTCCTCATCGTGACCAATCCGGGGGCGGAGATCTTCCGCATCGCCTCTGCGGTCTACGATGCAGCGGCAGAGCTGGGGGCACGGCCGGTCCTCGTGGTGCAGCCCAGGAAGACGAGTCTCGACTACGCAGAGGATGCGGTGATAGAGGCCCTCGCGAGCGAGCCGGAGGTCTTCTGCTCCCTTTCTGAGGAGAAGCTCGGTAAGGACAGACGGGGGCTCTCCCGGCCGTACGTCTGGGAGGGCAAGGAGTACGACCACATACACGGCTTCCTCCGCGAGGGGAAGAAGGTGATGAGGAGCTTCTGGTCTCCTTCGCTCACCCTCGATACCTTCCTGAGGACGGTGGACATCGACTACGAGGCCCTCGCCTCGGTATGCCGGAAGGTGAAGGCGCGACTCGAAGGTGCCGTGGAGGTGCACGTCACCTCACCTTCGGGCACCGATCTGCGGTTCTCGGTGGAGGGACGCACCCCGTTTCTCGACGACGGGCTCTTCAGGGAGCCGGGTGAGGGGGGTAACCTCCCGGCGGGTGAGGTCTTCGTCTCGCCTGTGGTGGGTTCGGCCGAGGGGATGGTCGCATTCGACGGGAGCATCGCCCTTGCGGAGGGCATCGCCATCCCCTCCACCCCGGTGCGGGTGACGTTCGAGGAGGGGTATGTCGTCTCGGTGGAAGGGGAGGACGAGGCGGCGGAGCTCCTCTCGGCTTCCCTCGAGGCAGGCAAGAAGCGGGCCCTGGCCTTCGAGCAGGAGGGGTTGCTCCCTCGGGGGCAGGGGGAGGTCTACGCGAGAAACGCGCGGCATCTCGGTGAGTTCGGAATAGGGCTCAACGAGAAGGCACGGATCGTGGGCAACATGCTCGAGGACGAGAAGGTCTACGGCACGTGTCATTTCGCCATAGGAAGCAACTACGACGAGGATGCGAAGGCCCTCATCCACCTGGATGCCCTGGTGAAGAATCCTACCATCAGGGTGAGACGGGACTCCTCCTGGGAGGTCTTGATGGAGGAAGGGACGCTCGTCGGTTAGCGGGGGAGGGGGCCCTCCCCGTGTTCCTCTCTTCCCGGTGGCAGGTACTCGACCCAATCGATCGACGTCCTCGAGCGAACCGTCACCTTGAAGGTGCCGAGAGGTGTCTCGATCACCTCTCCCGACTCGGGGAGGGTGCCGCGTACTTCCGTGAGATAACCGGCGACCGTGGAGGCATCCGGTTTTTCCTCCAGATCGAGCTCGAAGGTCTCCAGCAGGAGGTAGAGAGGGGCCTTCCCCGCGACCTTGTACCAGCCGTGTGGGAGGCGCCGGAGGGGGGTCTCCTCCTTTTGCTCGTTCTCGTCGTAGAGTTCTCCCACGATCTCCTCGATGATGTCCTCGGTGGTTACGAGACCGGCGAGGCCTCCGTATTCGTCGAGTACGATGGCCATCTTGTGTTGCGCCTTGGTGAGGGCGGTGAAGGCGTTGTAGATCCGCATGGTCTCGGGGAGGAAGAGGGGGGTGACGGCGAGTCTGAAGAGGGGGGTGTCTGCCTTTCCCTCTGCGTGAGCCTTGAGGAGATCCCTGAGGTGCACGATTCCGCTGATGTCCTCGGGGTTCTGGTGGTAGAGGGGGATTCGCGAGAAGGGTCGCGCGAGGACGTGAGGGAGGGCTTCCCCCACGGTGAGTGCCTGAGGAAGGCTGAAGATGCGTGTCCTGTGGGTCATGATGGTGTGGAGGGTGGCCTCGCTGAAGCGTATGATACGCCGCATCATGCGGGTCTTGTAGGGTTCGATGGCACCGGTGCTGTGGGCGAGGGAGAGGGTGTGGAGTATGGCCTCTTCGGTGAGCGGTGGTTGTTCGTTCCGAGGAAGGAGGATGCGGGTGATGCCGGAGAGGATCCAGATCACGGGCCTGAAGGCGAACGAGAGTATCCAGAGGATGCGGACGGTGTGGAGCGCGATGAAGGTGTTGTGGTGGAAGGCGAGGCGCTTGGGCAGGATCTCCGAGAAGAGAAGGACCACCATGGTGAGTACCCCTGTGGAGAGTCCCACCGCGGTACTCCCTGCGAGCCGGATGGTGAGGGTGGTGGTGAAGGCGGAGGCGCTGAGGTTCGCGAGGTTGTTTCCGATGAGGACCGTGGTGAGGAAGATGTCGGGCTGGGAGAGCATCTTCTCTATGAGGTGTCCCTTCTTCGGGGCCTTTTTCTTGAGCGTCTGGATATCCACGAAGGAGAGGGAGGTGAAGGCCGTTTCGGTCCCCGAGAAGAATGCCGAGAGAAAGAGGAGAAAGGCGAGGACCAGGAGGGGTACGATCATACCTGTGCTCCTTCTCGATGCACGGACGTGTTGTGGGAGGTATGCGCTTTCTTCGGGGGAAGAAGGTAATAGGTATGTGGGAAGGGGCTGTCGGATAAGGCCACCTTCACGGGGAAGGCAGCCTGTCTTCGTGGGTAAGGGTCGTCGTCTTCCATGGCGCTCCCTGAGACCTCAGGGGTGCATCATTCCACGTGGAGCACTTCTTTGATGGCCTGATCGAAGACTTCCCGAGGGATGGCGCCCACGGCGAGCTGAGGTTGTTCTTCCACAGGGATGAAGAGAATGGAAGGGATGCTCTGAATGCCGAAGACCATCGCCAGTTCCTGTTCTTCGTCGGTGTTCACCTTGTAGACCACGAGCTTGCCTTCGTACTCGTCGGCGATTTCTTCCAGGATGGGCGCCACCATCTTGCAGGGGCCGCACCAGTCGGCATAGAAGTCGATGATGGCGGGAACCTCTCCTTTATACTTCCATTCGGTCTCGTTCTCGTAGTCGAAGACCTTTTCCTTGAAGTCTTCGGTGGTAAGTTTGTGTGTCATCAAGCACCTCTACATAAAGTATTTCTTTCAATATAGCATAGAAGAGGCGCGCCGTCCACTCAAGAGGGCGCCGAGTGCGCGGCGGGCGGATCGGGTGGCGTGTTCGAGTATGTCTTCCACCGGGAGGATGGAGGGGGCGTGGGAGATGATGAAGTCTGAGGTCTCCTTCCACTGGGAGGCGCTGAGCCTGATGGCGGGGTAGTGCTCGGTGTGAGGGGTGTCCCCCATGGTGATGGAGAGGATGGCGGCGGGGGGGACCTCCAGGAGGCCGTCTTCGTTCCACCATGCGGCGAGAGGGGGGAGGGTGGGGTCCGAGAAGTCGTAGCCTGCACGTACGGTGAGGTCGACCACGATGAAGTCGTAGGGGAAGAGGTAGAAGGGGTGCCCCAGGCGATCGAGGAAGTCGTAGACTTCCATGTTGGCCGTCTCGTCCGGGGTGAGGGGCTCTCCTGAGGCGGCTTTTCGCGTGAGGGTGCGGTAGACCGAGGGGGTGGTGCCGGCGGGGAGGAAGTCGTGGGGGAAGACGATCTTCACGGTGTACTCGGTGGTGACGAGGAGGGAGAGCTCGCGTTCCGAGAGGAACTGTGGGGTGCTGCCGTCGATCGATGGCGGTGTGTCGAGGCGGAAGCGGAGGAGGACGAGGGTGACGGCGAGGAGGATGACGACGATCGCCATGGGGAGGGCAAGGAGGATCCGTTTCATCCTTCGGGGCCTCCGCTCTCGATGTGCCACTCGATGGTGGTATAGCCCGCTTCACGGAGGAATTCCTCCACGAGGAGGTGGCCTCTGGTCTGGGCCTTCTCCAGGAGTCCTTGCGAGATGGCCAGCTGTTCCACGGCCGGTTTCCTCCGGTTGATCTCCTCGAGGAGGCGGGGATGAGGGTAGGTGTTGGGGGCTCCGAAGTACTCGTGGATCGCGCGCTCGTCGGCGTCGATGGAGAGGATGCGGGCGGGTTCGTGGGTGATGATGAGGTGCCCGGGGTCGGTGGGGTGCCGGGTGATGGTGAGGGTGGAGAGGTCTATGCCGGCCTGGATGTGGTAGACGATGGAGAAGAGGAGCGGGTGGTCGACTTTGAAGAGTCGGGCGAGCCAGTTCGGGTCTTCTATGTAGATGATGTCCCTGTAGGTGTATTCGTAGGTCCCGAGGAGGAGTACTTCCTTGATGTGGTATGCGATCCGTTCGGGTGGGGGTGGGGAGGGTCTGCAGGTGGACAGGAGGAGAAGGAGGAGTGCGAACGGGAGGAGAGGTTTCATCCCCCTTCAGTATACCCTAAAATCGGGATTTGTGGAGGGGTGTGTGTATTTTTCTGCGCGAATGGCGTATACTCCTTGGGTAAAGGGATATCCTATGCGGGAGGGTTCACGGATGTGGTGTGTGCCTGCAATCGATGTGCTGGAAGGTCGGGGGGTGCGGCTCCTGCAGGGGGACTATGGGCGGGTGACGGTGTACGACGAGGATCCCGTGGCCCGCGTGCGGGCCTTCGTGGAGGCGGGGGCGAGGAGGGTCCATGTGGTGGATCTGGATGCGGCGAGGGGGAGGGGGGACAATCGGGGGGTGATCGCTCGGATGGTGAGAGCGGCGGGGGAGGGTGTAGTGGTGGAGGTGGGTGGAGGGGTGCGTACGGAGAGGGACGTGGAGGAGCTCCTCTCGGTCGGGGCGGGGGCCTTGGTGGTGGGGACGGTGTTGGTGCGGGATCCGGGGCGTGTGGAGCGGTGGGTGCGGGAGTACGGGAGGGTGTTCTGGGCGGGGATCGATGCGAGGGACGGGGTGGTGAGGGTGCAGGGGTGGGAGGAGGAGGGGGGTGTGGAGGATGTGGCTCTCGCGGGGAGGGCGAGGGACCTGGGGTTGTGCGGGGTGATCTACACCAATATCGCACGGGACGGGATGCTCTCAGGGCCCGATGTGGAGGGTGCACAGCGGGTGGGTGAGGCGGCGGGGCTCCCGGTGGTGGTTTCGGGAGGGGTCGGGGGGGTGGAGGATGTGCGGCGGGTGGCCGCGGAGGGGGGGAGGTGGGTGCGCGGGGTGATCCTGGGGAAGGCGGTCTACGAGGGGAGGGTGGACCTGCCTGCGCTCTTCCGGGAGTTCCCGCAGGGGGATCTCGTCCGACTCGAGGGGAGGATGATGTGACGCACAAGAGCGAGACCAAGGAGGCGTTCGTGAAAGAGGCGGTGTTCCCTGCAGTGTGTGTGGACGGGGAGGGGCGGGTGGTGGGGGCGGTGCTCCAGAACGAGAAGGCGAGGGACAAGAGTCTCGAGCAGAAGGAGGTCTGGATGGTCCACCCGGCGACGGGGCGGGTGGTGCCGGCGGGGATGGGGCCGGTGGTGCGGGTGGTGCAGGAGGATGGGTGGGTGCGGGTGGTGGTGAGGGGCAAGGGGAGCGGGGAGGTGCAGGGGGAGGAGGGGGTGGTGCGGGCGGATGAGGGGGGGGTGTTGGAGCGGCTCGAGGGGGTGGTGCGGGCGAGGCGGAGCGCCATGCCTGAGGGATCGTATACCACCCATCTGTTCTCGTCCGGAGGGGAGAAGATACGGAAGAAGACCGGAGAGGAGGCGATCGAGCTCCTTCTCGCACCCTCCCGGGACAGGATCGTCTATGAGGCGGCCGACTTCCTGTACCATCTCATGGTGCTCCTGGTATGGGAAGGGATCCCGTTTCGGGACGTGCTGGAAGAGCTCTCCCGCCGGTTCGATCAGTGAGGTGATATGAGGTCCTCCGTCCTCCGGTACGTGATGGTCGTCCTCGTGCTTCTCGTCGTGGTGGCCGGAGGGGTCTGGATCGCCTCCTCCGGTTCTGGTCGGCGGGTCTATACCGTGGGTGTCCTGCTCCCCCTGGGAGATCGAGAGCTCGCCCCCATCGGAAGGAGGATAAAGGCCCTCGTGGAACGCTTCTCCGAGGAGGTGGTGGAGCCGGAGGAGCTTCCCTGGCGGCTTCGTTTCGAGTTCCTCGATACCGGTGGGGATCCGGCGCAGGTGATCCGGACGATGAGATCGCTCCTTCTCTCGGGGAAGGACGTGGTTGCCTTCATCGGTCCTCACATCTCCCGGACGGCCATCCCTGCCGGAGGGGTGGCGGAGAGCCTGGGTATACCCCTCATCGCCCCGATCGCCACCCATCCGGCGGTGGTGGGAGGACGGCAGTATGTCTTCAGGCTGGTGGCTTCCGACGAGTTCCAGGCCAGGGTCCTCTGCAGGTATGCGTATGAACGGCTCGGAGTCAGACGGATGGGGGTCCTCTTCGATGGGGCCGACGACTACAGCAGGGATATGGCCGCTCAGATCTCCCGCATCTTCCCCGTCATGGGGGGTGAGGTGGTGGTGGAGGGGTTCGTCTCGGAGGAGGAGCGGCGTGAGGCCCTCGAGAGGCTCGTGGGGCACGAGCCCGAGGGGGTCGTGCTTCCCCTCTTCAGGGAGCAGCTCGTCCTGGCCGCGGGAGAGCTCGAAGCGGCGGGGTATACCGGGTCCTTGCTCGGCCCGGATTCGTGGGGTACGCTCACCCCCGAGGACAGGATCTCCGGATACTGGGTGACCCACTGGGATTTCACGTTCAACGACAGTCCTTCCTCCCGATTCCTCGAGCGGTTTCTCGCCGAGAGAGGAGAGGAACCGGACGTGTACGTATACTTCTGCGACGCCCTCTTCTTTCTTTGGGAGAGTGTGAAGGGGCTGGATCTCCTCTCCCCTGAGGAGGTGCGGAATGCGTTGACGATGAAGAGGGGGTTCGTCGGGGCGTTGGGTTCGTGCGTGTTCCTGGAGGACGGGGAGCCCTGGAGACACCTGTACGTGATGGAACGGCTGCCCGGAGGGAGGACGGTGGTGAGAGATTCGCTGGACCCTGTGGAGTAGTGATGAGGGGAGGAAGGTTCCACCTCGTGGTGGTCACGGGTGTGCTCCTCCTCATCCACGCGGGGGGACTCTTTCTCGTGGTGGAGACCGCCAAGAGCGGGGTACAGCGGGATCTCCGGCAGGAGCTCGATCGGGCCCACGAGGTGGCCGCCCTCTGGCGTGAGGGGGCTCTCGCCGCGGTGGAGGTGCTGGCGGCTCATCCCGCGGTGAGGGCGGTCCTTCTCGAGGAGGGATCCCCCTCCGACCTGATCCCTTTCCTGGAGGATCTCCTCGGACGCGTTCCTCTCTTCGAGCGTGTGTGTGTGCTTTCTCCTCTGGGCGATGCGCGTGTTTCGATTCCGGCCGGAGACCTCCCGTTCTGGAGGGAGCCTTTCTTCAGGAGGGCTTCCTCGAAGGCGGAGCGTCCGGTGTGGGAGGGAGTCTACCTCTCTCCCGTGTTCCTCTCGCACAAGGCCGTGGTGTGGATGAGGAGCCGGGGAGGGGCTCTCCTGGTGGTCTACCTCTCTCTGGATGATCTCGAGGAGAGGCTCCACCGCGTGGGATCCCATGTGGTGCTGCTCGATGGGTTCGGAACTCCTCTCGAGGAGGAGCTCCTGGAGGAGCGCTTCCTCTCTATCCTACGCCGAGGGGATGGGGGTGTGGGGAGGATGCGGTATCAGGGGAGGTCGTGGTACTACGGGATTTCCTGGATGGATGAGGTGGGTCTCTTTTTCGTGGCGATGCGTCCGGCCTCTATTGTGTTTCCTCCGCTCTTCTTGTTCCTGTGGGGTGTGCTCGCCGTGGGTGGCTACCTTGCGATCCTCCTGAGCGTGAAGGCCGGGGAGGGACGCGTGAGGGCCACGATCGATACGGTGTCCCGATCCAAGGGAGAGGATCTCTCCCTGTTGGGATTGACGGCCGATGTGGTTTCCAACCTCTTCACCGGTATGTACGGAATGGTGAAGACGATGCTGGGGGAGCTCGCACAGAGGGGAGGGGATGTGGCCGAGAGGGGCGTGGTCCTCGCCCGTGAGCTTGCGAAGGCCCGTGCCTTTGCGCACCAGGTCCGGATCCTCTCCAGGGGGGAGCCCGGGGATGTGGGGGTATGGACGGTGGTGAGCCTCATTGCACTGGTGGGGGAACGTCTGGGTGAGGATCTGGTCCGGAGGTTGGATGTGATTTCGGATCCCTCCCTTTCCTTCAGGGGAAGCCGGGAGCATGCAGCGATCGCCTTGGAGAATGTCGTGCGTGTGCTGTTCTCCTTCGACGAGGATGCGTTCGTGGTGTGCAGGACCACACGGAGGGTCCTCAGCGGGGGAGAGTACACGATGATTTCGCTCTATACCCCGGCAGGGCCCGAGGGTTTCGCCTCCTCCTTTGGGGGTAGGCCCATGGAGGGGGTGGATACCGGGCTCCAGGACCCAGGCATCCTCCTCGCGGAGAGAGTTCTCTCCTTGCAGGGCGGGTTTCTTGGATTCAGGGGAGTGGCGGGAGGGCTCCTGTGTGAGATGGCGCTTCCTGCCGGTGAGGATGTTCCCGGGAGCCGGGGTAGGCAGAAAGGGTGAATAGGTGTATCATTGTGGAAGGAGTTTTTAAATGCTGATTATAAATCAGCACTGCCCTATTCCACAAACCGAAAGGAGTCCGTATGGACAGGAAAGCTCTGGAGAAGATAGCGCTCTCGGTACGTAGTCTCTCCATGGACGCGGTGGAGGCGGCCAAGTCGGGACATCCTGGTCTTCCTCTGGGTGCGGCAGAGATAGGTGCGGTGCTCTTCGGGGAGGTGCTCAGGCTCTCGCCTCATGATCCGGCCTGGATCAACCGGGATCGGTTCGTCCTCTCGGCAGGTCATGGTTCCATGTGGCTCTACTCCCTCCTCCACCTCGCCGGTTTCGATCTCCCCTTGGACGAGATCAAACGGTTCCGCCAGCTCGGTTCCAAGACGCCGGGGCATCCGGAGTACGGTCACACGGCCGGGGTGGAGACCACCACGGGCCCGCTCGGGCAAGGGTTTGCGAACGCGGTGGGCATGGCCATCGCGCAGGAGATGCTCGCCGCCAGGTTCAACACTCCGGAGTTCCCTCTCATCGATCACTACGTGTACGCCCTCGCAGGCGACGGGTGTCTCATGGAGGGGGTGAGTGCAGAGGCCGCCTCTCTCGCGGGGCACCTCAAGCTCGGCAGGCTCATCGTGTTCTACGATTCGAACCGTATCACCATAGAGGGTGAGACCGACCTCGCCTTCACCGAGGATGTGGGTGCTCGTTTCAGTGCGTACGGCTGGCAGGTCTTGGAAGGCGACGGGTACGACATGGAGGGGATCCTCTCCCTCGTCGAGAAGGCGAAGGCCGAACGGGAACGCCCGACGCTCATCATCCTTCACACCACGATCGGGAAAGGCGCTCCGAACAAGGCCGGCTCCCACGAGGTGCACGGCGCTCCGTTGGGGCCCGAGGAGGTGAAGGCCTCGAAACGGAGGCTGGGGATCCCCGAGGACGTGCAGTTCTACGTGGCACCCGAGGCCTACGCCTACTTCGAGGAGCGACGGAAGGCCTGGAGGGGGGAGTACGACAGGTGGCAGCGGATGTTCTCCGAGTGGGCGCGCACGTACCCCGAGAAGAAGGCGGAATGGGACAGGTTCTTCGGCCCGGTCGATCTCTCGAAGGTGAGCTTCCCCTCTTTCGAGCGTGGGAGCAAGGTGGCGACCAGAAAGGCGAGCGGGGAGGTGCTCAAGGCCCTTGCCGCAGGTGTCCCGAACCTGGTGGGCGGGTCCGCGGATCTCGCGCCGTCCAACAACACGGCCCTCCCCGGATATGGGGACTTCAGTGTCGAGGATCGTACGGGGAGGACCCTCCACTACGGGGTGAGGGAGCACGCCATGGGGGCCGTGGCGAACGGTATCGCCCTCTATGGGGGCCTCCGCACCTTCTGCGCCACCTTCCTGGTCTTTTCAGACTACATGCGTCCCCCCATCAGGCTCGCCGCCCTCATGGGGCTCCCCGTGACGTACGTCTTCACCCACGACTCGATCTTCGTCGGAGAGGACGGCCCGACCCACCAGCCGGTGGAGCACCTGGCCTCCCTCCGTGCCATTCCCAACCTCCTGGTGCTGAGGCCGGGGGATGCGGAGGAGACGGTGTTGGCCTGGAGGCTCGCCATGGAGAGCTCCTCCACCCCGGTGGTGCTCGCCCTCTCACGGCAGGGACTGCCCGTCTACGAGAAGCCTGCAGCCTGGGAAGAGGACGCACGGCGTGGGGCTTACGTGGTGAAGGACTGCGAGGGCACCCCCGATGTGGTGGTGGTGGCCACCGGGTCCGAGGTCTCGCTCGCCCTTGCGGCCGCAGGAGAGGCGGAAGGAAGGCGGGTCAGGGTGGTCTCCATGCTTTCGAGGGAGCTCTTCCTCTCACAGGACGAAGCCTTCCGGGAGAGGATCGTTCCCCGCGATGTGAGGACCGTGGTGGTGGAAGCCGGTGTGGCCCTCGGATGGGAGGGGTTCGTCGCCCGGAGGGACGACCTCGTCACCCTGGATCGATTCGGCTTGTCCGGTCCCGGGGGCCAGGTGGCCGAGGCGCTCGGCCTCTCGAAGGAGCGGGTGAAACAGAGGATCATGGGGCAGTGAGAGACGTCGACCGCCCGGTTTCCGGGCGGTTTTTTCGTGGGGGATAGTGTACGAGTCTTTTTAAAAGGTTTTGCAAAACACGGGAGAGTGTGCTAGTATGTGAGTATCACCTTTACGAAAGGAGTTGGTCATGGCATACCTTCTCGGATTCGATGTGGGAAGCTCTTCCATAAAGGCCTCTCTCCTGGATGCGGAGACGGGAAAGAGGGTGGCCCAGGCCGTCTCTCCGCAGGTTGAACTGGAGATCAAGGCGCTGAAACCGGGGTGGGCCGAGCAGAGCCCCCTCACCTGGTGGGAACACGTGAAGCGGGCCGCGGCCATGGTGAGGGAGCAGGCCCCCTCCGGGATGGCCCAGGTGGCGGGTATCGGGATCTCCTACCAGATGCACGGGCTCGTGACGTTGGACAGGGAGGGGAGGCCGCTCCGTGATGCCATCATCTGGTGTGACAGCAGGGCCGTGCCCTATGGGGAGAAGGCCTTCAGAGCGCTCGGACCCGAGCGATGTCTCGCCGAGTTGCTCAACTCGCCCGGCAATTTCACGGCCGCGAAGCTCGCGTGGGTGAAGGAGCATGAACCCGATGTCTTTGAGAGGATCTGGAAGATCATGCTCCCCGGGGACTACATCGCGTACCGTTTCACGGGGAGGGTGGCGACCACCCCTTCGGGGTTGAGCGAAGGTATCCTCTGGGACGTGAAGGATGACGGACCCGCCCGCTTCCTCATGGAGTACTTCGGCTTCCCCGAGGATATCCTGCCCGAGGTGGTACCCTCGTTCTCCGATCAGGGGCGCGTCCTCAAGGAGGTGGCCGAGGAACTGGGGATTCCCGCGGGGGTCCCCGTGGCCTACCGGGCGGGGGACCAGCCGAACAACGCCTTCTCCCTGGCGGTGCTCAATCCGGGAGAGGCGGCCGCCACGGCGGGTACTTCGGGGGTGGTCTACGGCGTGACCGACCGACCGGCCTATGATACCCGATCCCGTGTGAACACCTTCGTCCACGTGAACCACGGGAAAACCCATCCCCGTTACGGGGTGCTCCTCTGCCTCAACGGTACGGGGATCCTCAACCGGTGGGTCAAGCAACAGGCGGTGGATCTCGACGATCGTACGGTGGGCTACGAGGTCCTCAACGAGTGGGCCTCCCGGGTGCCCGTGGGGAGCGAGGGGGTGGTGATCCTGCCGTACGGGAACGGGGCGGAACGGACCCTGGAGAACAGGGACATCGGGGGCTCGATCCATCACCTCAACTTCAACATACACCGGCGGGAGCATCTCCTCAGGGCCGCACAGGAGGGGATCGTCTTCGCCCTTGCGTATGGCATGGAGATCATGGAGGAGATGGGGATGCCCACCGAGGTGGTACGCGCCGGGCATGCGAACATGTTCCTGAGCCCCCTCTTCAGGGAGGCCTTTGCGAACACCACGGGTGCGAGAATAGAGTTGTTCGATACGGATGGTTCGGAAGGTGCGGCGAGGGGTGCGGGCGTGGGTGTCGGGATCTACTCCAGGCCGGAGGAGGCCTACGTGGGGCTCTCCCGGAAGGGGGAGGTCTCGCCGGAGCCGGACCTCATGGAGCGATACCGCGAGGCCTACGAACGGTGGAAGGAGACCCTCCGCACCGTGTTGGGCGGGTAGGTGAGTCGGACCATGCGCGGGAGGGGCCGCACCGGCCCCTCTTCCCGTGTGGGGAGGATCAGTAGGTGACGAGGATCCGCTCCCTCTGCTCCCTGTGCCGGTACTTCACGTAGAGGGTCTCGTTCCCGGGGGTATAGTACGCACCCATGGGATAGATCTCGAACACCGGGGTGGTACGCCAGGTGAGTCTGAGTATCTCGAGCCGGGTGTAGGGGCGGACGCCCTGGATCACCATGTGATGGATCCACCCTTCCGGGAACTCGAACTCCATGAGCAGTTCCGTCTCTGAGACCGAGATCCGGGGAAACTCGAGGATGGTCCACACCCACCCTGTGAGATCTTCCCCCTGCAGGAGGGGGACGATGTGAGGAAGGGGGGCGTCGGGCATCACGAAGGGGTAGACTTCTTCGGGGAAGACGATCCCTTCCCTCTGCCGGGGGTCGTCCACCGGGAAGGAGGCGGGAAGGGTACCCGAGGGCCCCACGAGTTTGAGCGAGGAGACGTAGAGGTCGCGGGAGACTTCCTCCATGAGGGGGTCTCCCCTCCGTGCGCCCTCCATGGAGAGGATGGCTGCGGCGGCCAGGGAGAGCCGGATGTCGGCCCGTCCGCCGCTCGCCACGAAGAGTCCCTCGTCGGTGAGGGTGAGTGCGGGGTAGAGGACGGTGTCGAAGAGAGGCTCGATGGGTGTCGTATCGAGGAGCGCGGGGGAGGATCGCCGGACGCGGTGGAAGAGCCGGAGGAGTTCGAGCGCCTGGGCAGGAGAGAGACGTTCCGGATCGAGGGACGAGAGGAGTCCCTGCACCCGGGAGAGCCATCTCCCGCTTCCCCCGAGGGTCCGGCTCATGACGAGCAGGTCGTAGAGATCGGGTATCGTGTGGAGCGGGGAGGGTGCGCCGGGGGAGAGCGAGTCGAGGTAGGCCTCGAGGAGGTCGTCCAGGTCCTGGAAGAAGGCCTCGGAGGTGCGTTGGAGATCTCCCAGATAGGGATTCGAGAGAAAGGTGAAGGCCGCAGGATGTGCCTCCCTCATACGGGCGAGGGTGTCCACCACGTCCGGGAAGGTGTTCCTGCGTATGGACTCCGCAGCATACGCGATCACCGTCTCCTCATGGATCCCTCGTTCCGTCTCGTAGTTCCAGACGAGCCGGTCCGGGAGGAGACGCGACTGCCAGCCCTTGTAGGCCGAGTCCACGAACTGCTGGATGGCCGCGGCGACCTGGCGCGGGGTGATGGACCTGTTCTGACTCCGGTACCAGAAGGCGAAGACCGCTTTCCCTCCCGAGGGCGCGCCGAGGGTGAGCGTTCCGTTCCCGTCCCGGGAGAGCCCCACCTCGAGTATCCGCTGTTCGAGGAGGATGCGGGAGGTTCCGGGAAGGGAGAGGTAGTACTGGTCGTCCCCCGAGGGGTTGAGGGCGAGTATCGGAAGGTCTTCGGCGACCTGCGCCTTGAGGCCACCGGAGAGGGAGAAGGGTATGGTGAGCCTGGTCATCCGCGGTGGAGCGCTGAGGACGATGCGAAGGGAGTCTCCGACCGAAGGAATGATCCGGATCCGGACCCCTTCCGAGGCCTCGATGGTGAGTTCGTCGGAGGACCCGGTGAAGGCGAGGGGTACCACGGGGAGTTTCCCGCCGGAATCGGTGGAAGCTTCCAGTGGTGTTTTCCGCGAAAAGCGAAGGGAGAGACCGTGGTAGTCAATACGCACCTCCTCGAGTATGGATACCCCTTCCGGTCCCGGTACCTCGCGGGTGTGGACGGTGAGACCGTGCCAGGAGGAGGTGAGCACCCTGCCTCCCGAGAAGGAGAGGAGGACGACGAGGAAGAGGAGGAAGAGATAGCCGACAGGGAGGAGGAGACGGTACCACGTTCTTTTGACCTCGATCATCGGCCGCATTCTAACAACAGGGAGGTGGAATGTCAAAGAGGACCGGTGTGTGAAGGGGAAGTGACTCCTTGCACCTCGTGAGGGGCTCGGGTAAAGTTGTGGGCGCGGGAGGTACCGATGAGACTGCGGATCGTTCCGGTCTGCGCGGCGTCGTTTCTGGTGATGATCTCGATGGGCTGCAGGACGACACAGCCCGGTGAGACCGTGCTGCCCGAGGAGGAGTTCCCCTATCAGGCGATCAGCTACTTCGTGGAACTCGGCAGGCCCGAGGACGCCATCAGGGCCTTCGAGGAGGCCTCCGCCCGTGCCCCGGAGGATCCCGAGACCCGGCTCCTCTACGTGAACCTCCTCCTCATGGCGGGGAAGGAGACGGAGGCCGAGGCGGAGCTCTCGAAGATCCTCGAGGAGTACCCCGACCACGTGGGTGCCCTCTACACCCTCGCCCTCCTCGAGGGTGCCCGGGGCAGGGAAGAGGAACACCGACGTCTCCTCGAGCGCATCCTGGTCCTGGATCCCCACCACACGGGTGCGAGAGCCGCGCTCGGCGAGCTCCTTCTCTCGAAGAAACAGTACGCACGGGCCGAGAAGGAGTTCACCACGGTTCTCGAGCAAGATCCCGGGGACCTGGTGGCCCTCGTAGGACTCGGCAACGTGTACCTCAGGACCAGGAAGGCCGAGAAGGCGGCCGAAGTGCTCACCCGGGCGATCCAGGAGGCCCCCGACTATCCTTTCGCCTATGCCGACAGGGCGAGGGCCTGGCAGATGCTGGATGAGCCCGAGAAGGCGGAGCGGGACATCTCACGGGCGATCGAACTCGACCCGGGGTTCTCATGGCACTACTACGACCGCGCGAGGATCCTCATCTCGGAGGGACAGATGGATCGGGCCCTGGAGGATCTCTCACGCGCGATCCTCCTGGATCCTTCCAATTTTCTCGCCTATGTCTACAGGGCGAGGATATACGACGGCAAGGGCATGATGAAGGAGGCCTGCAGCGACTATGCCCGGGCCCTGGAGCTCAGGCCGGACTACTATTACATCTACGTCCCTTACGCGGTGAGTCTCTACCATGAAAAGGACTACCGAGGGGCTGCGGGGTACTTCGACAAGGGGTTCGATGCGTACCCCTCCGAATACCCTCTGATCCTCCTTGCGGCCACGGCCTACAAACGCGCCGGGGACGACCGGATGATGCGGGACTATCTCACCCGGAGGATGCCTCAGATCCCCCGGGACTCCATCTACTACTTCGTGGCGCGTTACTACCTCGAGGGGAAGGGTGACAGCCTGGTCCTCACCAGGCTTCGGGACATAGCGGACAAGGTCGAGAGGACGAGGGTGTACTTCTTCCTGGGGATCATGGCCGAAGAGGAGGGCCATCCCCGGCTCGCCCAGACCTACTTCACCGAGGTGGCGGACAACCCCTCCCTCCGGGCGATCGAGGGAAGGATGGCGTCGTGGGAGATGGAGAAGTACCGATGAGGGTGTCCGAGCTCCTGGACGTGCTCGTTCCGGGTGTGCCGGTGTGCGTCCTGGTGCACGACTATCCCGACCATGATGCGGTGGCCTCGGCTGCAGGACTGGTGTGGCTCCTTTCGCGGAGGGGGTGGGAGGCGCAGGTGGTCTACAGGGGGATGCTGGAGAGTGAGTCGCTCAAGGAAGCGCTCTCCCGCTATCCCGTGCCGCTTTCGTCCCTCGACGGGGTGGACGAGACGAGTGTCCAGTTCGTGGTGGTGGACGGGTTCTATGGAAGCGGCCACGTGCCCTCCGTGGGCGGGAAGGTGATGGGAGTGATCGACCACCACGAACCGGAGGCGTTTCCCCCGCCTGAGGGGATTCCCTTCGTGGATGTGAGGCCTTCGTACGGGGCGTGCGCCTCCATCGTGTACGAGTATCTCCGGGATCTCGACCTCTCCCCCCCCTCCTGGCTCGCGACGTTCCTCATGCTCGCCATCCTCATGGACACCGAGTTCCTGGCAAGGGGTGTCTCGCCTGCGGAGATGGACGCCCTCGCCGGGCTCTACAGGATGGGGGATCTCTCCGAGGCGACGGGTATCCTTTCCAATTCGCTCGTGATCGAGGACCTTCCTGTGCTCTCCGGGATGTGGCGCAGGCTCGAGTTGTCTCCTCCGGGGGGCTTCGTGTTCGTGGATGGGCCGGCGAGGAGCGAGGTCATGGCGGTCATGGGGGACCTCATCCTCCGGTTCAGGGAGATCACCTGCGTCTTCCTCTGTGCGAGGGATGGGGACGGCTACAGGATCTCGGTGAGGAGCGAGGACGGGCGGCTGCCGGCCTGGATGGTGGTACGCCGGGTGCTCGAGGGGTATGGTGTGGGAGGAGGACACGTCCACATGGGTGGGGGACGGGTGGATGCAGGGGTGTGGCCGGGCGAGAAGGTGATGAGGGAGCGATTCATATCGGTGGTAAAGGAGTTGGTATGAGCGATGTGCACACGACGGATACGGTGAAGCGGTTGGTCTTCGCCGACAGGGAGATCATTCTGGTGGGCACGGCGCACGTCTCGAAACAGAGCGTGGAGGATGTGCGGGTGGTGATCAGGGAGGAAGCGCCGGACGGGGTGTGTGTGGAGATCGATCCACAGCGCCTTTCCGTCCTGAGGCAGGAGGAGAGGTGGACGAACCTCGATGTCTATCGGGTGCTCCGGGAGGGGAGGGGGTTCATGCTCCTGGCCAACCTGGTCCTCTCCTCGTTCCAGCGGAGGATTGGGCTCGAGACCGGGGTGAAGCCGGGGGAGGAGATGAAGGCTGCGGTGGAGAGCGCCGAGGAGCTGGGAATACCGTACCACACGTGCGACAGGGATGTGCAGGTGACCCTGCGAAGGGCCTGGGCGCGGACTTCCTTGTGGGGGAGGGCGAAGTTGCTCGCCGCTCTCCTGGCTTCCGCATTCGAGGACGAGAAGATATCGGCCGACGAGGTGGAACGGCTCAAGCGGACCGACGCCCTCCAGGCCATGATGGAGGAGCTTGCCTCCTACCTCCCCGAGGTCAAGGAGGTGCTCATCGACGAACGGGACGTGTACCTGGCGCGGAGGATATGGGAGAGTCCGGGGCGGAAGCTGGTGGCGGTGGTGGGGGCGGGGCACCTGGAGGGGGTCGTGCGCCACCTCGAGCGGTGCGCCGCAGGCGATGAGGGGGTGGCGTTCGGGGATCTGGAGACGGTTCCTCCTTCCGGAAGGGCGGGGAGGGTGGTGGGGTGGCTTATCCCGGCGGTGGTGGTGGGGCTCATCGCGGGCGGGGTGGTGCGACATGGCTGGGAAGGTGGTCTGCGTATGTTCCTCCTGTGGGTGGGGGTGAACGGGGGGCTCGCGGGGTTGGGGACGATCCTGGCGGGCGGTCATCCGCTCACCATACTCGCCGGGGTTCTCTCCGCACCGTTCACCTCGATGACACCCGTGGTGGGGGTGGGGCTGGTCACAGGCCTGGTGGAGGCCTCGCTCCGCAGGCCTCGGGTGGGCGATCTCGAGCGGCTCAACGAGGATATCGCCTCCTGGAAGGGGTTCTTCCGGAATAGGGTCACTCGTATCCTCCTGGTGTTCTTCTTCTCTTCCGTGGGAAGCGTGATAGGGACCTTCGTGGGTATCCCTTGGCTCGCTTCGTTCCTGGGGGGATGAGGTGCGTTTCCTCCTCTCCAAGTTCGTGGGGACGCTCCTCGTGCCTCCGGGGCTGTGGGTGGTCTTCGCCCTGCTCGTGGGGGTGGTCTCTCTTCGCCGGGGCTCCCGACGGGGGGCCGTCGCGGCCTGGGTGTTCGCGGGGTTCCTCTACCTGGGGAACACGCACCTGGTCGAGCACCTCCTCCTCGCACCGCTCGAGCGGGCCTTCCCGGTGTGGGATGGCGGGGGCGGGGTGCGCTACGTGGTGGTGCTGGGGGGAGGGGCACAGGCGGGGACCCCGGCCGGGGATGTGCCGGGGGTGGTGACACTCGCGCGGTTGTGGGGCGGGCTGCGGTACGCCCGGATGCTCGGGGTGCCGCTCGTGCTCGCGGGGGGGAGTGTGTGGGATGAGGGGAAGAGCGAGGGGGAGATGATGGCGGATCTGGTACGGGAGCTCGGGTGGGAGGAGGTGGTGGTGGAGGGGGAGAGCAGGACGACGTGGGAGAATGCCCGCAACACGGCCCGTATGGTGGGAAGGGGGCCCGTGCTCCTCGTGACCTCGGCCTATCACATGCAGCGGGCGGTGTGGTGTTTCAGGGCCCAGGGGGTGGAGGTGATCCCCGCGCCGGTGGACTTTCGGGATGAGCGGCCCGCCCACTGGATCTTCTACCTGGGGATCTCCGCCGAGGCGGCCAGGGATGTACAGGCGGCCCTCAGGGAATACGTCGGCATGGTCTGGTACCGGGTCGCCTATGGGGCCGGGCTTCCTTGACCTCGGAGAGGGGTCCTACTACCATTAAGGGGTGAAATCCCTCGTCTCTCTCATCTCGAGTCAGAGACTCAAGCAGTATCTCTTCGGACTCCCCCTCCTGGAGGAGGAGCTCCTTCGGGGTGAGCGTTTCATCAACAGGGCCAGGGTAGGGGTCACCTTGCTCCTCGGGGTGGCCCTCCTCGGGTATGTGGCGCTTCAGGGCTACGTGCTTCCAAGGGTGCATGGCTACGGTGCCGTGCTCCTTCTTCTCTCGGTGCTCCACATCATCTGGGTGGAATGGCGGATTCGGGGGAAAAAGATCGAGCACATAGGGTACATCTCGATCAGTATCGATACCGTGCTGGTCTCGGGGGCCTTCCTCGTCTTCGTGCTCAGGTTCCCCTTCGTCTCGCTCATCACTTTGCTCTACGTGATGTATTTCGGGATGATCTTCTCCTCGCTCGCACGGTACAGCCCGCTCTCGACGGTATACGCCGGTGTGTGCGGGGCGGTGGGGTTCTCGGTGGTGGGTTTCGTCCTCCGCGAGAGTGGAAGCGTGGGAGAGGGGGCGCCGTACTTCTCGTTCCTCCTGGATCCGGTGGGCATCGTGGCGGGAGGGGCCGTGCTCCTCTTCTACAGTGGTCTCGGGGCCGCGTATCTCGTGACGGTGATCGACTTCATCGCCAAGGCGGCCCGTTCCGAGATCCAGCTGAAGAAGAGCGAGGAGCGGCTCGAGGGTATCGTGCAGAACATCCCGGGGGTCATCCTCCAGCTCGAGATGAGCGTCTCGGGCAACATCTACTATACCTACATAAGCGATCAGGCCCGCGAGATCTTCGGAGAGAAGGTGGACCGGATACTCCAGAACCCCTTCGCCACCCTGCGGTTCATGCCGAAGGAGAAGCTCAGGGCCATCGTCCATACCATCCGGAACTTGGATCGGATCTCGGTGCCGTTGGGATGGGATGTGCGGCTTCGGACGAGGAGGGGGCATCGATGGTTCAGGGTCACGGTGTCGGTGACGCCCTCGGCCGAGGGGACGTTCTATCTCAACGCGATCATCCTGGATACCGAGGAGATCCATGCCTATCAGGAGCGACTCAAGGAGGCGAAGGAGGAGGCGGAGCGGGCCAACAGGGCGAAGAGTGCGTTCCTCGCCACGATGAGCCACGAGCTCCGTACACCTCTCAACGGGATCATAGGGATGAGCGAGCTGCTCATGTCGAGCGGGCTTTCGGGCGAGCTGGTCGAGTACGCGCGGACCATCCAGACTGCGGGTGAGAACCTGTTGGCCCTCATCAACGATATCCTCGATATTTCGCAGCTCGAGTCCGGGAAGCTCAAGGTGGAACGACGACCGTGCGATCTCAAGGCCGTGCTCCTCCACGTGTACAAGACGCTCTATCCTCAGACTATCCACAAGAACCTCAGGTTCGTGCTGGAGGTGGCTTCCGAGATTCCGGCGGTGGTGATCTCGGACGAGGCGCGGCTCTCCCAGGTGCTCTTCAACTTGGTGGGGAACGCCATCAAGTTCACGAGCCGGGGGGAGGTGGTGCTGCGGGTGTGGATGGAGGAGGAAGAGGGTCGGGCGGAGCTCGTCTTCCAGGTGCGGGATACGGGGATCGGGATCCCTAGGGAGGAGCTCCCCCGGGTGTTCGAACGATTCCACCAAGTGGATCAGGGTGTCACGCGCCGTTTCCAGGGCTCGGGGCTGGGGTTGTCGATCGCCAAGGATCTAGTGGAGCTCATGGGGGGGAGGATCGATGTGGAGAGCGAGGAGGGGAAGGGGTCGTGTTTCACGGTGAGGATTCCTTTCCAGGTGCCGGTGTCCTCCGCCCGGGTCCTCCCGTTCGTGAGGGATGGGCTCGAGGAACAGGTGGAGTGGCGGGGGAGTCTGGGGGAGGAGGTGGTGGAGGACGAGGAGCCGGGTGGGTTCTGGGTGCTCGTGGCCGACGACAACGAGGCGAACAGGGTCCTCCTCCACAGGATGTTCTCGCGGATGGGAGGACGGGTGGTGACGGTGGAGAACGGGAAGGAGGCGGTGGAGCGGGTGCGGGAGCGGCCGTTCGACCTGGTGGTGCTCGACTACCACATGCCGGTGATGGACGGGGTGACGGCCGCAGGGGTGATGCGTCGGGAGGGGTCGGTGGGGGAGGGGGTGCTCGTGGTACTCACGGGTCAGGCGCTCGCGGAGGACAAGGAGTTCTTCATGAGGGAAGCGTTCGACGATATGCTGCTCAAGCCGGTGCGCCTGGAGGATCTCAGGCGGCTGGTGGAGAGGTGGGTGAAGGGGAGGAAACGGACGTGAGGGGGGTGGTATGGGCAAGGGGGTGAAGTCGAGGTTCGTGTGCACGGAGTGCGGGTACGAGGTGTCGAAGTGGGTGGGGAAGTGTCCGGGATGCGGTGCGTGGAACAGTATGGTGGAGGAGGTGCGGGGTAGGGGGAGGGAACGGGGGGAGCGGAGGGCAGGATCGGGTGTGATGCGGCTCCCGGAGGTGGTGGCGCAGGGTGAGGAGCGGATCGTGACGGGGGTGGGGGAGTTCGACAGGGTGCTGGGGGGTGGGTTGGTACGGGGTTCGGTGGTGCTGGTGGGGGGGGAGCCGGGGGTCGGCAAGTCCACGCTCGTGCTCCAGGTGGCGGCGCGTCTCGCAGGGGGGGTGAAGGTGGTGTACGCGGCGGGGGAGGAGTCGGTGGGGCAGGTGGCGGCGCGGGCGGCGCGGCTGGGGTGCGGGAAGGCCGAGGTGGAGCTTGCGGCGGAGACGCAGGTGGAGAGCCTCGAGGCGCTCCTCAGGCAGCGGAGGGCGGACGTGGTGGTGGTGGATTCGCTCCAGATGCTCTACTCGCCCCAGATGGGGAGCGCACCGGGGACGGTGAACCAGCTCAAGTTCTGCGCCTACGAGCTCGCGCAGTGGGCGAGGGAGCAGGGGGGGGTGGTGCTGCTGGTGGCGCACGTGACCAAGGAGGGGGTGATCGCAGGGCCCAAGCAGGTGGAGCACATGGTGGACACGGTGCTCTACGTGGAGGCGGCCGAACACAACCTTCGGATCCTCAGGGGGGTGAAAAACAGGTTCGGATCGGTGGATGAGATAGGGGTGTTCGAGATGACGGGGAAGGGGTTGGTGGAGGTGGCGGAGGTGAGCAGGCTCTTCCTGGTGCAGCGGGAAGGCGGGGTGCCGCCTGGGGTGGTGGTGGCGCCGGTGGTGGAGGGGTCGAGGGCCTTCCTGGTGGAGATACAGGCCCTCACGGTGCCGGCGAAGTCGGGGGTCTCGCGGGTCTATGCGGGGAGCATCGAGCCGGCGCGGGTTTCCCGGGTGGCGGCGGTGCTGGAGAAGCATGTGGGGGTCCAGTTCGGAAGTCAGGATCTCTACGTGAATGTGGCGGGGGGGCTTCGGGTGCAGGAGGTGGGGGTGGAACTGCCGCTCGCCATGGCCCTCTACTCGGCGCGCACCGGGCTCGCGGTGCCGGCCGGGCTGGTGGTGGTGGGGGAGCTGTCGCTCGCAGGGGAGGTGAGGGCGGTGCGGGACCTGCGCAGGCGGGTGCGGACCGCGAGGGAGCTGGGCTTCGAGCGGGTGGTGAGTCCGCCGGGTGACGGGGCGGACCCCCTCCTGGTGGTGAGGAACGTGAAGGAGGCGGTGCGGGCGGTGTTCGGGGCAGGGGGGTGAGGGATCAGGGGCGGGGGGCCGCCTCCTGCATGCGCTTGATCGAGCACATCCTCCCGCACATGGTGCACACACGGGGATCCCCGGGCACCGACTCGGCCCGCATCCTGGAGGGCTTTTCCGAGTCGAGGGCCTCCTTCATCATGGCATCCCAGTCGAGCCTTCCCCTTGCCTCACTCATGCGCCTGTCCCATGCCTCTGCCCCGGGGATCCCCTTGGCGAGGTCGGCGGCGTGGGCTGCGATCCGGGCCGCGATGATCCCCTCCCGCACGTCCTCGAGGGTGGGGAGTCTGACGTGCTCGGCCGGGGTCACGTAGCAGAGGAAGTCGGCGCCGAACCAGGCGGCGAGGGCGCCCCCTATGGCCGATGTGATGTGGTCGTAACCCGGGGCCACGTCCGTGACCACGGGGCCGAGCACGTAGAAGGGAGCGCCGTGGCAGAGCTTCTTCTGGAGGAGGATGTTCGCCTCTATCTCGGGGAGTCGCATGTGCCCCGGGCCTTCCACCATCACCTGTACGCCGGCCTTCCGCGCCCGCTTCACGAGTCTCCCCAGGGTGATGAGTTCCTGGATCTGGAGGCTGTCGGTCGCGTCATGGACCGCCCCGGGCCTGCATGCGTCGCCCAGGCTGATGGTCACGTCGTACTCCCTGCAGATGTCGAGCACCCGATCGAAGCAGGCGTAGAAGGGGTTCTCCTCCCCCGTCTTCCTCATCCATTCCGCGATGAGGGAACCACCGCGGGAGACCACGGGCATGATCCTCTCCCCCTCTTCCAGGAAGTCGAGGCACTCCCGGGTGATGCCTGCGTGGAGGGTGACGAAGTCCACACCGTCCTCGGCGTGGCGCGCGAGCATAGAGAGGAAATCGTCGGCGGTGAGGTCCTCGAGACTCTTGCCCATGCCCTCCGCGTCATAGATCGGGACCGTTCCCACGGGAAGCCTGGTTCGGGCGATGAGCGCCTTCCTGAACGGTCGCGTGTCCCCCTCGCAGCTCAGATCCATGAGTGCGTTCGCTCCCAGCCGTTCGGCGAGTTCTGCCTTGGCGAACTCCACCTCGTGGTTCCGGCAGTCGGGGGATATGCCGAGGTTCACGTTCACCTTGGTGCGCAGTCCCCTGCCTATTCCACAGGCCGAAAGACCGCTATGGTTCCTGTTGGCGGGGATCACCACTGCGCCCTCGGCCACCAGGGCCCGGATCTCCTCAGGAGTACGTCCCTCTTTCCGGGCTACTTCTTCCATCTGTGAGGTGATGATGCCCTTCCGGGCCGCTTCCAGCTGGGTCATAGCTCCTCCTCTCCTGTAGGTCGTCTCTGATCGGTAGGCGCCTCCTGCCTGGCGAGCACCGCCTCCCATTCCCTCACCCACCTCGGCGCAGGGGCCCTCCCCCTCCACCCTTCCACCCGCTCCCGCACCCTCCGCACCTTCCCCCTCACATCCTCCGCCCCCACGATCTCCGTCACCATGGCCACGCACCGCGCCCCCAGCTCGCACACCGCATCCAGGTTGTGCTCCTTTATCCCGCCTATCGCCACCCAGGGGATCCTCACCTCCCTGCTCGCGTAGGCCACGTACTCCAAGCCCACCGGGGCGCACACATCCTTCTTCGTACTGGTGGGGAAGACCGGCCCCACCCCGATGTAGTCCACCACCCCCCGCTCCACCGCCGCCTGCGCCTGGGCAGGCCCGTGCGTGGAGAGCCCCACCACCATCCCCGGCCCCACCACCCTCCGCACCTCCTCCACCGGCCAGTCGTCCTGTCCCACGTGCACCCCGTCCGCCTCCACCATGAGGGCCAGCTCCACGTGGTCGTTCACCACGAAGAGCGCGCCGTACTCCCGGCAGAGCTCCCTGAGCGCCCGCGCCTCCTCGTACATCGCCCGGTACGACTTCTCCTTCTCCCGGTACTGCACGATCCGCGCCCCCCCCTCGAGCGCCTCCCTCATCACACGCAGGTTCCCCCTCCCCCGGGAGTACTCCTCCGCCGTGATCGCGTACACCCCCCCGTCGAAGGCCCTCGCCACCCGCACCCGCCTGAGCCACCCCGCGAGCCGCCCCTCCACCTCGTACATCCCGTACCGCACCTCCTCGCACACCCCCGCCTCCCGCTCCAGCCCCATGCTCCGCAGCGCCTCCTCCATGCTCCGCAGCGCCTCCTCCACCCTCGCACAGTTCCCCCGCACCAGCCCCTCGAGCCCCTCCCTCCCATCCCCCCGCACCCCCATCCCCTTCCCCACATCCCCCTCCACATCCCTCGCCCCTGCCATGAGCCCCTCCCGCTCCCGGAGCACCCCCCGCACCCGGTGCCGCATCCCCTTGAGCCGTTCCGCGAGCGGCCCGTCGTTCCACACGAACCGCGCCACATCCTCCAGCACCCGAAGCCCCTCGGCCGCCCTGTTCCAGTTCGCATCGAGCATCCGGTAGAGCCCCCTCATACATCCTCCCACAACCTCGTATGGCCGAGCACGAACGAGACCACCGCATCCGCCTCCATGGACGCCGCCACCCACACCCGTGGGGCCAGCGGCGGCACCCCTTCCCCCACCTCGCGCACCCCGTCGCCCACCACCACCCAGCCCTCCCCCACCTCTCGCACCCGCACCTCATCCACCGCCCCCCAGCCCGCCACCCCCGAGGCGCTCACCAGCAGGTACGGCGCCCACACCCTTCCCCGCGGGCCACCCCCTGCCTCCTGCCGCCTGCGCACCTCCTCGGCCACCATCCGCTTCACCTCAGCCCCGTCCACCGCCTCCACCAGGACCTCGCACCCCCTGAAGACCCGCTCCAGCTCCTCCGCCGATCGCACCTCCAGCCGGTGACCCTCCACCTCCACCTCGGGATTGATCCGCCTGAGGTTCTCCCCCAGCGCCTCCACCTTGGCCCGCCCCACCTGATCGACGAAGTAGAACTGCCGGTTGAGGTTGGAGGCCTCCACCACATCCGGATCTGCCACCACCAAGTGCCGCACCCCGGTCCGCACCAACGCCTGCGCCGCCATGGACCCCAGCCCTCCCGCCCCCAGGATCCCCACCCGCACCCTTGCGAGCACCCCCCGCTCCCGGGGCCCCAGATACCGGGAGAGCCCCTCCTCGAAGACCCGAGCCGCCGGTTCACCCACCGTCCCCTGCTTTCTCATCGCCCACCTCCTACCCCCGCGAGCCCCTCCACCCAGTTCTGGAAGACCGGCTGGAACCCCCGCGCCCTGATCGCCTCGCACACCTCCCGCACCCCGCGGGTGTCGGCCACCTCGAACTGCCCCTCCTCTGCGCGCGTCGCATGCCCACCCACCGCCGTCACCGAGGCCGCCGACATCCTCGTGACACCCAATCCGATGAGGTGATCCCGCACGAAGGCCCGCTCCCGCGTGGAGAGCGAGATCCCGCAGTGGGGGGCGAAGAGCCTATGGGCGAGTATCGCCTGCACCAGATCGCGCTCGCCCGCAGGATGCGGAGCAGTGAACCCGCCCACGCACGGGCGGAGCCTCGGCAGTGAGACCCCCACCTCCACCTCGGGGAACACCCTCGAAAGGTACCTCGCATGGAGGGCCGTGAAGAAGGTCTCCCTGCGCCATTCGCCAAGCCCGAGCAGGGCCCCCACCGTGATCGCCCGCATCCCGGCCCGCGCAGCCCGCTCCGGGGCGAGGAGTCGGTAGTCATAACGGGCCTTGGGTCCGCCCGGATGGAACCGGGGATACTCCTCTGGGTGATACACCTCCTGGTAGAGGGTGAGGTAGTCCACCCCGGCCTGGATGAGCCTCCGGTACTCATCCTCCTCGAGGGGGTAGATCTCTATCCCCACCGAGGGGAAGAGCCGCGTGAGGATCCGCACCGCCTCCTCGATGTAGGCCACCGGGGTTCGACGCCGATCCTCCCCCGTGAGGAGCAGCACGTCCCTGAACCCCTGACGCGCGATGGCCTCCGCCTCCCGCTCGATCTCCTCGAACGACAGCTGCCTCCTCTGTACCGGGGCCCCGGCGTGGAACCCGCAGTACACACACCGGTTCACGCAGTAGTTGCTCACGTAGAGCGGGGTATAGAGCGAGATGACCCGGCCGAAGTGTTGCACAGTGAGACGCCTCGCCTTCACAGCCATGGCCTCGAGGAAGGGCACGGCCGCAGGCGAGAGGAGCACGAGGAGGTCCTCGGGCGAGAGCGCACCCTCCTTTGCGAGCACCACCTCCACCCGGGAAGGCCTCACCCGGGCGAAGAAGCCCTCGAAATCGAAGTCCTTCCACTCATTGATCACGCCGAGCACGCTCATGTGGGCTGCTCCAGCTCCTGGAGGAACCCGGTGAGCGGTGAGGAGGCCTCCGCATACTCCCGTACCGGACCGAGCCCTGCGAGGAAGGCCCGGCGCCCTGCCTCCACCGCGAGGGCGAAGGCCCGCGCCATCCCGACCGGATCCCCTGCGGTGGCGATGGCCGTATTCACCAGGACCGCCGCACACCCCATCTCCATGGCCGCCGCTGCCTCCGACGGCTTCCCGATTCCCGCATCCACGATGATGGGTACCTCCAGCTCCTCTACCAGCATCCGGATGAGCTCGGCGGTCTTGAGCCCCCTGTTGCTCCCTATGGGCGCACCGAGGGGCATCACCGCAGCCGCCCCTGCATCCTGGAGCTTCCTCCCTATCACCAGATCCGGGAGCACGTAGGGCAGGACCACGAACCCCTCTTTCACCAGGATCTCGGTTGCCCGGAGCGTCTCCTGATTGTCGGGCATGAGATAGACCTGATCGGGCACGATCTCGACCTTCACCCAGTTCCCGCACCCCGCCGCCCTCGCCAGCCGGGCGATCCGCACCGCCTCCTCTGCGCACCGGGCGCCCGAGGTGTTGGGCATCACCACCACACCCTTCGGGATGTAGGAGAGCACATTGTCTTCGGGGTTCGCCAGGTTCACCCGTCGCAGGGCCACGGTCACCACCTGGGCCCCGCTCTCGGCGATGACCCGAGGGATGAGCCGCCGGTCGGGGAACTTGCCGGTACCCAGCACGAGCCTGCTTTCGAGACTCGTGCCGCCTATGACGAGGGAATCGTCCATCAACCGCCTCCCACGAACGAGATGATCTCGACCCGCATCCCCTCGGAGAGAGGGGTGCGCTCGAACTCCTCTCGGGGGACGATCCTGCCCTCGAGTTCCACGACTACGCGTTCAGGGAGGATCCCTCTCTCCTCGAGCAGACCTCCCACCGTGGTGGCCCCGGTCTCAAGCCGTTCACCGTTCACGATGAGCCTCATGTGCGCCTCCCGACGGTGCAGGGGAAAGGGGGGAAACAAAAAAGGGCATACCGTAGGGTATGCCCTGCTTCTGGTCGAAGGACGTCCGCGTACTCGAGTGCGCGGTCATACTCCGGCCGAAGTTCCCTACGGTGGGATTACCCACGTCAGGTTCGAAGGGTAAGGGCCCCGCCCTTTCTCAGCCCGGCCTCATGCCGAGCACCCCCACTTCAGCCCTGCACTCTCAAAGATCGTCGGAGACAGTATACACCCGCCTCCCTCAACTGTCCAGAGGTGAGAATTCCTTCGGCCTCAGCACTCGCACCATGATCACCCCCTCGATCTGAGAGAGGTCCTCGGAGATGTCGGAGGGGACCTCCCCGTCCACGTCGATGATGTTGTAGGCGATGTTCCCCTTGTGTTTGTTGATCATGTCGCTTATGTTGATGCGGGCGCTGCCCAGCACGCCCGTGATCTGCCTCACCATGTCGGGGATGTTCCGGTTCGCGATGAGGATCCGTGTATCCCCGCTCACGTCGAGCTGGCAGGTGGGGAAGTTCACCGAGTTCCTGATATTCCCCCTCTCCAGGAAGTCACGGAGCTGCTGGACTGCCATGATCGCACAGTTCTCCTCGGCCTCGGGTGTGGAGGCACCCAGGTGGGGGATGGGGATCACGTTCTCACAACGGAGAAGCTCTGCCTCGGGGAAGTCTGTCACGTATCTGTCCACTATCCCCTCCTCGATGGCCCTGAGGATGTCCCTGTTGTTCACCAACCCGCCGCGGGCGAAGTTGAGGATCTTCACCCCCCGCTTCATCATGCGGAACTTCTCGTAGTTGAGCATCCCCCGGGTGTCGTCGTTGAGCGGCACGTGCAGGGTGATGTAGTCCGCCTCCCTGATGAGCTTCTCCAGGGTCTCGGCCCGCTGGACCTTGCTCGAGAGCCCCCAGGCCGCCTCCACCGAGATGTAGGGGTCGTAGCCTATCACCTCCATCTCGAGGGACACGGCCGCGTTCGCCACCATCACCCCGATGGAACCGAGGCCGATCACCCCCAGCTTCTTGCCCTTGATCTCGGGCCCCGTGAACCGTGATTTCTCCTTCTCCACCAGCTCGGACACCCTGTCGCCCTCATCCGCGATCGAGCGCACCCACTCCACGGCCCTGATGATCTTGCGGGAGGCGATGAGCAGGCCCGCGATCACGAGCTCCTTCACGCTGTTCGCATTGGCGCCCGGTGTGTTGAAGACCACGATTCCCCGTTCGGTACACCTTTCCACAGGAATGTTGTTCACCCCAGCCCCTGCCCGTGCGATGGCGAGCACCGAAGAGGGGATCTCCATCTGGTGCATGTCAGCACTCCGCACGAGGATGGCGTCCGGGTGGGTGAACTCGGAAGCCACCTCATAGAGGTCGCGCGGAAAGATCTCGAGCCCCTTGGGAGAGATCTTGTTGAGCGTCTGGATCTTGAACATCACCGCCTCCTTCCATACCGTCGTTCGAAGTCCTTCATGAAGGCCACCAGTGCCTCCACTCCTTCTTTGGGCATGGCATTGTAGATGCTCGCCCTCAGTCCTCCCACGCTCCTGTGCCCTTTGAGGTTCACCAGCCCTCGCTCCTCGGCCTCCTCGAGGAAGGTGGCGGTGAGCTCCTCGGTGGGGAGGAAGAAGGGGACGTTCATGAGCGAGCGGTAGGCAGGCTCCACCTTGGTGGTGAACAGATCGGACTCGTCGAGGAAGCGGTAGAGGAGCTCCGCCTTCTCAAGGTTCCGCTCGTACATGGCCTGGACACCCCCCTGGCGTTCCACCCACTCGAGCACGAGACCCACCATGTAGATGGCGTAGCACGGCGGGGTGTTGTAGAGGGACCGCTTCTCCACGTGGATGTCGTACCGGAGCATGGTGGGTGTGTGCGGGAGGTGTCCGCCCACCAGGTCCTTCCGGATGATCACCACGGTCACCCCGGCCGGCCCCAGGTTCTTCTGCGCCCCTGCGTAGTAGATCCCGAAGGACCGGATGTCCACCGGCTCGGAGAGGATGTGGGATGAGGCGTCGGCCACGAGGGGCGCATCCCCTGTCGCCGGCAGCGAGGTGTAACGGGTGCCGTAGATCGTGTTGTTGGTGGTGATGTGGAGATAGGAGAGCCCTTCGGGAAGGGGCGGGATCTCGGGGATAGTGGTGTAGCCCCTGTCGGCCGAGGAGGCGACCACCTCTACCTCGCCGAACAGCCCCGCCTCCTTGATCGCGCGGCTCGACCAGTGTCCTGTGTCCACGTACCCCCCCTTCCCCGTGCGCCCCATGAGGTTCATGGGCACCATGGCGAACTGGAGCGAGGCGCCGCCCTGCAGGAAGAGGACCGCGTAGTCGTCCGGGATGTCCAAGAGCCTGCGGAGCCGCTCCTCGGTCCCGCCTATGATCCGCTCGAAGGCCTTTGAGCGGTGTGACATCTCCATCACCGACATCCCCGCGTCGCGGTAGACGAGCATCTCGTCGGCTGCCTTCTTGAGCACCTCCTCGGGAAGGACCGAGGGGCCCGCAGAGAAGTTGTACACGCGTTCGAGTCTCATCGGAGTGCTCCTTTCGTGGGATGGTCGCCCGCCATAAGGAGGGCGGAGAGCACGCGCATCTCTGCGCGCAGCGATATGGCACGCACCCATACCCCTTCCTCCCGGGGGATGGGCCGTGAGGTGAAATTGACGATCCCGCGTATCCCGCCCGCCCTGAGGCGCTCCACCGAGGTGTCCACCGACTCGGGAGGCACGGCGAGGATACCCACCTCTATCCCTTCGCGGCGCACCACCTCGGGGATGCGGAAGGCGGGATAGAGCGGGATGGGGGTGGAGATGAGCTCGAGCCGGTTGGTGTTGCTGTCGAAGCCCGCGATAAGCTCGTACTCGGGAAGGGCCTGCTCGCTGTAGTGGAGGAGGGCGCTCCCGAGCCGGCCGAGGCCCACGATGCACGCCCTTCTGCGGGTCTGAAGACCAAAGGCCGTGGTGAGGAGGGAGAGGAGGGCCTCCACCGGATACCCGCGGGGACCCTCACCCAGGTTTCCCCCCGGCTGGGTGGCCTTGAGGAGTGTGCTTATGTCCTTGCGCACCAGGTGGGGAGGGTAGCCCAGCATACTGCCGAGGTCGCGCGAAGAGAGGTGTGTGGTTCCCCTCTCTCCCGCCTCTTCGAGAGCGCTGTAGAGGGATGCGAGCCGCTCGAGGGAGGGGAGGGGGATGTGGGGCGTCTTATCTGTGATTTTTTTCACAGAGAGGAGTGTAGCATGTGTCAGGACTTCTGTCAATGGATCGTGAGGGGCCTATGAAAATGTCATAGGGTTTTATGCGTTTTGCATGATCCTCGCACATCGAATGGGACCCTTGAAGCAGGATGTGCAAATCTGGTGTTAAATCAAACGAATAGAGATCCAGTTCCTTGAGAATGCTCTGAATAGGGGGGGTAAGATGGCACGCTTATTGAATTTATATGTTCAGGAAAACTACCGTGCGAGAGGAGTAGACATGCCTCGGTGTGAAGACCGAAGAAATATATCGCTTTCCCGGAAGGAGGGGGTTATGAAACACATATCTTTTGTAGGTATTGTGCTTGGAGCGCTCGCCGTCCTTGTGGTGAGCCTCACAGGGTGTGACGTGGGACTCGGTGAGCAGGTGGACGTGGCCCGTCCCAGAGTGGCCCTCACCAGCCACGAGTCGGGCGAGTACGTGAAAGGGGTGGTCATCCTCTCCGGTACGGCTACAGACGATAGCGGCGTTTCCCAAGTGCAGATATCGTTTGATAGAGGGAAGACATTTGAGCCCGTCGATTCGTTGAAGAAGAAAGGCGACGGCTATGAATGGACGTATGTGTGGGATACACAGCAGATCCCCGATGGGCGCTACTATGTAGTACTTAAAGTATTCGACGAGGCTGGCCATTCCTACGAGACCGAAGAGCTGGTATTCATCGTGGACAACCATGCTCCGGTCCTCCTCATCTCTTCCCCTGATAAGGCGGCTGATCCGGTTCAGAATCCTTTCAACCAGGAAGTGACGCTCAGTATCCATGCCGCCGACTATTCTCCTCTCGTGGCCTTCACAGTGGATGTGTGGAGGAGTTCTGATGGTACCTCATGGGAGCACCTTTCTGATTATCCAAAGAACTTCTCTCAGACAGCCTCTCCTTTTACCTATACCTTTATTCCAGAGTATCCTTCGGGAGAGGCACAGCAGTATTTCCGGTTTGTATTCACTGCCGAGGACAAGGCAGGAAACACGAACACCTTTTTCTTCCACTCAGATGACGTATTCAGTGTGGCGGGGAAGCACCTCACAGTAGAGCAGGTGAAGACGATCATAGAGGGTGGAACCGTCGAGGGAGTAACCAATGAGCAGTTGCTGCAGAAGGCGATCCAAACGTTTGTGGTGTACTTCGATGAGGATGGCGACAGGCCTCTTGTGAGGTTTCTTGAGACTGGATCAGAGCTCTATCAGTCAGGAAAGCTTACGATAGAGGTAGAAGATGATGATGCCATCGATCCGGCGTCACTCACACTTCGATGGTATAGCTCTACCGATCCTGATAATTTCCCTTCGACCGCAGACCTCACCCTCTCAGGATGGGACGTGATTTCCCAAGACCCACATGTGACCGTCCTCAAGGAAACCCCTACCTTGTACCAATTTGCATATAGCCTTTCTGATTTTGAGGTAGACAGGTTTTACAAAGCAGAGATCGAAGTGCACGATGCAGGTGGTGTCTCTCCCTCTCAGACACCTACGAAAGTCTTTAAGGTGATCGCCTCTGACAGCCAGCCGCCTGAGATTACCCAAATCAGTATCGATGGACTTAGTAACATTCCAGACTCAGGGATGTACTACATTACGGAAGGTGACTATACCATCTCGTTTGCCGCGAGCGATAATGCAGAGCTCTCCTCAGTGTGGATAAAGGAGAACTCTCAAGAGATCTACAGCCAAACGGTGAACCAGAGCACCTTTAATGCGTCTCTGGACCTCACAGGGAAGCCTGATGGGACCTACACCTATGAAATAGGAGCACAGGATGCCAGTGGAATCGTCACCACGAAGGTATGCCAAGTCGTGGTGGATACCACCCCTCCTGCCCTCGAATTCACCACTGTTGCTCCTGTCTCCAATCCTGTGCCTGCCTTTAACGGGGTGGTAGAGCTGTCGGCCCTTATTTCGGATGGCATCGCTGTAGAATTCCTCTACTACTACATTGGACCAGATAACACACCCCCTGGTTACACAGTAGAACGAGATATCTTTGGAAGAGCTACTGGCGTGACAGGACTTCCTCCTGCGTGGACACCATATACCGACAACAAGAATGCCTGGAATCTCGAGTACGATACCACTCAGCTTTCAGATGGGACGAACTATGTAGGACTCTTAGCAGTCGATAGGAACGGGAATGTAGCTGTAGACTTCTACACTATGAACGTAGACCAGAGTACCGATGAGCCGGTGATCACGATCTCAAGCCCCAGTGACGGTGGGTTTGCCGGCGCAGGACAGGTACTGAGCGGCACAGTGGCGGACGACGACAAGGTGGATGTGACGAGCATCCAGGTGCGGTACTCCACCGATGGAGGGACTACGTGGAGTTCATGGGTCTCGCCCGATTCGGTGACCGGTACTGGAAAAAATGTGAGCTTCACCTACATCCTTCCCGACCTCGGTGCCGATGGGTTGAAGCAGATCGAGGTGAGGGGGAGCGACGACCCTTCCGCCAAGCTTGGGAGCAACCCCACTGCAGTGACGGCCACTGAAGGACCTCTCAGCTTTACCTATGATACCACCAGCCCCGTGGTGAGTGTGAGCGAACCTACGGAAGGCGACACATTTGACAGTACTTTTGTTGCCTCAGGTTCGGTGACAGAAGCGCACCTGCAGATCGTTCGGGTGAAGATGGATACCGACTCTTGGCAGGAGCTCACGCCCACAGGGAGTGCGCCTGACTACTCATGGACGTACGATCTAGGGGCGAGCTTTGATGGCCTTTCTGAGGGAGCTCACTCCTTCACGGTAGAGGCGGTGGATGTGGTGGGTCAGACTTCCGCGGTCCAGGTCACGTTTTACAAGGATACCACAGGTCCGGCTGTCATCTTCACGAGCATCCAGGAGGGAGGGAATACTATCCTCACCTCCATGAACCCGGTAGTCGCAGGGAGCATCTCTGACGATTACTCGAACATCGCTTCTCAGATAGAGTACCGTATCGACGGAGCCGATCCTGATCCTTGGCAGCAGGCCGGTGTGACCGGGTCGGGTAAGACGGTCACCTTCAGCATCGATGTGAGCAGCCTCTCCGATGGTCAGCACGATATCGATATAAGGGCAACTGATGTCCTCGGTAACCAGACCGAGGTATTGGATGTACAGTTCAGGATAGATCGTGCCGCTCCCTCCCTCTCCATTACAGCTCCTCCAGAGGGAACGGTCTACGGCACGGTGAGCTCTGGTGAGGTCTTCACCCTCACCGGCACGGCCTCCGACGCCCTCCTCGATGCCGTGAGCGCCGATCTCGAGGGCACACCTCTGAGCAACGGTGGTTCCTCCACGGTCTGGTCGTTCGATGTCGACAAGACCCTCTTTGATGCTCTCTCGGAAGGTCCTCACACCATCCAGGTGACGGCCACGGATCTCGCCGGGAGGAGTACGCTCCTCACTTGGCAGTTCGTGAAAGACGCTCAGGCGCCTGTCATCTCGTTCAGCAACATCAACGAGGATGGGAGCACGGTGCTTCAGGACGCCTCGCCTGTGATAAACGGTGCTGTCTCTGACACGTATGGGGTGGGCTCCATCGAGACGAGGATAGAACGGTACGACTACTCCGCCTCGTCCTGGAGTCTCGTGGAGGACTGGACGAGTGCAGGTGATCCGGCCGGGGCCACGGTGTATGTGTGGAGCAAGGACCTCGGCCCCTCCGGGCTTAACCTTGGTGCAGGGCGGTATCGCATCTCGGTGAGGGCCACCGACATGGCCCAGAATACCGCGAACCAGGCCGAAAAGTCCGATATAGAGTTCGCTATAGACCAGCAGGCTCCTCAGCTCAGCATAGATGCGCTTGACATGTATCAGAACGGCGACTTCCTCCTCACGGGGACGGCTTCCGACGATGGGGCCGTGGCGAGTGTGAAGATAAAAGTGGACGATACCGACTTCTCCACCGGTGCTGTGGATGCCACCTATGACAACGGCACGGGTACGTGGCAGGTTACGGTCCCCACTACCGGCCTCTCCTCCGGGGATCACACCGTGTACGTGCAGGTGGAGGACAGTGCAGGCAAGACAGTGATGCTCAACAAGCCCTTTGTGTTCGACAGCGATCCGCCTGCGGTCACCATTCTTGAGCCTGCCTCTCAGACCAGGGTGAACGGCGAGGTGACGATACGGGGCACGGCCTCGGACAACGTGGCGGTCTCCACGGTGGAGTACCGATTCGGCAAGAACGCCACCACCTGGCAGACGAGCGGGCTCTCGGGGCTCTACAGCTGGAGCTACACCTTCGCTCAGATCGAGTCCTATGCCAATGATACCTATGCTACAGAGATCGATCCTGCCACAGGGAATCCCCAGAGCGGTACCAATGTGTGGGCCCTCCCCTTCCAGGTGAGGGTCACCGACGTGGCGGGGAATGCCTATGAGGAGCTCTCCTACGAGCTCTGGATCGATCCTGACATGGACACCCCTCTGGTCTACATCACGAGCCACAGCAACAACCAGACCGTGGGCGGCACGGTGCGGCTTGCAGGGTATGCTACCGACGACGACTGGGTCTACGATGTGGAGTATCGTGTGGATCCCACGGGCACGGGCTCTGGCTTTGGCTCATGGACCAGTGCGAACAGGATAGGGGCGGGCACCCAGGTGAACTGGTATGTGAACCTCAATGAGGACGGGTCCCTCAATCCTCCTCCGGGCGAGATAAACGAGGTCCTGGTAGAGGTGAGGGCTGTAGACAGCAAAGACAACGGGCTTAGTCGCGGTATAGAAGGAGATGTGGCGAGCATTCGCCTCAGATTCGACAGCAACGTGCCGGTGATTGAGGATGTGGAGGTGCTCAAGGCCGATAGCACGAGGGTGCCGTACACCGCAGGCGAGCGTGTGGCGGGGACCTTCACCGTGGAGGCGGTGATGAGGGACGAGGGCGGTCTCTCCAAGATCGAGTGGAGGGGTGAGGGGACTACGCTCTTCACCGATGTGCTCTCGGATCCCACGGTGGTGACCACCCCGCCCGAGGTGGGCGCCTCCGAGATACGGGCCGGGGTGAAGTACCTCATCACCTCGGTGGGTACCACTGATTTCACGGCCATAGGGGCGAGCTCCAACGAGGTGGGGATCACCTTCACCGCCACAGGATCTGGAACCGGTACCGGCACGGCCTACATGGCCGTCACCCCGCCCCTCGTGCCTGCAACCGAGCTGGTGGCCGGTGAAGCCTACGCCATCTTCGATCCCGGCACCACCGACTGGACCGCAGCGGGTGCGCCCGACAACAGCATAGGCACACCGTTCGTTGCAACCGGTGCGGGTACAGGCGACGGCATCGCCTTCCGGATTGTGGCAGCTACGGAGCTCGCGGTAGGCGAGATCTACCGGATCTATGAGCCCGGTGCCACCGACTGGACGGCAGTAGGGGCACCCGACAACAACGCAGGCACCACCTTTACGGCCACAGGTGCTGGTAGTGGTGATGGCTTTGCCATAGAGCCGGAGAAGCTTAGCTTCGTGTATCGCTTCCACCTCCAGCTTGACTCTACCACCCTCAATAGCGGGGCCTACGACGCTACGAGCGGGTTCTACCAGCTCGACCTCAGGGTGACCGACAACGCCTCGCCCACGCCCTACATGAGCCAGCAGAGCCTCAACCTCCAGATCGACAACTACTATCCTGCGGGTGAGTACCTGGCCTCTCCCAATGCTGCCACCGCCGAGTACTACATCCAGGGGAGGGCCTGGGACAGCGGTACCGGGTCGGGACCCATCCAAGGGATTGGGGCAGTGGTCCTCTACTTCGAACGAGACGGCTCCTTCATCGACCTCGCAGGGGGGGCTGGTTCCTGGACAACCCGCTACGTGAAGGATGAGTCCGCAGGAGGGACGTACCAGGACGTGACCTTCCCGGCCGATACGGCGAGCGGTATCTGGGTGGATACGAACGAGATCGGTGTGGACATAGACGGTGACGGCTACGTGGAAGGATTCTCCACGGATGGCATCTACAAGAACTGGTATGCGATCTACGATACCACGGTGCTCGCTGATGGGCCTGTCACCCTCCACTACGTGGTCATCGATGGGGCAGGCAACGCCACGCACTACACCCAGGACCTCTACATCCAGAACAACATCCCGCAGATAGACGGTGTAGTGATAGGGACCGACCTCGACAACAGTGGCACCATCGATCCCAGCGAGACCAAGCTCTACAACACCAACTACGAGACCACCGGGTTCACGGTGCGCAACAACTACCTCCAGTTCCAGATCAACGCCTCCTCCGGTAACGGGCAGCTCCACTACCGCGTGGGCTACGTCACCGGGACGACGAGCGTGCCGGCCTCGAGCCTCGTGAGGGGTGGTGTGTACACCATAGAGACCGTAGGGGATACCGACTGGACCAAGCTCGGGGCCCCTGCGAACCAGGCGGGTATCACCTTTGTGGCTACAGGTCCGGGCACAGGCTCAGGTACGGCCATCTCCTACACCACCACCGAGCTCAACGCCACCCTCACCAGCAACGTGGTGGACGTCACTGACTTCACGAGCATCCCGGACTCGAGCGCTCCCAACGACCGGCAGTTCATCATCAAGGTGTACGACTCTACCGTACCGGCAGGTGGAGAGGACGAGCAGCTCGCAAGCGCCGTGCTCGTAGGCCTCACGGTGGACAACACCGATGAAGCGGCCCCGGAGATCGCGGTGGCAGATATGGGTCAGACCTACACCATCGCCGAGGCCTATGCCGACAGGGTGCTCCAGGCTGTGGACGCCTACGAAGACAACATCGTCACCTCGGCCGACGGTACGCGCCACGGCTACGTGCAGTACGCCGCTGCGAGCAGCGATACCGATGCGGATGTGAGCGGTAAGGTGATCTTCATGGGCAAGGCCTACGACAACCAGAACATGAACCGCATCCGGGTCCAGATCACAGGATATGATGGCGGAAACGGTGTGGGACAACCCTTTGACATCGCAGTAGCCTCCGGTGGCACCCTCGTCTCGGCCAACGGTGCGACCATTGCCGACGTGGAAGCGGGGACCGCTGCCTGGGCCTTTGAGATTGCCCCGGGGAGCGAGTCCCTCACCGTGGACAACGGACACGTGATCAACTGGAGGTTCGCATGGAACACCGCGACCGTGCAGAACGTGGCACAGGATGACGTGACGCTCACCTTCAACGTAGAGGATAGCGCGGGGAATACAGGCACGGCTGTGAGCTACACGGTGGATGTACGACCCTACATCACCGATGTGCAGCGCGATCCCGCCAACTTCAACACCTATCGATCAAGGTACGGGTGGTACTCCCTGCGGAGAGGCGAGACCGTGGTGGTGAGAGGATTCAACCTCTACAACTCCACTGCCGATACCGTGAGCTTTGGCGGTGCGAGCGTGAACCTCCCCTCGAGTGCCACCACCACCTCCTTCTCGGTGACCGTGCCCACGAGCGCCGTCTCCGGTGCCATCACCCTTACGGTGAACGGGCTTGAGGCCCTCAACAACATCAACGACAACACCGAGCCCTACAACCAGGAGTACGATCCTGCGGACCCGCGCTCGGCCCTTTGGACCGACGACCGCTATGCTCACATCTGGCAGTCCAACGATACCACGGGGACTTTCGATAGTGGTTACTTCCCGGAGAGCGATACCCCGGTGCATCCTGCCATGACCATAGATCCTTCAACAGGAACTCTGTATGCAAGTTGGTCTCACTATGCCTCTTGCCGGGTCTACCGAGCGGCGATAGATGATGGAGCGCGAACCACCGTATTCCGTATCTACGACCCTTCTGAGCACACCGACATCGACTACGGTGTACGACCGGTCATCGCCTACAATGCGAACTACTATGACGGCGCCTCTACCTACGGTGGACTCTACGTCTGGGATCCTCAGGCTCCGTATCAGTTCACTTCTGGAGGAGTAAATGATTACTTCTATGAAGGAGAGAACATGGGGCACGACCACTACCTCATGCAGTTCATCAATGAGCGAGTGGTGACGGTTGGGGATAACATCCACGTCAGCTACTACGATACGGAGACCAAGGCCCTCAAGTACATGTACATCCAGAGCGGCGACACAAGCACCGCAGAGCACTCCTGGGTCAATCTCGACGGAGGATCCGATGGTGATGATACCCAAGTGGTCTCCACCGGTCGGGTCTCTGCTGCAGGTGAGTTCAGCGCCATCGACGTGACGCCGGCAGGGTATCCGGTGATCGCCTACTACGACATATCCCGCCAGACCGTGCGGATCGCCAGGGCCACGAGCACCACGCCCACCACTGCGGCCGACTGGGTGCTCCAGGACGTCATCGGCACCTCCGATCCCAACTACCGCTATTCCGGGAAGTACATCTCCATGCGGATCGACAGTCAGGGCTATGTGCACCTCGCCTTCTTCAGGGTGAGCACAGGCGACCTCATCTACATGAAGTCCACCAACAACCCGCAGGACGGGACCACGGCCTACACCTTCGGTCCTACCGTGGTGGTCGACAGCGAGGGCTCGGTGGGGATCTGGGCCGACATCTCCCTCACGGACGACGACAGGCCGGTGATCACCTACCTCGACTTCTCCCTGGTGAACACCTTCGATGGGCTCAAGATGGCCTTCTACGATCCTGCACTCGAACGAGAGAGCGGGGATGTGGCAGGTGAGCCGGATACCTCTGACGGGTGGGAGACCATGTACGCAGCCCTCGGGTACGACATCGACAACAAGCGGCTGAGCATGGAGTACGACACGAACGACCACAACGCCTGGTGGGCTGCGATAGGGTATGCCTCGAGTGACTACTACCGGGTGGCCTACTACGTAAAGTAAAGGCCTTTCGAGACAGAGAGAAGGGGGCTGCCTTCCGGCAGCCCCCTTTCCTTGTTTTTCATCACGTATCCGGATGGGGGCAGCCCTAGTGTAGTCCCTCCACCACCAGCCGGGTGGCCGCATCCCAGGCCGCCTTCGCTCGCCACGCGAGCGGGTTGGGCGCCTCCGCCCCCCTAAGAGCCGGCACGAGCCCCGTCCGCCGCGCGAGCCCCTCCTGCACCCGCCCCTCCCGCACCCATGCGAGCCCCGCCTCCACCGCCCTCCTGTTCCTCACCCCCACCGGCACCGCGCACAGCACCCTCACCGGCAGGTCGTACTCCGCCGCCTCTGACGGATCGGGGAACCGGTCGGCCTCCAGCAGCCCCACCTTCCCCGGCCCCAGCCTCACCGCCTCCGAGAGCGGCCCGTACACCCACAGCCCCTCCCCTTCGAAGAACCGCGCCCACACATCCTCCCACACCGCCGTCTCCGACCCCCTCGCCCACACCCCCTCATCCAGCCACACCCTCACCCCCTCCTCCGCCCCCACGCCGAACCGCGCCGCCTGCACCCCTGCCCCCCACCGCCCCCGCGGCGTCCCCCCCGCCACCAGCACCCGGCCCCGGCCAGAGGCAAGCTCCCCGCGCGTCAGCCGCTCCTGCCGCACCCGCCTGAAGACCATCCACACATCCACCACCAGCGGCACGCTCCCCTCCGGCACTTTCCCCTCCCCCAGCAGACGCCCCCACCCTTCGGGGAACAGGCGGCTTGTCCCCTCGAGGTCGAATCCGTGCGCCTCTCCCTCCGGGATCTCCCATGCGATGAGGATCCCCGGCGCCCTGCACGCCTCGTAGCTTCCCGGGAACCGCTCCACCCTCCTCCACGGCGCCCCCTCCTCTTCCTCGAGGAAGCCTTGCCACAGCTCCTCGGTCTCCGGGGTCACGTACCACCGTGGGGCATAGTAGCCCCCGTACCACCACATCCCCAGGACCACCAGCACCACGACCAGCCCTCCCGCCACCCCCAGCCACCACGGTACTCCTCTTCTCGTGTGAGAATCCTTACCCCGTGGACCCTTTCTCCTCCGCGAACCCCGCTTGTTCATGGATCCTCCTTATGACTTCTCTTCCTGTATGCCTCGTCCGAGGATCTTTCTTCCTATTGTAGTCTCTCCGTACGAAAAAGGCGAGCTCCCGGGGGAGCCCGCCTGTCGCATCCTTCGGCGCGCCGCTCTAGAACATCACCACATGCGTCCCGAAGGTGAGCTTGGGCACGATCTTCGGATCCACGTCCGAGGGGATGAACCAGAGCTCCGGCTCCACGTAGAGGCTGTAGGTGTGGAAGGCCGGGAAGCGCTTCACCTCCACGATCGGGAACTCCAGCTGGGCGAGGATGGCGCTCAAGACCACGGAGGAGATCGTCCTGGTCTCCTGGGCCTCCTCCACCTCGATGGGATCGTAGAGGAGGATATAGCTGAAGTCCGCGCCAAGGGCGAGCTTCAACGAGAGCCAGTCCCAGTCGGGCCCCAGGAACGACTCGAACGGCACGTAGAGGAGGCTCGCGAGGAGCTTGCCGCTTATGAACTGACCCGAGAGGCGCGCAGGCTTGCCGTCGGCGGTGGTCCGCGGGCCAAGCCCATAGCTCACCTGGAGCTTCACATTGTTGTCGAAGAAGGTGAGGCCGAGGCCCGCCTTCCAGTAGGTCATGCCGAGGAAGTGTGCATCGAGGTACATACCCTGGATGAACTCGGGTATCTCGTACCCGGCCTTATCACCGGCTCTGAGGCTTATCTGCACGTCCTCGAGCCCGAAGTTGTCGTCCGCGACACCAAACGCCACGAGCTTCTCGTTGACCCTGTCACCCTCGAGCGGGGCTATCACCTTCACCTCGGGCGGGATCTTATCCACCACGAAGAGGGTGCGCAGGACAGCAGTCTCGCCGTTTCGGAAGGAGGCCTGCACCAGGACAGGGAGCGGACCATTGGGGAGGAAGCCCGTCTCCACCCGGTACTTCCACTGCGATCTCGCCGGGATCTCTTGGAAGGTCCGCCCGTTGTCGAGACTCACCTGTATGCGCACCACTTCGAACTCCCGTATCTTTTTCCTGTAGTCCGGATCTTCGGGATCGAGCGTGGTGAGGTAGGCGGCGGTCCCCCTGATCCAGGGCCTGTTGGCGAGCATATCGCCTATCATGTGGCTCTCGAGGGTGAGGTAGGGTCCTATCTTCTGGTAGATGAAGCTCCGCGGCTCGCTCTCCACCCGTGCCCCATCGTGGGAGAGCACGGCCTTCAGGGTGACCTCGCCGTCGGGGAGCTTGCCGGGATCGAGCACTGCCCTGAAGTATCCGCGGGGGTTCACGTCGGCCGAGGTGAGGAATCCGTCCTCGAGGAAGATCTGCACCTTCTCCACCGGCGAGGGAGCCGTCGCCACACCTTCGACCACCACGGGGCCGTGGACCACCTCACCCTCGGAGGGGAAGAGGATGCGGACCGAGGCGCCCTCGGTCCGTGCCACCACGAACAGGTTCCTGTCCACGAGGGCCACGTTGCCTGCCCCATCCCGGGCCTCGAGCCTCAGGTTGTACCATCCGGGCGAGAGCTCACCCAACGGTATGCGGGTGGTGAGCACCCTCTCGAGCGGGAGCGTCACCTCCACCGGGTCCAGCTGGTTGTTGATGGGCTCGAGGATCCCCTTGAAGGAGGTGAGCTGTATGTTGTCGGAGACGCGGCCTGAGAGCCGGACCTCTCCTGAGACGGTGACCCCTTCTTCCGGGGTGGTGAGGGTGATCTCGGGAGGCGTATTGTCCACGTTCACCAGCGCGGAGTAGGAGGCCTCTATCCCGTAGCCGTCGCGCACCACGAACTGCACCGCGTATGTACCGTCCGTGAGGATGGTGGTATCGAGCGGATAGGTCCACTCCGTGCCGTCTATGGTGAGGTGCGCGAAGTGGAAGGAGTTTCCGTTGTCGAAGGAGACCCGTACCGAGTCGATTCCGTTCGCATCGCTCGCCGTTCCCTTGAGGATCACCGTTCCCTTTACGGTCTCCTCGACCGTGGGTGAGACCATGGCCCCCTCCGGCTCGCTGAGACTCACCCTGAGGGTCTTCGAGGCGATCTCCCCCTGCAGCCCGAAGAGATCCACGGCGTAGATCTCCACGGTGTGTTCATTGTCGGAGAGGGAGGAGAGGGGAATGGTGAAGGAGAAGGTGTGCTGCGCAGGCACCTCCTGCCAGGTGCCGTCGTCGAGCTTCCACACGATCTTGGAGATGCCGTCGTCGTCGAAGGCCATGCCCGCAATCGTCACGTCCTTGGTGACCACGAAGTCGTCGGGCGGTGTCTGGATCTCCACGCGGGGTTTGTCGAGCGAAAGGTCCACGGAGGGTGAGAGGAGGGTCTCGGAGGTGTTGCCTGCCGCATCTTCCGCAATCAGCTTCATGGTCTTCCCCTCCTCGGCGAGGCGGGAGAAATCGACCGTGAACGAGAAGATCCCGTCTTCCGGAGAGAGGGGGGTGAAGGAGGGTTCCGGGGTACTGGCGGCTGCTTCCTCGGACTCCCCTGGTGAGCCAGAGGGTTCAGGAGGGCCCTGTTCCAGCAGGTAGCCGAAACGGATCACCGGGGCCTCGGAGGCGATGGATCCTGCCACCAGGATGGTGCCGTTCACCGTCTTCCCCACCTCTGGGGTGGTGAAGGCGAGGGTAGGCGGGGTGGCATCGTAGAAGAGATGGATGCGTTGATACCTCACATGGCCTGCGCCGTCCTCTGCCTTGAGTTCCAGGAGGTGTGGGCCGGGGGTGAGCTGGGACACGGCCATCGTGGTGGAGAAGCGGAGCTCTGAGACGGATATGCTCACCCAGGGGGCGCCGTCGAGCCTGTAGGCGAGCCCTGGGAGGCCGGCGTCGTCCTGCACCTCCCCCTCGATGGTGAGCGACGTGTTGAGGTACGCGCCATCTGAGGGGGTCTGAAGCGTGAGCACAGGGGCCTCGAGATCGATCTCGGCGGTGAAGCGAGATGAGCGGTAGGTGCGGCCGTCGGTCGAGGTCACCACCACCTGCACCCCCGAGGCCTTCCCCGCCTTCTGGGGCGTGATGATGAGGTGGTTGCCCTCGTGTCTCACGGTGAGAAGGTCGCCGGCCCCTTCGAGGACCACCTCTCGCACCCCTTCCCCGGAGAAGAAGCCTATGAGTGGGGTGCGATCCGTCCAGATCATGGTCCCGTTGGAGAGGCGGTGGTCGAGGAGGAACACCTCATCGGGCTTGGTGGGCGGGGGGAGGGTCTCGCCTTCCTTCTTCGGCGGAGGTGCCTGGTAGGAGATCACCTGGGGAAAGAGATACCTCTTCCCGTCGCGCATGGTGAGCGCAAAGACCGCGGCGAGGGCCCCGTGGCCTGCCTTGGGATCGAGGGAGGCCTCGAAGACATAGCCGCCTTCTTCGGCAGGACTGATCTTGAGACTCGTCTTTCTCACCGTGTTCGGGAACTGCGGGAGGTTCTCGGGATCGAGAGGCATGAGTGCCCAGAGGTCCTCCCCTCCCACGTAGAGCACACCGGAAGAGGGCTTCTCCTGGCTCACAATCCTTCCCCGGAGCACGGCCTTGCGCGAGGCTTCGTAGGTGAGGCCGTTCTTCCACGTGAGGGATTCCCCGGTGTCGGTATAGACCAGCTCCTCGACCGTGAGGACCGGCGCGGTGGGGGCGATCTGGAACGAGACCTTCACCGGAGGGCTCTCCAGGCCATAGACGTCCACCCCTATGAGGGTGAGGGTGTGTCGGCCCGGAGGAAGTCCCTCGAGGGGCACGTAGAACCCCATGGAGGCGGGGATCTCCACTCCCTGTTTGGGATCGTCTCCCATGCCGAGCACCTTTACCTTCTCAGGCGGGTTGGGTCCCACGATACGGCCCACGAGCACCTCATCCGGGGTGAGCACCGGTTCTCCCTCTTCCAGGGCGGGGAAGAGGAGTTCTACCTGAGGTTGGAAGGCCTTTCTGTCGTTTTTGAGCCTGATCTTCTGGGAGGAGCGATTGCCGCTCGCATCCTCGGCGTGCACGGTGAGTTCGAGGGTTCCGTCCTTTTCCTGCGAGGTGTCGAAGGTGAGGTGCCAGTACGGATTGCCTGGTATGAGCTCAAGGTCGTGCTCTTCGCCCTTGAAGGTGTACCAGAGCCGTTTCACCCCTATGGCATCCCTCACCGTGCCGGTGATGCCCACCTTCCCGAAGACTACGGCCTCGTCTTCAGGGCTGAGCACGTTGAGGGCCGCAGGTTCGTTGTCCACAAAGAGGAGGAAGGGGCTGCGGACCTCTGTGCCGGTGCCGTCGGTGGCGGTGAACCACCACACATAGGGACCGTCGGGGAAGGATCTAGTATCGACGGGGAGGGAGAATCGATAGACTCCTTCACCCTTGTCGTACTTAACACCAAGGGTAAGGGTCTTCTCCGGGATCTGTTCCTCCTCTCCCTTTTTGTTTACCGTGGTATAGGTGGGTATGGTCACGCTGAGGCCTCTTACGCCATTTTCATCCCTCACCACCCCCTCGAGCACGATCTTTCCCGACACAAGGACCCCGCTCTGATGAGAGGTCACCTCGATCACTGGTGGGGTGGTGTCGAGTGCGAAGGTGGAGGTGATCTCCGGTCCCTCGGTGCCGTTCACGTCGACCGCCTTCACCGAGATGGTGTGGGTTCCCTCGGTGAGTCGGGAGGCGGGTACTGCGACCCGCCAGTACTCGGTTCCCTCGGCCGTCTGGTAGGAGCCGTCGTCGAGCTTCACGAGGACCCGTGCCACGCCGTCGTCGTCGACCGCCACGCCCACGATGTTGAAGGCATTACGCACCACCTCGTGCTCCTGTGGGGAGACGATACGGACGACCGGGAGATCGGAGGCAGGATCCACCTTGATGTTGAACGGTCCGGCGATGGACTCGTTTCCTGCAAAATCGATGGCCTTTATGATCACGTTGTGGGTACCGGGTTTTTCGTCCTGGATGTTGAACTCTTTTTTCCAGTCCTCTTCCCCCTCTGCTTCCTGCCACTCAGTGGTACCACCGGCATACAGCCAGGTGGAGATGAGGAGAAAGAGGAAGAACATCGTGAGGCTGCGGAGCTTCATATAAGGCCCTCCTTACTGGGTATAGTTGTCGCATGCCCTTGTGACGCACATCTTTCAATGCAAATAACATACCAAAAGCGCATCGCGCTTCATCTGTGTTCAGACATGTTGGGGAAGGTATCTCGCATTCATACAGGAGAATACACCCTTCCATCAGGGGAGGGAGGAGAGGCTCTTCTCCCCAAGGAGGAGTTCTATGCGAAATGCATAGGTTTTACTCCTGCGGCCTGATGTGCGGGATCCTGAGGGGCCTTCCCGCATAGATGAGGTCCGGATTGGCGATGCGGTTCTCCTCGGCGATGATGGGATAGAGCCATGGGTTGTTGTAGAACGAGTCGGCAAGGTCCCAGAGGGTATCCCCCCACGTGGGGGTGTAGATGATGGTGAACTCGGAGGGTGCAGGTCGTGCTGCCTCGGGTGCCTGGGTGGGGGCGGGGGTCGAAGTTACGGCGGGGGTGGGCCGGGGTGCGGTGGAGACCTGGGGAGCCGGCACCTCTCCGAGGACACGGGGGAGGAACAGGTAGGAGAGTACTCCCCCTACGAGCACGCCCAGGATGAAGCCGAGGATGAAGGGGACCCACATGGAGGGCCTTCTCTCGACGGGAAGGGCGGCCGACCGTTCTTCTTCCTCCCGCTCGAATCCCGACTGCAGCAGGTTCTGTTCCTCCTCGCTCATGAGGCTGGAGGAGGCACGTCGCTCTTCTTCGAACGAAAACCCTTCCTCTTCCTCGCCCTCCTCGTATGAGAGGGAAGCCTCCTCATCGAACGGGGTGCCGAAGTCCTCGTCGTAGGAACGTTCCGGGAGGGATGCCTCCTCCTCGTATTCCCCTTCTTCGTGCATTCGGGTGAGCATGGAGAAGTCTGTGTCGGGAGAGGGCTCCTCCATGGTGAGCTCGAGGTGCCGAGTCTCCCCCGAGGTCCTCTCCCGGGCGGTGGCGGAGAGGTGCTCGTGTTCGTCCATCTCCAGGACGAGTTCCACCTCGGGCTTCTCGCCGTTGTAGTCGGGGAGGTCGACGGTGAGGGTCCCGAGGTATTCCCCTCCTTCCTCGTCGAGGGTGCGATAGAGGTCTATGTGGACCGCTCGTTGATGGGTGTGGGCAGGCTCAAGCACCACGCGCTTCCGCGAAGGGGTCCCCTCTTCCAGGACGGGAAAGAGGCTGTTGTCGGCGAGCCTTATGGCGATACGGGGTCGTGCCATGGGGATCCTCTCTACTGACTGTCTATGTTAATTATCGTCACTCCAAGGTATAAAAACAAGGGGTCCCTTGCACGGCGTACGATCTTGTGGTGAGATAGGGCCATGGTCCGCGTGATACTGGTTGAGCCTGAAGGAGCGGAGAACGTGGGGATGGTGGCCCGTGCCATGGCGAACATGGGACACGAAAGACTCGTCCTGGTGCGGCCTGCGTGTGACCACCTCTCTCCACCGGCCCGGCGCTATGCGGTGCACGCCGAATCCATCCTGGAAGGGGCGAGGGTGTGTGAGACCCTGGCGGAAGCCCTGGATGGTGTGGATCTCAGGGTGGCGGTCACCCGCCGGCACGGCCAGTACCGGATGCCCGATCTCTACCTCCCGGAGTTCCCCGCCTTTCTCGCGGAGTTCACGGGGAGGGACGTGGCGCTCGTCTTCGGAAGGGAACGGACAGGCCTCACCTCAGAAGAAGTGCAGGCGTGCGACCTCATCCTCACCATTCCCTCGTCGGGGGCGTGTCCTTCGCTCAATCTCGCCCAGGCGGTGATGGTGGTGCTCTACGAGCTCATGCGGGCGAGTTTCCTCTCGCTCGCGCCCAGGCGGGAGGAGGATCTGCGGCCCTATCTCGACGAGGCGGTTGTCAGGGCCAGGGAGGTGCTCGAAAAACTGGGCTACTACCGGAACATCCCCGAGGAAAAGGTGGCCTTCGCGGTGAGGAAGGTGATCGCCCGCATGGTGAGGGACAGGGAGACCGCCGTGAGGGTCTCCCGCTTCTTCTCGCACGTGGCGGCCAGGCTCGACCTCCACGGGAAGGACTAGTCCTCTTCGGGGAGTACCACCCGCAGGTGGAGTTCCTCGAGCTGTGCAGGGTCGACCTCGGCGGGTGATCCGTCGAGCGGGGAGAGTCCTGCGGCGGTCTTGGGAAAGGCGATGACCTCTCGTATGGTCTCCTCCCCCGCCATGATCATCACGAGCCTGTCGAGCCCGGGGGCGATGCCTCCGTGAGGGGGCGGGCCGTACTTGAAGGCCGTGGTGAGGAACCCGAACCGGGAGGCGGCTTCCTCTTCGCTGAATCCCACCACCTTGAAGATGCGCCTCTGGAGCTCTGGATCGTGTATCCTGATGGACCCTGAGGCGAGCTCATATCCATTGCACACGAGGTCGTAGGCCGCCGCCTTGACCGCACCGGGGTCCTCCTCGAGGAGCGGCAGGTGTTCCTCTCTGGGCATGGTGAACATGTGGTGGGCCGGATCCCACTTCTGTTCCTCTTCGTTCCACTCGAACATGGGAAAGTCCACCACCCAGCAGAAGGAGAAGGCTCCCTCCGGGATGAGCCCGCGCGTGCGGGCCACGGCCGTCCTCACCGCGCCAAGTGCGGTACACGCCGTCTTCCAGGCATCCCCTACGAGCAGGATGAGATCACCCGGACGGGCGCCGAGGGACGTGATGAGCGCAGGAGCGGTTCCCTGGTAGAACTTGCCGACGCCTCCTTCGAGCCCCCCTTCGGTCACCTTCATCCAGGCGAGACCTGCAGCCCGATACGTCTTCGCCACCTCCTCGAGGGCTTCTATCTCCTTGCGCGAGAACGAGGCTCCTCCCTCTACGACGAGGGCCTTCACTACGCCGCCCTGAGCCACCACGTTACGGAAGGCCTGGAACGAACCCTTGTCCACGTGAGGGGTGAAGTCCTTGAGCTCCAGCCCGTAGCGGAGATCGGGCTTGTCGGTGCCGTAACGGTCGAGGGCCTCCTCATAGGTGAGGCGGGGGAAGGGGAGGGAGAGGTCTACGCCCAGGGCCTTCTGGAAGATGTGGGCCATGAGCCCCTCGGTCTCGGCGAGGACGTCGTCCTGGGTCACGAAGCTCATCTCCATATCGATCTGGGTGAACTCGGGCTGGCGGTCTCCCCTTGCGTCCTCGTCGCGGTAGCATCGGGCGATCTGAAAGTACTTGTCGAACCCCGCCACCATGAGGAGCTGCTTGAAGAGCTGCGGCGACTGGGGAAGGGCGTAGAACCTGCCGGGATGGAGCCTCGCAGGCACCAGGAAGTCCCGCGCCCCTTCCGGCGTGGATCGGATGAAGGTCGGGGTCTCGATCTCGTAGAACCCCTTTCCCACGAGGTACTCCCGCGCGTGCCAGGCCACCAGGTGCCGGAGGGTGAGGTTGCGCTGCATGCGGGGCCGCCTCAGGTCGAGGTACCGGTACTGGAGCCTGAGCTCCTCCCGGGCATCGATGGCGTCGTCTATGGGAAAGGGGAGGATCTCCGAGGCCGAGAGCGGGCGGATCCCTGTGGCGAGCACCTCGATGTCCCCTGTGGGCATCTGGGGGTTGCGCATGGTTTCGGGCCGCAGTCGTACCACGCCCTTCACCGCGATACAGTACTCGTACTTGAGTGCTTCGACGAGCCTGCGCACCTCCTCGGGGCTCTCCTCGTCGACCACCACCTGGGTGATCCCGTACCTGTCCCTCAGGTTGATGAAGTGGATCCCCCCGTGGTCACGCTTTCTGTGGACCCAGCCGTTGAGGATCACCTCCTTCCCTGCGTCTGTTGCCCGCAGTGCTCCGCAGGTGGTGGTGCGTTTCCACGCCGAAAAAGGGGTCTCGTGTGCCATGGGTGCAACTCTAACACAGTGAGAGGGCAAAGGCAAGGAAGAGCTCTCATGCACCCGGATCCGCGGGGGGCTCATTACTCCTCGATCGCCGACGGAGCTGGCGATCCTTCCATGTCTCGAAGGGTTCCACGTGGATGGTAGCCTCGAGCCCCAGCTCCCTCCTCAGATCCTGCTCGATGACCGAGACGATCTCGTGGGCCTTCCTCAGCGAGGTCTCCCCATCGAGGACCACGTGGAAGGTGACCTCGGTGTGCCGCCCGTAGTGGTGGACGTGGAGGTGGTGGATATCAGGGCCTTCTGGCTGGGTTCGCCGCACCACATCCTGTATCCGGGTCTCCAGCTCCTCAGGGGGAGCCTCACCGAGAAGGGGAGAGAAGGCCTCCTTCAGGATGCTGTACGAGGTGTAGCCCAGAAACACGCTCACGCCCAGGGCGAGGGCGCTGTCCATCCACCAGAACCTGCCGCCTGCGAGGATACCCACGAGGAGGAGGAGCGAGGAGAGGGCGTCGCTCCTGTGGTGCCAGCCGTCGGCCTTTACCGAAGAGTAGCCGGTCTTCCGGGCCACCGCAAAGGCGTACTGGGCCATGGCCTCTTTGGCGAGGATGGAGAACCCCACCACCCAGAGGGTGAAGTCGGTGTAGTGGGCCCCCTCATGGTGGAAGAGGCGTTCCACGGCGTCGAGGGCGAAGGTGATGCCGATCATCCCCAGGATGGTGCCGATCATCACCGTGCTTATGAGTTCGGCCCGCCCATGGCCGAAAGGGTGGTCGTCGTCGGCGGGTTTGCGGGCGGTACGGGCTCCCACCAGCAGGACGATCGACGAGATGCTGTCCGAGAGGGTGTGCCAGGCATCGGCCACCACGGCGATGGATCCGCTGGTGAGTCCTGCGGCGAGTTTTATGCCGAAGAGGACCACGTTTCCCACGATGGAGAGGAAGCCTGCCCTCTGAATCGTCCGCATCTCGTGGCCGGTCGTTCCGCTAGTCCCTGCACCTTGAGCATCCGAGGATCCGTACATGTTTCCTCCCTGTTCTGGTGTTCTCGAACATGCGGGCCACGAGCACGTCCGTGACCAGCAGGTCTTTCCCGCACACCGGGCACCTCCGTCTCACCTCCCGGGGGGCGGGGTAGCAGTGGGGACATCCAAGGATGTGGGCCATGCTCTCCACGATGCCCAGATGGTTCGCCTGTTTCCCTCTGGAGAAGACGCGGGATGAGACCCGCTCGCCCGGGGCGAGGGGCGTCCTGCAGACCGGACAGCGGGGAAGGGCAGAGGAATCTCTCCCGGAGATCCGGGCCCGTTCCCTGCTCAGCACGTCCTTCACCATCCCGGCGGCGAGCAGGCCTATGAGGATCACGGTGACCGTCCCCAGTATCAGGATGACAGGGTCCACGAGGTGTACTATACTGGAACCCGCGCATTTTTACCACACGAGGGAGGATACGTGGCGAGTCTCTTCGTGGTCGCGACCCCCATAGGCAACCTCGAGGACATCACCCTGAGGGCACTCAGGGTGCTCAAGGAGGTGTCGCTCATCGCCTGCGAGGACACCCGACGGACCCGCATCCTCCTCTCACACTACGGCATCGCGACCCGCACCATAAGCTATCACAGCCACAAGCGGGAGGAAGGCGTGCCCCCCATACTCTCGGCCCTCGAGGAAGGCAAGGACGTGGCCTACGTGACCGATGCGGGCACACCGGCCTTGAGCGATCCCGGCGCCTTTCTCGTGGCGAAGGTGAGGGAGGCGGGGTTCAGGGTGGTTCCGGTGCCCGGTCCATCGGCCTTCACCACCCTCGTGAGCGCGAGCGGCATAGAGGAGAAGACCATCACGTTCGAGGGCTTTCTCTCGCCCAAACAGGGGAGGAGGAGACGCCGGCTCGCCGAGCTCCTGGACCGGGGCGAGGCCTTCTTCCTCTACGAGGCGCCCCACCGCATCCTCAAGCTCCTCGACGATCTCTCGGTCCTCTCCCCCGACAGGACCATCGTAGTGGGACGCGAGCTCACCAAGATACACGAGGAGATACTCAGCGGCACCCCTGAAGAGGTCGCAACCTCGCTCAAGGAGGGAAATTCCGTTCGAGGAGAGTTTTCTGTGCTTGTCTGTGGGACCAAAAAGGGGTAAAATTGAAGGGAGCGGGTGACGATACTGCTAGTGAAAGGACGGAGCCATGACAGTCGAACGAACCGGACCTGTCGATCCCATCGGTCGGTACCTCAAGACCCAGAAGACCGAAAAGGTGGTGAAGAAACAGGAAGGCGACAGCATCACCCTCTCGGAAGAGGCGAAGTTTCGCGCAGAACTGCACAAGTCGATCGAACTGGTGAAGCAGGCTCCGGACATTCGACAGGACCGCGTCGAGGAGATCAGGAAGAAGCTCGAAGACCCCTCCTATATCGACGACAAGGTGATCGAGGTGGTGGCCGACAGGGTCCTCAAGATGTTCGGCCTCTAGGCCCTCCTCCCCGGGGCATACCGTGGCCTATCGAGAACTCGAATTTCCCTTCACCATCGTAGAAGGAACGGATGCACTCTCGCGGCTGGGACCCCTCGTCGCAGGGATGGGGGACCGTGCCTTTGTGCTCGCCGACCCCGTGGCGGTGGAGCACGACCTGCATACCCCTGTACTCCAGCTGCTCAAGGCCTCCCGCGTCGAGGCCGTGCTCTTCCACGAGATCTCGCACACGACCTCTCTCCACGACCTGGTGCGCATCGGCCGCATCCTCTCGGCTTCCCGCGCCCAGGTGGTGGTCGCCCTCGGCGGGCCCACCGCCCTCCGCACCGCCCGTCTCCTCTCCGCCACCCGCGGCGACCTCGACCTCCTCCAGTCCCTTCCCCGGTCCGTCCCCCTCCACCCCCTCCCCCTCGTCGCCCTCCCCACCACCCCCCGCATCCCCCACCTCTTCGCCCCCCGCGTCCTCCTCGTCCAGGACCCCCCCGACCCCCACCTCCTCGTCCCCCTTCCCCACGTCCCCTCGCTCCTCCTCGCCGACCCTGTCCTCACCCGCACCCTCCCCCCCCGAGCCACCGCCTCCACCCTCCTCGCCCTCCTCGCCGACGCCGCCGAGACCCTCCTCGTCTCGCCCCCCGGCCTTGCCGCTGCCTGCGCCTCCCACACCCTCGCCATCCTCTCCCGCACCGCCGAACCCACCGTGCTCCGGCCCGACCCATCCCCCCTCCGTCCCGCCCTCCTCCAGGCAGGCCTCCTCTCCGCCCTCGCCCGTCGCTTCACCCCCGACGGCCCTCTCACCCTCCTCTCCCTCGCCCTCTCGTGCCGCGGTCTCCCCGGTTCCTGGACCACCGCCCTCCTCTTCGTCCACGCCGCCCCGCGGCTCGCCGAACTCGCGCCCGAAGTCCTCGAGGAAGTCGCCGCCTCCCTCGGAATCACCGGCGTAGCGGCAGAAGTCGCCGCCGCCGAGACCGCCTCGTTCGTGCGCCGCCTCCTCGCCCGCGCAGGCCTTCCCACCCGCCTCACCGACCTCGAACTCCCCCGCGCCGCCCTCCCCGAGATCGCCCGTACCGCCTGGGACCTCGACCACCCCCTCCGCCAGCTCGCCGCCTTCCCCTCCTCGCCCGACCAGGCCTTCCTCCTCAATCTCCTCGAAGCCGCCTGCTAGCCATGATCACTCCCCGCAAGTTCGCGCGTCTTACCCCCTCGGCCCGGCTGCGGAAACTCCGCACCCTGCTGCGCGCCTGGCGCACCCTCTCCCCCCCCGAATGGGAGACCGTGCGGCCCATGGTACGCGACATCCTCTTCTTCGTGGCACGGGACGAGGAGGCCCCAGCGTCGCTCCGCGAAGCCTGCGCCGGGCTCCTCCCCTACATCTCCCAGACCACCGACCCCGAAGCTCTCGCCCGGCCCTTCCTCAGGGCCGAGATCCTCCTCGACGAACTCCTCGGCACCTGGACCGCCGACTGGGACCTCTCACTCGAGCCCCGGGGAGCGCTCCCTCCCCGCACCTCGCTCCCCATCTGGGTCTACCTCGAAGATCTGCGTTCCCCCTACAACGTGGGCGCCATCTTCCGGAGCGCCGAGGCCTTCGGCGCCTCTGGCATCTACCTCTCGCCCGCCACCCCGACACCCGACCATCCCCGTGCCGCGCGCACCGCCCGCGGCACCCAGCACGTGCTCCCCTGGGAGCGCCTCCCGGCCGAACGACTCGGCGGGCTCGGTCTCCCCATCCTTGCCCTGGAGACAGGAGGGACCCCCATCGATACCTATCCATTTCCTCCTGAGGGAATTGTCGTGGTGGGAAACGAAGAACTCGGCGTGAGCCCCGAACTCCTCGCCCTCGCCGAGTCCTCGCAGGGAAGGGTGAGCATCCCCCTCGTGGGGACCAAGGGATCGCTCAACGTGAGCGTGGCCGCAGGGATCCTCCTCTGCTACTGGAGCAGGGCCCTCACCCGTCGAGCCTGATCTCGTAGGTGATCCGGGCCGTCTTCCCCAGCATCGCCGAGACCCCGCAGTACTTCTCCTGGGAGAGACGCACCGCCTTCTCGATCTTCTCCCTGTCGAGCGCATCCCCGGTGAAGGCGTACACGAGGTGGATCCGGGTGAAGACCTTGGGATGCTCCTCGCTGAGGTCCGCCTCGATGTGCAGGGTGAACGAGTCGTACGGCATGCGCATCTTGCCGAGGATGGAGACCACGTCCATCCCCGTGCATCCCGCGAGCCCGGCGAGCAGGAGGTTCTTGGGCCGGGGGCCCGCATCCTTTCCCCCGAACTCCGGGTGGGCGTCCACCGTGAGGGTGTGACCGTCCACCTCCACGTCGAAGGCCATATCCCCGGTATGGCGGGCTGTGACCTTAGCCGCCATCACGCGCTCCTCAAGGCACGTTCGATCTCGGGCAGGTTGAAACCCACGATGACCTTGCCGTTGATGTCGATGACCGGCACGCCCATCTGCCCCGACTTGCGCACCATCTCCTCGGCCCTGCGCATGTCCTGGGCCACGTTGTACTCCACGAAGGGGATCCTGTTCTTCCGGAAGTAGTCCTTGGCCATCTTGCAGTAGGCACACGTGGGAGTCGTATAGAGCACGACCTTCATCGTCTCCTCCATGTTGTATTAGATTTTCTTAATATAAGATGATGCATTTGCATCGTGCCGTCAAGAGGCGGTTCAGGACCGACGCTTCATCTCCCGCTCGAAGCTCCTTCTCAGGGAACGTCTGAGCTGATCGAGGCCCTCCTTGTCCGTGATCTGGAACCGGGAGAGGATTCCGTGGTCCATCTGTTCCCAGGTGAGCCGTCCTTCCTCGAACATGGCGATGGCATTCGCCGCGTATACCGTCTGGACGATCCGATCCATCTCACCCGGTGCGCCCTCCGGAGTGTGGTGGAAGCGTATCGCGGCGACGAGAAGGTCGGGGAAGTTCCACTTCTCGGCGAGAAGCGCCCCTATCTCGGCGTGGTGGAGCCCTCCGTAGAGTTCCTCCAGGAGGTTCTGAGGAATGTCCCTTTCCCTGCGGAGCATCTCTATCTTCTCGAGGAGGGTGGGGTGCACCCGGGAGAAGACGATCTTTCCCATGTCGTGGAGGATGCCCCCCACGTACACGTCCTCCATGAGCTCCTTGTCCCTGAAGACGGTCTGTGCGAGGTTGTAGGCATAGTAGGCAGTCCGGAGCGAGTGGTCCCACAGGTGCTGCTGCTCCTCGGTGCCGAGGCCCAGGATCTTCTGGGTCCCGTAGGTATAGAGGAGGTTCTTGAGTCCCCTGAGACCCAGTATCTTCACCCCCTCGAGGATGGAGTCCACTTTCTTCGGCAGCATGAACTGGGCGGAGTTCACCACCTTGAGGAGGTCGGCGGTGAGCGAGGGATCCGTGGAGATCTGCCGGGCGATGTCCTGTACCGTGCTGTTCGGGTCGTCGATGAGCTTCTGCAGATAGAGGACGTTCTCCGGAAACTGGGGGAGGGACTCGATCTCGTCCACCACCCGTTCCGTGAGTTCCGTGAGCCGTGAGAGGTGTATCCGGTCCATGGGGATGGTGAGCCGGGCCACGGTCTCTTCCCCCACCACGTCGATGTCGAAGGCCTCCTCGGAGAGGCCTAGTCGCTTGAGGATCATGATGAGGGTCACGATACCCAGGCCCGCTCCCTCGGTGACGTCGTAGGCGGTGCTGAGGGCCTCCTCCAGGGTCTCGAAGAGCCGTGCCCTCGCCACCCTGTCGAAGATACGAATCTGCTCTTCCTTAAGAAGGGGGGAGTTGTTCGCCACAATAAGGTAGAGGATGTCGTTCTTGAGCTGGAAGGTGATGCGGGTGTAGAGCCCCAGCTCCTTGAGGAGCTCGAAGTAGTGGCGGGGGTCCTCCGAGAGGACTTCGTGGAAAACCCGCATGCCCTCTTCGTACTCCTCCTCGTCCTCTATGTCGAGACCCCGCTCGTGGAAGAAGGCCCGTTTGGCATTGGCCTTCTGTGCGTTGGCGACGAGTTCCTTGAGACAGTAGAGGAGGGCGTCCCGCATCTTCTCCCTGCCTATGTCGGTGAGGACGAGGTCGAGGATCTCCTCCACACGCTCTTCGATCTCGGGTGTCATCGCGTGGATCTTGATGGTGACAGGCAGGTTGTGGCGGATCGCCTGAAGTACCTTGGAGTTGTCCACGACTGCCTTCTTCACGAGTCTCTCCTTGTCATGACAGAACCCCCTCCTTTTCAGTATGGGTTCTCGAGGTCACGGTGTCAAGAAAATTTCGGAGCGGTTTGAGCGTACCTTTCCCGGAATCAGCTCCCGAACTCCTTCACCACACGGGCCATCTCCCTGAGCCTGGTCTCGATGCGCTCGTTGATGGTACCCGGAGGAAACATCCCCTTGCTCGTGCGAGTGCCCGCCTCCATCCCGGTGAGCACCTCCATGGCCTGATCGATGGTCTCCACCGCATAGATGTGAAAGAGGCCCTCGCGCGCTGCCTCCTGGACCTCCTTTTCGAGGATGAGGTTCTTGAGGTTGAGTCGCGGGATGATGACCCCCTGGGTGCCGGAGAGTCCCTTCTTCCTGCACACCTTGAAGAAGCCCTCCACCTTCTCGCTGATCCCTCCCACGGGTTGCACCTGGCCCATCTGGTTGATGGACCCGGTGACCGCGATCTCCTGCCTAAGGGGGATCCCTGCGATGTCGGAAAGCAAGGCGCACATCTCGGCGAGCGAGGCCGAATCGCCGTCGATCTCCACGTACGATTGTTCGAAGGCGATGCTCGCCTTGATGGAGAGGGGGAAGCGACGCGCATACCGGCTCTGGAGGTAGCCCTGGATGATGTAGACCCCTTTGTCGTGGAGCTCGCCCGAGAGCCCGGACTCGCGCTCGATGTTCACGATGCCCTCGGTGCCGGGGGCCGTGCGCGCCGTGATGAGCACTGGTCTGGCGAAGGAGTGGAATCCCCGGTCGAGGATGACCAGGCCGTTGATCTTTCCCACGGCCGTGCCTTCGAGCTGGATGAGGAGCTCTCCCGAGAGGATCTGTTCGTCGATCTTCTCCTCGAGGAGCCCGAAGAGGTGGTTCCTGTGGCGCTGGACCGCCTCGACCACGTGGCGGTCGATGTGGTCGCTCCCCATGGTACGCGCCCAATGGTCCGCCTCCCTGAGGATGTCGGTCACGAGGGAAAAGCGGGCCGTGAGTTTGTCACGCTCCTCGCTGAGACGTACACCGTACTCGAGGAGGGCGGCGATCCCCGAGGTGTCCACGGGCAGGAGGTGCTTGCGTTCGCACGTGGCGCGTATGAAGCCGATGTACTCGCGTATCGTCTGGTCGTTTAAGGGGATGGTGGTGTCGAACTCCGCGGGGATCTTGAAGAGCTTGCCGAAGTCCTCGTCCTGGAGGAAGAGGTACTCGTACTGGAACTCGTTGCCTATGAGGATGGCCTTTACGTCCACCTGGATGGGTTCGGGTTTGAGGGCGCTCGGTGCACTGAAGGGGCCGGGAGGGGTGCGGATCTCGAGTCGGCCGTCGAGGAGCACGCGCTTGAGGGTGGCCCACAGCTCCTCGTGACGGAGCAGGTCCTCCACCCTGAGGATGATGAAGCCGCCGTTGGCCTTGAGGATGGATCCGGGCCTTATCATGAGGAAGTTGGCCCGCTCCTCGCCGGCCTTCTCGGGTATGCTCTCGATGGTGCCGAAGAGGGTGGTGTAGTCGGGTTGGGACTCGAAGACCACAGGGGCCCGGTCCGGATCCTCCACTTCGTGCATGATGTGGATGGTGTAGCGGAGGGAGATGGGCATGCCGTCCTCTTCGCCGGCCGTGTCCTCTTCGAGGAAGGCGGCAAGATGCTCGAGGATGTCTCGTTCCATCTCCTTGAGGTGCTGGAGGAGGGGCCCTTCGGCGTGGAAGGAGGCGGCGAGGCGCTGGATCTCTGCCCTCACGTCGGGTGCCACGTGTGTGCGCTGGATCTCGGCGAGTCGTTCCTCTGCGGCGAGGCGCTTGAGATCGAAGGTGGCGAAGAGGTCCTGGAGTTTCTCGAGGAGGGGGAAGTACTTCTGCCTTCGCTCCTCGACGAGTTCGTGGGGCACCTCGCCCCGTGAGGCCTTCTGGGCGAGCTCGTCGAACTCGATGGGTTGTCCGTGCCACAGAGGAACGAGGTCGGTGAAGGTCTGGCTGTCACCGGGCCGCTCGAGCATGGTGAAGCCCTCGCGGCGCAGTTCCTCCTGGAACTGTTCGAGGAGTCTGCGTTCCTCCGCTTCCACCTCCCGCATGAGGGCAGTCTTCTTCCTGAGGTAGCTCTCGCTCGTGAGCCTGTGGCGGATGCCCTTGGTGAGCTTCTCCAAGGTGCGCCTGAGGGCGCGCTTGAACCGTGCGGCGGTCCGTGCAGGGAAGTAGAGCACGCGGGGGGTTTGCGGGTTCTGGAAGTTGTAGGCGTAGGCGATGTCCTTCCCCCAGCGGTTGGGGGGCGAGAGGGATTCGAGGATACGGCGTATGGCGGTGTGCCGGCCCGTGCCCGGGGGTCCTGCCACGAAGATGTTGTAGCCCTTGCCTGAGAGCTGTATGCCGAGGGTGAGGGCCTCCACGGCCCGGGGTTGACCGATGATGGTGCCGGGCTGGACGCCCTCCTGCAGGGCCTGGATGTGTTCCTCGGGAATGGAGAATCCCACCTCTTCCGGGGAGAGTCTGTATGGTTCGTGCTGCATGGTGTGGCCTCTATGGTAGCGAAGTGGGGTCCGAGAGTAAATCACCCTCTGGAAGGGTGGAGGAGGTGGTAGAGGATGCCGGCGGTGATGCCCCAGAGCGGACCGTGGGGGGTGTGCCAGAGGTAGATGGGCCTGAGGGGGCCTTTCCAGGGGGTGTGGTAGAGGGAGGGGAGGCCGAGCCTAGAGGCGGGGAGGAGCTCGGTCTCGCCTTCGCGTGGGTGAAGGGTGAGGCGGACGTGGTGGATGCGGGGAGGGGTGGTGCGGAGCCAGGAGAGGGGGAGGGTGAAGAGGTGGGAGACTTCGTCCGGGGAGGGGTGCGCTTCGTCCCACGAGGGGACGAGGGCAGGGAAGACGTGGATGAGCCTTCCACTCGCCGAGAGGAAGGCGCCTGCGTACCGGATGTGGGGGATGCGGGAACCGGGGATACCGAGTTCCTCATGGGTCTCCCTGAGGGCGGTGTGGAGGGGGGAGGGGTCGTGGGGCTCGACGAGGCCTCCGGGGAAGCAGATCTCCCCTTCCTGGGGGATGCCGTGCGCCCGGACCTCGAAGCCGATGTGCCAGCCGGTGGGGGTGGGGATGCAGGGGACGAGGACGGCGGCCTGGGTGAACTCGGGGGCGTTGAGGATGAGGGGGGAGGGAGGGGCGTCGGGGGTGCAGGGGATGCCGGGAAGGGGGAAGTCCTCCATATTCGGGGAAAACTATGGTACAATCCTGGAAAACAGGCAAGGAGGTGCGCGATGCTCGATGCGATATTCGCGAGGAGGAGTATCCGAAGGTACCGGTCCGATCCCGTGCCGGATGGGGTTCTGAAGGAGGTCCTGAGGGCGGGGATGGCGGCTCCCAGCTCGTGGAACGGCAGACCGTGGGCCTTCGTGGTGATCGATGATCCTGCGGCCCTGGAGGAGATCGCGCGGCGGCATGGGTATGCGGCGATGTGCAGGGAGGCGCCGGTGGCGGTGCTGGTGTGCGGGCTCCCGGAGGGGATGAAGGAGCCGGACTTCCTGCCGCAGGACCTCTCTGCGGCCACGGAGAACGTGCTCATCGCTGCCACGGAGCTGGGGTTGGGGAGTGTGTGGGTGGGGCTCTTCCCGCACGAGGACAGGATGGGGGTGCTTCGCGAGGTGTGCGGCCTGCCGCCCGAGGTGGTGCCGTTCTCCCTGGTGGTGTTGGGCTACCCTGCGGAGACGAAGCGGCCTCACGAGGGGTGGATGGAGGGGCGGGTCTTCCACGGGCGGTGGGGGAGGGTATGGCGGCCGACCGGGTAGGGGCCTGCAGGGGTCAGCCCTGCAGGCCGAGGGCCTCCTCCAGGAAGGCGAGGTCGAGCCGGGGGTAGAGGGGGAAGCGGGAGAGGAGGGCCTCCACCCGGGCGCGGGCCTCTTCCTTGGCCGAAGGGTCGAGGCGGTAGCGGGCCTTGCTGGGGGAGCCGTCCTTCACCTCGGGCCTCACGTGGGTGAGGATGAGCTTGAAGATACGGGCGATCTCCCTCATTTCTTCTCTGCCCATCCCGAGGGTGGTGACCGCGGGGGTGCCTATGCGGAGCCCGCTCGTGTACCAGGGGCCGTTGGGATCGTAGGGGAGCGCGTTGCGGTTGAGGGTGATGCTGCACTCCCTCACCGCCGCCTCTGCCTGGCGGCCGGTGATCCCGAAGGGCCGCACGTCGATGAGCATGAGGTGGTTGTCCGTGCCACCTGTGGCCACGGTGATCCCCTCTTCCTGGAGGAAGGCGGCGAGGGCCTGGGCGTTCTCGACGATCTTATGCGCATACTCCCGGAAGGCCGGGCTCCGCGCCTCCCTCAGGGCCACGGCCTTGGCCGCGATCACGTGGGGGAGCGGGCCGCCGAGGACCATGGGGCACCCCTTGTCCACGAACTCGGCGAGCTCCTTCACGCAGAGGACGATGCCCCCCCGAGGCCCGCGGAGGGTCTTGTGGGTGGTGGAGGTGACGATGTGGGCGTGGGGCACGGGGTTGTAGGGGCCTTCGAAGACCCCGCCCGCCACGAGGCCTGCGAAGTGGGCCATGTCCACCATGAGGACGGCCCCCACCTCGTCGGCGATCTCGCGTAGCCGGGCGAAGTCGATCTTTCGGGGATAGGCGCTGTACCCGGCGAGGAGGATGAGGGGACGTATCTCCCGTGCGAGGCGGGCGATCTCGTCGTAGTCGAGGAGCCCGGTCTCCGGGTTCACGCCGTACGAGTAGGCCTCAAACATCTGGGCCGAGACGTTGTAGCGGTAGCCGTGGGTGAGGTGGCCTCCCGAGTAGTAGTCGAGTCCCAGGAGCCGCTGGTTGCCGAGCTCCTTCCGCAGGGCCTCCCACTCCTCGCGTGAGAGGTCGTAGAGGTTTTTCTTCCCCAGCTTCTCCAGGGCCGGGGCCTGAACCTTCCACTGGAGTACGGCCCAGAAGGCCACCAGATTGGCGTCTGCCCCGCTGTGGGGCTGGACATAGGCGTGCTGGGCACCGAAGAGGGCCTTTGCCTCCTCGCAGGCGAGGCTTTCCACCTCGTCCACGTTGTCGCAACCGGCATAGAACCTGTGACCGGGGTAGCCTTCGGCGTACTTGTCGGTGAAGAGGTTCGCCATGGCGAACTGCGTGGCGAGCGAGGAGTAGTTCTCGCTCGCGATGAGCTTGATGTTCCGCCGCTGATCCCGCAGTTCCTTCACGATCGCCCGGGCCACGTCCGGCGCAGTCCGGGCGATCACCTCGAGCTGGGCCACGAAACCCACCATCTCGGGGTTGGACGCAGCCTGCGGAGTGCGCGCGAGGTACGAACCAAGGAGTGTAGAGGCCATCCTTTCCTCCATGCGTGTGGTATCTCCCCCTGCCCAGGCGCGCGACAGGTGAGGAAAAGACTCCCCGGCGGTCGATTCCGCCTCGGAGGGCGCCAGTCGTCGTCCCATTATCGCGGGAAGTGCAGGGGGGTGTCAATGAAGGCAGACGGCGCCTCTGATCCTGAGTATATTAGTAAAAGACTATATCTTGAGGAGCGAGGCATGAAAGGAAACGTCGGAACGATCGACAGGATCATCAGGGTGGTCCTGGGACTGGTGCTCATCGGCCTGGGGGTCTTCGTCCGGGGTGGGGCCTACTGGTGGCTCACCGTGATCGGGGCTATCTCCCTCGTCACGGGAGCGGTGGGCTTCTGCGGGCTCTACACCCTCTTCGGGATCTCCACTTGCCCCCGCAAGGAGGGGACAGACTCCTCGAAGACCTGAAGGCGCTCACGGGCATCTGAAACAGCCCCTCCCTCTCGGGAGGGGCGTTCTTTTTGTGCATGGCAACAGGTTGATTGACTGTATAAGTGAAGCGAGGTGAGCGATCCTCCTGTTATCCAGAAAGAGAGGGCATAGGGAGGGAGGTGTGTCTATGAACAAGAGGAGAGTCTTCTGGTCGGTATGTCTCACATACGCGGTGCTCTTCTTCTCCTGTGAGGTGGGATTGGGGCCCGAGACCGATCTCCAGGGGCCTGTCATCACCATAGAGAGCCACTCGAACATGGACTATGTCCCCCGGGAGTGTGAGCTGCGTGGTTCATGGTATGACGAGTCAGGGATCTCAAGAATCCTGGTCTCCTTACCTGAGACAGGGGAGACCGTGGGGAAGGCGCGTATCCAGGGGAAGGAGTGGTCCATATGGCTCACGCTCCCCGAGGGTGAGCAGACGGTTCGGGTCACGGGGTATGATGTGTGGAACAACAGCTCCGACCAATCAATGGATCAGATCACCCTGCTTGTAGATGCAACGCCGCCCTTTCTGGAAGGGCTCTCCCTTGAGAGGGGCCCTGGCTACACGGTTCCGCTCAAGAGCAGAGAGGAGCTTCAGGGGTATGATCCAGAGGATATCCAGTTCCTTGACTACTTTCAAAACGGCACCTTCAGGATAAAGGGTGAGATTAGAGAGAACTTCACAGTGCACGATGTCACGCTCCACCTCCTGGATGAGCAGGGGAGAGAGGTGCTCACCAAACCGGTGGATGATGATGCGCCTCCTCTCTCTCCGGTCTTCACGCTCTCTGCCTCTGATTTTGAAGGTACGGGATACGTGAGTGGACGGGCATACTTCAGGGTCACGGTCTCCTCCACGGACATAGGAGGCAACGAGAATACCGATCAGGGAGGATGGTTCTGTTATTATCCTGAGGCCGATCTCCCCCGTATTATCCAGGGTGATGCCAGGGAGGGGGTGATTACCGTAGGACAGGGCGCTGAGGTTCCCTTCTCGTTTGTCGATGATGACGGGCTGGATCTCATATATGTAGGTGTGCTCTCGCAGTCGGCGTGGGAGAGTATCCAGGGAGAGACCGATGGTGAGAAGCTCGCCACCCTTGAAGAGGATGATGATATGCGAGAGGCGCTCCTCGGTCCTGCTCTTCAGGGGAATGGGGCACGCTCGTACAACCACACCCTCTCTGCCCCTCAGGATGCAGGATCCTACGTCCTGGTGGCGCTGGTGCGGGATACCAAGCCCTACGATGATCCCCCGGTGTGGTCTGGGGCAGCCTATCGCCTCACGGTCACGGATCCTGATCAACCCCTTGGGGTGATCACCTCACCGGAGGAGAATACCTTTCCTGCGGTGGATCCTGCAGGAAGGTGGGTACTCCAGGGTGCTTGCATTGATAACAGTGCGGTGGAAGAGGCGAGGCTCGCGTGGGTGCCGGAGGGGCTTCCCGGAGGGGCCGAGGCTCATCTCGAAGAGACACGGCAGCTCCTCTCCTCTGTTTCCGTGGGACCGGGCGATAAGGTGGTGGATGACGCCGGTATGGTCGTGTGGGGGCTTTCCCTCTCTGGACCGGAGGAGATCACGATAGGGGGAAGGACCTACAAGCGGTATCCCTTCGCACAAGAGGTGGATGTGCTTCAGGACTTTATGTATGAAGGAGTACTCGAGAATACGACCAAGCTCTTCCTCCTCTATGTGAAGGATGACAGTGGGAACGAGGCATACACGGCCTTCCGGCTCGTCGGGGACACCTCCTTGCCCGTTATTGGTATCTCCCAGCCGGAAGAGGACTATCAGCTCTACACATCAGATGAGGAGCTCACCCTCTCCTTCTCGGCCTCTAAGGAGAACGGGATACCCATTCACACACTCGCACTGTATGAGGTGACCTCAGGAGATCCGGTGCTTCTTACTACAGGGAGCACCTCCCCGCTCTCATACACTTTCTCTCCTCCCTTGGAAGAGGGGCTAAGGAGCTTTCGGTTTGTTGCCACGGATGTGTTTGGGAACATATGCGAGGAAGAACGTACGGTCCGCATCACTTCCCGTCCTGTACTTCAGTACATAGGTACCCCACTCGCCGATGGTGTGTACAAGGCTGGCGATGAGCTCCTCTTTGAGGCGGTCTTTTCCTCTCCGGTGGAGGTCTCGGGAACACCCAGACTCAAGCTCTACTACGACGCCACACTGGACTCACCAGATGCCTACGCCACGTACCATAGTGGTGCTGGATCGTCCACCCTGCTCTTCTCGTTCACCGTGCCCTCCGGGGTGCAGGTAGATAAGCTCTACACCGCGTATGAGGAACCATTTGACCTTTCAGGGGGAAGCATCGTCGGTGCAGAAGGGGGAGAGGTAGAGATCCCTCTACTGGAGGAGCAGGATACCCTCCAGGGGAGGAGCAGTATAGGATGTGACGGTATCGCCCCCCGAGCTACCGGGCTCACAGGGAGTGGGACGTACCGCGCAGCTCAGACAGTGGAGCTCTCCCTCTCGGTGGAGGATGATGTCCTGGTGAGTGGGGATGTGAGGTTGGTCTGTGCTGCAGGTGCGGATACGATCGAGGGCCAGTTCGACAGGGTTGAGAATGGGGATCTCATCTTTGTGTATCTCGTTGAGGACGGGATCAACGCCGCCTCCCTCTCCTATACAGTGGCCACGCTGGTGAACGATCCTTCACGTATTACCGATGCGGCGGGGAATCCCCTCGACCTCTCTTCCCTCACCGACGGCACACTCCCCATAACGATCGACACCACATCCCCGGATCCACCGGTGATTACCCTTGGTGAGGGTATCTATAACACACCCCAGACCCTCACGATAGAGGGGATAGAACAGGGGGCTGTGGTGGAGTACTCCCTTGATGGGGGGCTCAGCTGGTTCCAGTATGATCAGGATAATCCTCCTCAGATAACCGGGGATGGGGTGTACCAGGTATGCGCCCGCCAGATCGATGAGGCGGGTAATGTCTCTGAGGTCTCTCCTGTGAAGGAGATAGGGATCGATACAGGAGCTCCTCAGGTAGTGGAGGTCGCCTGCGTCAACCCTGACGGAGTGTACGGCGCAGGGGCTACGCTCACCTTCAAGGTGGTATTCTCCGAGAAGGTCCGTACCACAGGCGGAGACGCGGCACTTGAACTCAACAACGCCTATACAGCCGGGGTGGAGGAGGATCCCGACGGGGCGTATGTCCTCTACTTTGCGTTCACCGTGCCTGATGGGGCGTTCCTCAACCCTGTAGAGGCTACTCGACTTACCCTTTCCCATGTGGAGGACCTCTGTGGGAATCTTGCGCCTCCTGTGCTCGAGGGGGACACCCTCCCGGATCTCGGAAGGCCGAATCTCCGCGTTGATGCAGTACCTCCTGCGCTCCAGAGTACCTCTCCGACTGAGGGAGGTATCCTCACGGGAGGTAATCTCACGCTGACCTTCGACGAGCCTGTATTCAAGGAATCGGGAGCGGTAGTGGTGAGGCGCCATCAGGGATGGCTCATCCCACCTGTGATGAGTGAAGAGGAGTTCACCGCGGTCTACTATGCTTCTGCACTCACCTCAGAGGACAGACAGGTCCTGATGGAGACAGATGATCAGGGTGCTCCTCTCCTCGATCAGACGGGTCAGCCTGTAGGCCCGTATCGAAAGCTTACCCATGGGCTCCTGCAGGAGGGCGGTGAGTATGTGCCGGATCTCAGCACAAAGTATGTCCTGGCGTTTGAACGAGGCCTTGCTGATGAGCAGATTCGCACAGTCCTGGAGAAGGCCGGATATCACATCTTCCTTGATGTCAATGTGACCTCCTCACGGATACAGATCCAGGGTGAGGTGGTCACCATATCCCTTCCTGAAGGGATTCCCCCGGGGATCCAGTGGGATCTCGTGATAGATGCAGGGGCTTTTCGGGATAGCGCAGGCAATCCCTCACCAGAGATCACGTGTAGCTTTTGGTCGGACGGGGTCTCTCCTCCTATCATAAGGATAGACAGGTACAGCCATGGGGAAGGGGCGAGGGAACCCGAGGCTACTCCCGCGGGAGATGGCCTTACGGGTACCATCACAGGATACAGGGACGTAGGACCTGGGGATACGACTACCGAGCCCACGGGGTTTGTCCGGGTAAGGATAGACTCCCAGACCCCGGGTGTCACCATCAGGTACCTCGTGACGGATGATCCCCAAGTGCCTGGTGAGCCTTCCACCGTCTATGGCTTTACACACGCCTCCTACACCGATTTTCTCGCAGCTGGAAAGCCCCTCACCCCGGGTACCAGCCAGGCAGCGAACGAAGACGATCCCCAGCGCATCTACATAAAGGCAGTGGCCGAACATCCCCAGCTGGGTAGCTCGTATGGCTACGCAGGGGCCTTCAAGACCGTGGTGGTCCTAGTAGATCCGCAAGGGGGATCGGCTCCTGTCCAGATTCAGGGAACCGAGGAGGCTGGTGCGCCTCCTACCACGCCGGGATTCCCCTTACGGGATGCGGATCCCGACCCACGCTACAGCAAGTACATGTACCAATTCGGGAACAACGACTGGGTGTGGATCTCGTGGGAGATCGTGACCTCCTGGATGCAGACCAGCTATCGCAGCAATTGGCAGCAGAATTACAATCCAGGAGACTATGGGGCGCTCACTTATAGAGAAAACCAGCCCTACTGGTAATAAGGAGGGATGAAATGACACGGCATATCACGCGCTGGATGGGACTTATAGGCATACTCCTCGTGATGGGAGGATGTGATCTCCTCACGCCGGGACTGGGTCCCGATGTAGATCTGAGCCCTCCTGTGCTGAGGGTAGTACGCCCCGACTACATGGAGAACGTGCAGTCCACCTTCACCCTGGAAGGTACGGTGAAAGACGACTCAGAGGTGAGGGTGCTGGTAGTGAACCTGGTGGGAAGCGCGTATCAGTGGAAACACCAGGATGGTCGGTGGAGGTACACCCAGAACGGAAGGGAGTGGGCCCCGGCCAGCGGGACATGGGAGACTCAAAAGGATGGAACCATCCGTTGGTCGGTGGAGATCGTACTTCCCCCGGACCACACAGGGGAGATCGTGCTCGAGATTCGCTGCGAGGACGCCTTTGGGAATGTGGGATCCCTCTCTATAGAGCGGCGTACCGTGGTGGTAGACGTCATCCCCCCCAAGGTCCACCTCACCAAGCCGATACTTTTTGTAGGGAGCTACGATGAGGCCCAGACGAAGTACGCATCGTACCAGCTCGAAGATCATACCGTGCTCTCTGAGCTTCTCAATGGGGATGTGGAGATACGCGGGTATCAGGAGGAGAACGCGAAGCTCTCTTCCCTCGAGATCAGACTTACCGATCATGAAGGGACTGTGCTATGGAGTAAGGTCCTGGAAGACGGATCCATGCTGCGGAATTTCTCCCTCACCGTTCCCCAGGAGGAGCTCCAGGGGATACAGGGAAAGACCCTCATCCAGGTGGTGGTAAAGAGCACGGACGCCGCAGGGAATGTAGATGAGAGAGCACATGGGTGGTTCTGTTATTGGCCAGAGGCCGATATCCCATGGGTGGAGATGCCCGGTGAGGCGGGATACCCCCCTGTGGAGACCACCTATCCCGGACAGCGCCTCGAGGGATATGCCTACGACGATGACGGGCTGGGATCGCTTCAGGTAGTGGTGGAAAGGGAGACAGGAGCAGGGTGGGAGGAGGTGAGTTCCCTCAGCGTAAGGAGTGATGAGTTTGGAGGGGTTACCTCCTACGCATGGTACGTGAACGCACCCCAGGAAAGCGGTATCTATCGAATTAAGGCCACCGTCTCTGATATCAATGGACAGGCCGGGGAGGAGAGGACTTCTTACATAGATGTGGCGGATGTCAATACCCCTCGAGTGATAGTAGAGTCTCCTCCAGAAGGGGAACTCGCCCTCGGGGATGAACAAGGGAATCTTGTGTTCTCAGGGTATGCCGATGATGATTCAGGCGTGGAGAGTGTGAAGCTCGTGTGGATTCACCCCTCCCACTACGATGAGAGTCTCCTCTCGTATCTTAACAGGGACTATGAAGGATGGGAGTCTACTGGACCGGACGGTAGTGGCAACATCGTGTTCTCTGTCTCCCTGGGGAATCAGACCTACAATCCCGGTACTGGCCGGTATGAGCGTCCCTTCTCTCGTACGATCAATCTCTTCGATGATCTCGGGATATCCCTTTCTCTTCCCCTTAGTACTCAGACCTTTGTCTTCAGGGTGGAAGATACGAACGGGAGGGCCTCCACCGTGAAGCACACCCTCCAGGGCGATACCACCCCTCCGGAGGTGAGCATTGACGCTGTTATTGTGCGGCATGCTGATCTTCAGGAAGAGACCTATACGATTGACGACAACCTTATCCTTCCCCCTCCTCAGGATGGCGATGAGATCCGATTCAGAGGATCCTGGAGTGACAATACCACCACCCACTGGCAGGATGCTTCCCGGATTGGAGAGGTGGAGCTTTCCTGTAATGGGGTCCCGGTATCCACCACACGCAACTCCGATGCCACATGGGAGAGCGACCACATCCCATTTGAGAGTGTAGCCGTCCTTACCCTTGAGGCCCGGATTCGGGATATCGGAGGGAATGAGGCCTCGAGTGTTCGCTCAGTACGTGTTGAGACTCATCTCCCCTTCCTCGTGAGGATTACGAGTCTCCTCCCCAACGGGTACTACAGTGTGGGAGATGAAGTGCCTATCTATCTCGAGTTCAACAAGCCGGTGAGCTTTGGGGGAACACCGCCTTCCATTACCCTCAACAACAGCGCCACGGCCTCGTACGTGGGAGGGGAGGGAAGCGCCAGGCTTGAGTTCTCCTACACAGTCGCCAGCGGGGAGGATGTGGACGACCTCGATGTGGTAGAGGTGGTGTGCGAGGGCCCGGTGATCGATGAGAGTGGCGCAGAGGTGGATTTCTCCACTCTTCCCACAGGGGTAAACAGCCTCGCAGGAGGGAAGGATATTATCATAGATACCACGCCTCCTGAGTTCACACAGTTTGTGGTGCTTTCCCATGCGGATGCCTATCGCGCAGGTGCTACCGTGGTGATCGCAGCCTATGTCTCGGAAGAGGTGGTGGTGAATGAGGCCCCGCGCCTCGCCCTCTCCTCCGGGGACGGTGCCTATGCCCTCTATGAGGGGAATATGGGAGACTATCTCCGCTTTTCCTACACCGTGGCAGCTGGGGAGAATGCCTCACCTCTTGCGGTGGAGGGGATCGATCTCCAGAGTGGGACGATCTCTGATCGAGCCGGGAATCCTCTCAGCACGGCCCTTCCCGATAGCGGAGCCCTCGACAGAGAGGTAAGGGTGGATACGGTGCCTCCACAGGCCCCGGAGATTGCGGGCATCTCGGATGGGGCTACCTACTACGGAGAAGTCTCCTTTACTGTGGAAGGTGTTGAAGATGGGGCATGGGTGCAGTACTCCACAAATGGCGGGCAAACGTGGCTTACAGGGACAGGGGCCTCTCTCACGACAAGTGGCACGTACACCATTGTGGCGCGCCAGATCGATGAGGCGGGAAACACCTCTCCTAAAAGTACTCCTGTACAGATCAGGGTGGACAATGGCAGTCTTCTTACACGCATCTCCTCTCAAGAACCCGACGGTATCTACAAGGAAGGCCAGACCCTCCACATCGTCCTCACCTTTAGGAAGCCTCTCATCGTAGAGAGTGGAACACCGTCGCTGGTGCTCAACACCGAGCCACAGCGTACTGCGGGTTACGAGAGTGGCTCCGGCACCACTGCCTTTGTGTTCTCTTATACCATACAGGAGGGGGATGCGATAGCGAACGACGGTGTGCTCGATGTGGTGGGGATCGACCTTACCGGAGTAGAGATTACCGATGAGAGCGGCACGGATGTGACCCAGTGGATATCGCTTGATGACCTTGATCAGGAGAACCGTCTCTCGGGACAGCGGAGCATCCGTCTCATTACCACTCCTCCTGAGGTCGTCTCTATCGAGATTTCACCTTCGGGGGAGGAGCTCTGGATCGAGTTTGATAGAGCCGTCTATAGGGGTGTGGGAGAGCTCACGATCACCCAACATGAGGAGGGCCTTAAGGTCCCTGTAGTCCTCAGTGAGAGGGAGTATGAGATCGTATCCCAGGAGGCGCCAGACCTCGCAGCACACTACAGGTATATGACCAACGGGGCTACCTCCTCTGGAGAGCCTCTCCTCGATCCTGTGTATGTGCTAGAGTTCGATAAGGACCCCGATGATCCTGCCCTTGTATCCTCCTATACCGCAGCCTCGCTCCATGAGAGACGCATCCCTGTGGAGTCCTCGTTTGTCACGATCTCCGGAAAGGTGGTGCGTGTCTCTCTCAGTGGGAGCTACGCCCTCCCTGTACGAGGGGCCTCTTACACAGTGAGCATTCCTTCCGCGTTTATGGTTGATACAGTGGGTCACCCGAGCCTCTCATCGGAAAGGAATATCTCTCTCCCCGGTGTGGATCCTCCCGTGATTCGGATAGACCGGCGTTCGGAGACTCTTACTGAACGGAATGGAAGGGTGGTGGCAGTCCAGCCGCTTACCGTGTGGCTAAAGATGAATTCCCCTACTCCCGGGGTGGAGATCTACTACACCATCTCAGAGGCGCTCTTCGATCCAGATCCGGTGGCGAATCCGGAGGGCAATCCGCCTACTCCTGATCCTGGCCCCTCTGAGCCGGCTGATCCTGCGAGCGCTTCTACTCAGTATACGGCTCCGTTTGAGATTGGGGGCGCTGCGGATACCCTCCAGGGATATAAGTGCTGGATCAAGGCCCGCGCCTATAAGGGGAGTGAGCCTTCAGAGATAGCCAACGAGGTAGCCTTTAAGTCGGTAGTAAGCTTCATCTATGACGGGGGGAGGGGGGATGCGATTCCCGACTATCCAGGCGGCCCGCTCTACGATAGGAATACCAATGAGCTTGTGGTGAATGACAGCACTCTCCCGGAGTCGATGTGGGTACGGGGGAGCGACGATAAGGCAGGTCCCCCCACCATCCCCGGACTCCCCCTCTCGTGGAATCACTACGACTACTCGGGTGTAAGACTCATGACCCAACTCTCCTCAGATCCTCAGGAGTGGTACTGGGTGACGTGGGAGGTGGTCTCCACCACCTACATCGGACTCCTCTGGGGCACCACACCCTCCACCGTAGAGGAGGCGGCGAGGGGGCCGTGGCGATGGGGGTGGAGCAAGAACGCCTTTGTGCCCTTCAGAGAGTACTATCCCCTCTTTCCAGGTGAGAGCAGGCGTATCCAGACCAGCCTCTATGCGACTATCAATGGGCAGTATAGAGGTGAGTTCATCTTCGCCCGTGAGGGTGATGGAGAGGTGTTCATCCGTGACTATTTGCGTGAATGAGGGGCCCTACCTTCTTAGTTGAGGTGGCAGAGAAAAGGCGGGGATGCTGGGCACCCCCGCCTTTCACATACCCCGGAGACGACTCGAACGTCCGACCTACTGCTCCGGAGGCAGTCGCTCTATCCACCTGAGCTACCGGGGCATGTCTTTGCTCCTACCCCGGATGCGATTCGAACGCATGACCTACTCCTTAGGAGGGAGTCGCTCTATCCGACTGAGCTACCGGGGCATTCCGTCTCTATATAGTATCCATATCGAAGGGGTTGTGTCAATCTTGCAGCCGGGCCGAGATGCGGGGCGGTACCTCCACGAGCGACACCGGGATCGCGTCCAGATACACCCGACGCGGGTTCTCGGGATCGGCGATGCGCTTCCCGTCGGCCAGGAAGTAGTAGGCATAGGTCCCTGCAGGGAGGGAGAGGGTCTTCCGGTAGAGTCCGGGCTCCACCTCTTCCATGGGGAGGAGGAAGGGGTCCCAGTTGCAGAACTCGCCCACCAGGAAGACCTGTCTACCCGGTGTGTACCTGAAGAGGAATGCGACCTCCCCTTCCAACGGGACCGGCCCTGCCTCCTCCGCAGGAAGGGGCGTCAGGGATACGAGTGAGAGGCGCACGCCGTCTTCGTCCTCCACGACCAGGGGGTTGGAAGGGTCCGCCATCCACACGCCGTCGACCACGAGACGGTAGGTGAATCGGTCCTCCGGTGGATCGAGTACATAGAAGAAGATGCGGGAGGGATTGCGGGCCATGAGGTGGACGGTTCGGAAACGTTCGAAGGAAAAGGCGATGCCCACGCTCCTCGTCCGCGGGCTCCCCTGGAAGGTGAAGACGAGGCGGTTCTTCTTCGTGTGTGGAGGCCTCGCCTCCTTGAGATCGAGGAGGTAGAGGTGGAGGTCCTTGTCCTCGACGATGAATCCGAGGTCCTGGGAGGAGAGGGAAAGACCGAAGCAGAGGAGCCACACACCCGCAAGGACGAATTTGCTTTTTTCCATCTTTCTGCTACAGTATTCGGAAGATGGGCCGGCGAAGTAAAGGGTTTTATCCCAGGCCCATAACGGCCGACTCATATACAGAGGGACGATGCCTGAAGAGCGCGACATAGAACGGCTGGGCCGGGAACTCCTCAAGCTCAGGGAAGAGCCCCGTGTGCTCGACGAATGGGGGGAGACGGTGGAGATCCCTCCCCCGGTGGAGCCCGAGGTCCACCCGCGGGTCCCGCACACGGAGGAGGAAGGGGCGCGTGCCGATGAAGGGGACGAGTCGATAGAGGGGCTCCTCTCGAGGTTCGGGGACGAGCAGGCCGAGGAGGAGGCGCCCGAGGGGGATGCCTTCGAGGCGCTCGGGTTCGAGCCTCTCGAGGAGGAGGTCGAGGGCGAGATGCCGCAGGCGGAGCTCCCGGAGGAGCTCCCCGAGGGTCTCTTCGACCTCGAGGAGGAGGCGGCTTCCGCCGGTGAGGACCTGGGAGTGCTCGAGGAGCTTCCGGAACCCGGAGGAGAAGGGCCGGAGGAGGCGGTCCCGCCGCTCGAAGGCCCGGAAGGGGTGTCGCCGGAGGACGCCGGGGTGACTTCAGCGGTGGAGGGGGTGGGGAGCGAGGAACCGGCCGGGGAGGGGACGGAGGAATTCGTACTCCCCGATTTCCATGACCTCGAGGAGGAGTCAGGGGAGGCGGTTCCGGGGCCTGACGAGGATCTCGGCCTTTCCCTCGATTTCACCGAAGAGGAGGGAGAGGCCGCACCGGCGCCTCCGGAAGAAGAGATCCCTTCGGTCCCATCCCCTGAGGATCTCGCCCTGGAGGAGGAGGCCCTCCTCGCCGAGGAATTCCCCGAGGACATAGAGGTCGAAGAGTTCAGCCTCAGGGATCTGGGTGAGGAATTCGGCGTGGTGGAGGAGGAGCCCGGACTCATCGCCGAGGAGGAATCCCTCAACCCCGCCATGGCCATCACCCCCGAGGCGGTGGAAGAGCTTCCCGAGACGGGGTTCGGCCTCACCGAGCAGGAGTTCAGACGCCTGCAGGAGCACCTCTTCTCCCTGCCCCGGAACCTGAAGATGGAGATCGAGTCCCTGGTGGCCGAGGCGAAGGTGGGGGGGGAGGACCTGGAGCGGCTCGTGAGGATGCTCGTCGAGGGGGAGTCCCCCCGGGCGCTCGCGGCCTTCGTGGGCCGCCTCACGGGCAAGCGCATACGGATACCGGCCCGTTACGAGCGGGGTACGGGGGCCGAATTCGAGAAGGCGAAGGGCGGACTCTGGTATCTCGTGAGGTACCGCCTGCTCCCCGTGGTGAGGGCCGTGCTGGTGGGTACCCTCATCCTCGCAGGTCTCACGGCCGCGGTATTCCAGTTCATCTATCGTCCGGTCAGGGCCCACCTCCTCTATACCGAGGGCTACCGTCAGATCTTCCAGGAAGAGTATGACGCTTCGCTGCTCAGGTTCGAGCAGGGACTGAGGCTGTGGCGCATGAAGGGGTGGTTCTTCAGATACGCACGGGCCTATACCGAGATGCGCCAGTATCCTCTCGCCGAGGAGAAGTACGAGCAGCTCCTCGCTCATTATCCGCTGGACAAGGAGGCCACGCTCGAGTACGCGGACTTCGAGAGCAGGGTGCTCGCCAACTACGAGAAGGCCGACCAGCCCCTCGAGCGGTACCTCCGGCTCGAGAACCTGAAGGATCTCGACGTGCTCCTCGCCCGTGGGGACAATTTCCTCAGATGGGCCGACGAGGGAGGAGCCGAGGACTTCGACAGGTTCGAAGAGGCCCGCAAGATGTATGCCCGCGCCATGGAGTATCACGGAAGCAGGGCCCCGATCGTCCAGCGCATGTTGATGTACTTCGTGCACCAGGAGGAGAAGGCGCTGGAACTGGGGAGGACCGATGTGGACAACCTCTCCCACGTGGAGCAACTGGTGGAGTACATCCTGGAGCGTCCGAAGCTGGCCGTCGATGCGGGAGAGCTCGCCCGGGCGGGGGGATATCTCATCGACAGGAACCGTATCGACAGGGTCCGGGACGTCCTCTTCAGGGCGAGAGAGATCCAGGACCCCCATCCGGAGGTCCACTACCAGCTCGCCCGGTACTTCCGGATAGTGGAGCGCCCGGCTGACGAGGCCAAGGCCCTCCAGGCTGCACGCCTTCTCCTCGAAGAGCTCCCGATGCGTACGCGCCGTCAGACCGCCCAACTCGTCGATACCTACCGGCGGCAGGGGGATCTCTTTTACGCTCAAGGGGAACTCCTGTCGGCGGAGGACGCCTACCGGGAGGCCATCCGGCTCTACGAGCAGGCCCTTTCCTCGAGGCTCCTCAAGCGCTCCGCCCGCTTCGGGAGCATCTACGCCTCCCTCGCCGATATCTACTATTACCACTCAGCCGAAGAGGAGACCGCGCTCACCCTCTACGAGACGGCCGAATCGCATGGCTACGTGACGCCGGAGAACGCGTACAAGAAAGGGCGGCTGCTCTACCGCAAGGGGCTCTACGACAGGGCGCTCACGGAGTTCGCGAAGTCCGAGGAAGCCTTCAGAAACAACCGGGTGGTGCTCTTCGCCCTGGCCAATGCGCTCTATTTCAAGGCCAGTTACACGGCCGCCGAAGGCTACTACCGGCGTCTCCTCGACATGCTGGAGCGGGAGAAGGCCGCCCTTCCGGCCGTCAGGGTGGACGAGAACCCCGACCACCGGGCTCTGGTCGAAGGTATCATCAGGGTGGAGAACAACCTGGGGGTGACGCTCTTCAAGAGATCCGGAGGGAGAGAAGGGCACCCCGCCTATCCTGAGGCCCTCACCTTCCTCACCGACGCCCAGGAGCTCTTTGTCAACCTCTACCGTGATCCCGAGACCATGGAGCGAGCTGGAGCGGTGAACCTCGCCTACCTCAACATGGACGCCATCCTCCATCCCACCGTGCCGTTCGATCAGCTTCCCCTCGCCATCTACCGGAGCCTTCCCGTGGATGTGAAGGCTCGGGGGCTCTCGGGGCCGTAGGGGGGAGAGCCATGAACACACTGGAGACTCGCCCCGGTGTCGGTTTCGGGAATCGGATGTATGGCCCGATCACTCCACGGGGATCATCCAGCCGAAGGGATCCTCCTTCGCTCCGTACTGGATCCCCTTCAAGGTGAGGAGCAGGGTCCGGGTCACTTCCCCCATCTTCCCGTTGTTGAAGACCACGGTCTTTCCTTTGTGGGTGATCGACTCGATGTAGGAGATGCCCGCAGCCGTACCCGTGACGAAGACCTCCTTTGCCTCGGAGAGGACCTCGTCTATGGAGATCTTGCGCTCCTCGGTGGGGATGCCCACGTGGGCGGCGAGGGCGAGCACGCTCTTTCTCGTGATGCCGGGGAGGATGGTGTCGCCCAGCTCAGGGGTGACGAGGGTGCCGTTCTTCAGATAGAAGAAGATGTTGCAGGAGGAGCCTTCCTCCACGTACCGCTGCTCGCGGGCATCGAGGAAGATCGCTTCCATGTAGCCCTGTTCGTTCGCTTCCTTCTTGACGAGCGTGGGGATCACGTAGTTCGCGGAACACTTGATCCAGCCAGTACCCTTGGGGGTGGCGCGTATCCTGTCGGTGGTGACGGCCTTGTTGTTGGGGCCCTCGAAGTAGGGGCCCACCGGTGTGGTGATGATGACCACCCAGGGGTGGTGCGAGAGGTCGAGCCCGATTCCCGGCTCGGTGTAGGAGAAGGGGCGTACGTAGACCGCATGGCCTGAGAGGAAACCGTCTTTCTCCCACTCGGGGTTGTAGCGGGGATAGAACCCCAGCTCCTTGTTGCGGCGCACTACCTCCTTTACCGCACGTACGAAGAGCTCTTCTGGAAACCCGGGCATCTTGAGTCCTTCCATGGACCGGCGCATGCGCCTCGCGTTCTCCTCGGGACGGAAGAGCTTGAGCGAGCCGTCCTTCTGAGGAAAGGCCTTGAGCCCCTCGAAGACCGAGAACCCGTACTGGGTGCTGTAGTTGACGAGCGGGAGGTCGGGGAAGGAGTTGCGCCTCGCGAGGAGGGCCATCCTCGCCTCGTGGGGGAGGGTCGCCTCGGCCTCGGGGGCGAGGTGCACCTTCGCCTCGAACGCTTCCTGCCACGAGCCGTCGGGCTGGTGTTGGGCCTTGTACACCCAGGGGTAGAGGGAGAGGCTGAAGCTCTTTGCCATGGACTCCGTGCTCCTTGCTGATGGAAGATAGCATGAATTGTATGCCGGAGAAGGGGATGCGTCAAGGAGAATCCTCCTCCGGGGTGGTCTCGACTCCGAAAAAAAGGTAGTCTTGAGGTGAGAGAACATGAGCGACGATAGAGAGGAGGTGTCGTATGGTGGACGTGGTGGTCGTACTCGCCGGGGGCAAGGGCACGAGGCTCTGGCCTGCCTCTACCGAGGCCCATCCCAAGCAGTTCCTTACGGTGGAGGGAGGGAGGACGCTCCTCGAGGAGGCCCTCCTGCGGGCCTGGGCCCTTGCCCCGGGAGAGGGTGTGATCGTGGTGACAGGCGATCGGTACCTGGAGGCCACGGAGGAGATCGTAGACCGGCTCCCCCGGGAGCAGAGGGAGGCCACGCGCCTGGTGGGGGAACCAGAGGGGAAGAACACCGCCCCGGCCGTGATGTGTGCCGCAACTCTCATGAGAGAGAGGGAGGGGGTGATGGTGGTGCTCACCGCGGACCACCTGGTGAGGCCGCTCGAGACCTTTGTGGAGGATGTAGGGAAGGCGGCCCAGATCGCCCGCGATGGCTACCATGTGACCTTCGGGATACCCCCCGTACGTCCCGAGACAGGATACGGGTACATCCACGTGGGCGCCCCTTATAAAGGAGGGTTTATCGTGGAGTCGTTCACCGAGAAGCCGGATGAGGCCACTGCCCGGCGTTACGTGGAAGAGGGGACCTACTACTGGAACTCGGGGATGTTCCTCTTCAGGCGGGACGTGTTCCTCGAGGAGATGGAGCGCTACGCCCCCCGGATCGCCCGGCCCTTCCTCGAGGCGGGGCTCGGGGGACTCGCCTCTGCAGGGGGACCTGTGAGGGGGGATGTCCTCGAGGAGCTCTACGCCCGGATCCCCGCCGACTCCATAGACTACGCCCTCATGGAGCACACCGAGCGTGCCGCCATGGTGCCGGCGAGGTTCTCCTGGAGCGATATAGGGAGCTGGGAGGAGTATACGGCCTGGTTGGGCGATCACCTGGGCGAGGTGCTCGAGGTGGAGTCGGAAGGGTGTACCGTGGTGAGCGACCTACCGGTGGTGCTCTGCGGGGTGGAGGACCTGGTGGTCTCCTGCCGGAACGGCCGGATACTGGTGCTCAGGAAGGGGAGGGGACAGCTCGTGAAGAAGGCGGTGGAGCGGATGAGATGGGAGGGAAAAGGATGGGAAGCGTGAAGGACGGCCCTTTCCTGGATGTGACAGATCGAAAAAGATTTGTTTTCGCAGCGAAAAAACCTTGACAACTATAAGAGGGGACGGATATAATGACCGCTAAAGAGGATAAGGATGATCTTCGATCATCCCCCTCGGAACTCCAATCTTGTGCAAGGAGGGAACTTGCTATGAAGAGAGGGTTGATGCTCTTGCTGGCGTTGACCGTGGTGGCCTCCCTTGCCTTTGCCGAGACCTCGGCTCAGGTTGAATATTCGATAAGTGGGAGCGCAACCTCCACGGTAGGGTACGATCTCGATGGAAAGACCTTCGGGATCAAGAATGAGACCTCTGCTGATCTCACCATCACCTTTGTGGAGGGCACAGAGGAAAAGGGCGGTGACGGCCCGGTCTACGGCTGGATCAAGCTCGAAGGCTTCTCCGCAAAGGCCGGGAACAACATCGTTGAAGAGGATGTGGTCCTCTACGATGCAGATGGCAACGACATCACAGAGGATGTGAAGAGTGTACTTGCAAGCAGCGGGGTTAATGTGGACTCCATCAAGGCGAAGAGTGACTTCGTGATCACTCCTCCCAGCATCACCGCCAAGCTCATGATGGGTCCTGCCTACCTCCTTATCACCACCAAGGATACCGATGTGAACAAGGCGAGCCTTGAGCCTGACTACATCAAGGAAGAGGCCTTTGGTGGGAGCGATGTCTCGGCAGTGAGCCTCGATGAGGATGACAACACCCTCACCTTCGGCGTGGATGTGGACATGGTGAGTGCATCCGTCACCCTTGGGTCGAACGACGACTGGAACGGAAGCAATGAGAATGCCGGTCTCATCTCCGGTGAGGTGAGCGTGAATGTGGCTCCCGTGTCCCTTGGTGTGAAGACCACTGGTGTGTTTGGTAAGGGTGGAAAGAGTATCGGCGAGGATGCGAACAATCCTCTCATCCTTGGTGCTGATCTCGCGGTGAGCGTGGATGCCTCCGGTATCTCTATCACCCCCGCTGTGGCCTATGACTTCATCAAGAAGGGTGATGAGAGTGCCCAGGAGGTGAAGGGTGGTGTCTCTGTGAGCTACAGCGGCCTCTCTGCCGGCGTGGATACCATCTACGTGCTCCCTGCCGAGAAGGAGAGCCGCCTGCTTGTGAAGGGTAGCGTCTCCGAGCCTGCCGATGGTGGCGTGGTGCCTGTTGCCGGTTTCGGGCTCAAGGCTGAGTACGGTATGTCCAAGAACGATAACACCAAGGCTGAAGACTCCGCTATGGCCCTTACCGTTGATCTGGATGCGGCTCTTGGTGTAGCCCGTCCCTATGCTGGGGTTATCTACGAGCAGGATCTTGGTGATGATGCAACCACCGACGATGCAAAGACCGACCTCATGATCAAGGTGGGTACTGATATCACTGTGGTGCCCAACACCACCTTCACCCTGCAGTATGCCTCGGGTGACCTCACCCATGAGGAGTCTGTGGCTAATTACACCGCTGATGTGTACACCAACGACAGCGGTGCCCGCCTCGGTGAGATCACCTTCGCCATCAAGATCAGTTACTAAACCATACCTGGTGACGAGTCCGCGCCCTGCCTTAAGGTAGGGCGCGTTTTTTTTGTGTAGACCACTCCTCGTTAGGAAAGGCCCCACTTCCTCGTAAAAGTGCCTTGACAGGGGGTATAAGGTGTGGTATAGTGCTGCATGTGTTTCTATTTAAAGAAACGAAAGATCCCTTGAAAAGGAGCGCGCTGTGGAGCGACCAGATATCCGGGTGCGGATGCTCCCCGCGGAGAGGTTCACGCCGTTCAGCCTCGCGAGAAAGCTTGGGGCCAGGGTGTTGCTGGAGTCGGCCTCGCTCCAGCAGGGGAGGGGACGGTACTCCCTGCTTCTAGTGGACGAGGCCTTCAGGGTCTCTCAGACCAGGGAGGGCGTCTTCCTCTCTCGGGGGGAAAAGACCTTCAGGGTAAGGCATCAGGGGCGCGACCTCCTCGACGTGCTCTCCTACTTCGCACGACAACACGCGCCACTCGACGGCGGGCTTCCGTTCCCCGCAGGGGGGGTGGGGTTCCTTTCCTACGAGTTCTGCACCTACTGCGATACCATCCGCCTCGAGGAGAGGCCCGATCCGATCGGTCTTCCGCTGGGGGCCTTCCTCTTCGGCCACGTGTGGGTGGTGATGGACCACTATACCGACAGGATGTACTTGGTGGGGATGAACTACCGCGAGGCCGAGGTGGATCTTGAGCGTGCGCTCGATGCCGTGGAGAGGAGACTGGAGAACCTGGACTTTTCCTTCTTGGAGGCCCCTGAGGAGGGTCGGTATCCCGTGGAGGATCTCTCAGGGGATCAGCAGTGGTTTCTCGACGCGGTGACCGTGATAAAGGACCATATCGTGCGGGGCAACCTGCTCCAGGCCGTGCCCTCCCGCAGGAAGACACTCAGGACCGCGGTGCCTGCCTTCGAGGCCTACCGGATCCTCAGGTCGGTGAACCCCTCGCCTTATCTCTTCTTCCTCGACTTCGGGTCGTTCCAGCTCTTCGGCTCCTCTCCCGAGGTGCACGTGAAGGTGAAGGACGGCGAGGCGGTCATCAGGCCCATCGCAGGGACGAGGAGGAGGGGGCGCGATCAGGAGGAGGACAGGGCCCTCGAGGCCGAGCTCCTGGCCGACGAGAAGGAACGGGCCGAGCACCTCATGCTCGTGGATCTCGCGCGGAACGACCTGGGGAGGGTCTGCGAGCCTGCGAGCGTACACGTCGCCGACCTCATGGTGGTGGAGCGCTACTCCCACGTGATGCACATCGTCTCTGAGGTGCGGGGGAGGCTTAGGGAAGGAAAGACCGGGATCGATGCCCTGCGCGCGAGCTTCCCCGCGGGGACGGTGACCGGGGCCCCCAAGATCAAGGCCATGGAGGTGGTGAGCGGGCTCGAGCCGGTGGCGAGGAGCTTCTATGCCGGGGTGGTGGGGTATCTCGAGCCGGACGGGAGCCTCGATACGTGCATTACCATACGGAGCGGGCTCAAGAAGGGCGATATGCTCTTCCTCCAGGCGGGCGCTGGTGTGGTCTACGACTCGCGGCCCGAACGGGAGTTCGAAGAGACCGAGGAGAAGCTCGCTGCCCTCATGCATGCCATAGGACTGGAGGATGCCCATGTACCTTCTCATCGATAACTACGATTCGTTCACCTACAACATCTATCAGTACCTCTGTGAGCTCACGGGCGAGCCGGTGAGGGTGGTGCGGAACGACGAGATCACGGTGGAAGAGGTGGAGGAGTTTCGGCCCGAGGGGATCATCATCTCGCCCGGTCCGGGGCGGCCCGAGGATGCGGGGATCTCCCTGGAGGTGATCCGCCGGTTCGCCGGGAGGGTGCCCATCCTGGGGGTGTGCCTGGGGCACCAGTGCATCGGCCAGGCCTTCGGTGCGCGGATCGTGCAGGCAAAACGCATCATGCACGGCAAGACCGACACCGTGCACCTGGACGGGAGGGGGATCTTCAGGATGCTTCCCAGGACGCTCACCTGTGTCCGCTATCACTCTCTGGTGATCGACGAGGAGAGTCTCCCCCCCGAGTTCGAGGTGACGGCCCGAAGCTCCGACGGCGAGATCATGGGGATTCGGCACAAGGAGTGGGTCCTGGAGGGGGTGCAGTTCCATCCCGAGTCGATCGCCACCGAGGAGGGAAAGCGTATGCTCGCCAATTTCCTCTCCTACAAGCGCGAGCCGTTCGACTACCGTGGGTTTCTGGGCAGGCTCCTCGAGGGTGAGGATGCCTCCCGGGAGGAGGCCGAGGAGTTCATGGATGAGCTCACGAGCGGGAATCTCACGCCTGCGCAGATCGCAGGGGTGCTGGTGGCCCTCAATGCCAAGGGATTTGCCCCGCAGGAGGTGGCGGGCTGTGCGGCGGTGCTGAGGCGAAAGGCGGTCCCGTTTCCTGCGCGGGGCGAGTTCCTCGATACGTGCGGTACGGGGGGGGATGGGCTCGGTACGTTCAATATCTCCTCGTGTGCGGCTCTGGTGGCGGCTGCGTGTGGGGTGCCGGTGGCGAAACACGGGAACCGGGCGGTGAGCTCGAAGTCTGGGAGTGCGGATTTCTATGGAGCGCTGGGGATCCCGGTAGACCTCGGCCCCGATGAGGCGGCCAGGATGCTTAGAGAGGAGGGGTTTGTCTTCCTCTTTGCCCCGCGGTACCACGGCGCCATGAAGTATGCGGCAGGGCCCAGGAGGGATCTGGGAATCAAGACCATCATGAACTTCGTGGGTCCGCTTTCGAATCCGGCGGGCGCGAAGTACCAGCTGGTGGGCGTGTTCTCGCGGGACTACCTCGAGCTCATGGCCGAGGCGGCGCTCCAGCTGGGGGTGAGGCGGGTGATGGCGGTGCACGGGGAGGACGGGCAGGACGAGGTCTCGGTGACCGGTCGCACGTTCTATGTGTACCTGGATGCGGAGGGGAGGAGGGAGGAGGGGGTCTTCGAGCCGGAGGAGCTTGGGGTGGGGCGCCACCCGCTCGAGGAGGTGCTCGGCGGGACGCCTGAGGAGAACGTGGAGGAGGCGCGGCGGCTCTTTGCGGGTGAGGGGAGGCCTGCGATCCGGGATGCAGTGGCGGCGAATGCGGGCGTGGCCCTCTACGTGGCAGGGGCGGCGGGGAGTCCGCAGGAGGGGGTGCGGATGGCGCTCGATGTGCTCTCCTCGGGGAGGGTGAGGGAGCTGGTGGAGCGGCTCGCCTCCTACGGGAAGGAGCGGGTATGAGGAGCGGGGTCTCAGGGGATATCCTCGATAGGATCGTGGAGGAGCGGCGGAGGCGTGTGGCGGAGGAGGGGCCTGCCCAGGGGGTTCGCATTCCTGCGTGGAGGGAGGTGCCGCTGGTGCCCCTCGTGCAGGAGCCCTGTGTGATTGCGGAGTTCAAGCGCCGTTCCCCCTCCCGCGGGGCGATCTGCGACGAGGCGGATCCCGTGGTCCAGGTGGGTGCCTACGTGGCGCAGGGGGTGCGGGCGGTCTCGGTGCTCACCGAGGAGGCGTATTTCGGTGGGTCGCTCGCTGATCTCATGCGGGTGAAGGAGCGGTTCCCGCATCTTGCAGTGCTCCGGAAAGATTTTCTCCTCTCGGAGGAGGATGTGGAGGTCTCCTATCGGGCCGGGGCGGATGCGGTGTTGCTCATCGCCCGCGTGTTGCCGCAGGATCGTCTCGGGAGGATGCTCGATCTGACGGGGAGGTGTGGGATGACGGCCCTGGTGGAGGTGCACACGCCTGAGGATGTGGAGAAGGTGCGGAGGTTCGAGCCGCCGTTGGTGGGGATCAATGCACGGGATCTCGCGACGTTCAGGGTGGATCTCCTTCATCCCGTGAGGCTGCGGGGCCTCGTGGACTGGGATGCGAGGGTGGTCTTCGAGTCGGGGCTTTGGACGAGGGCGCATGGGTATGTGGCGGGGAGCAGCGGGGCGTGGGGGGTGCTGGTGGGAGAGGCGGTGATGCGAGAGCAGGGGAGGGTGCGGGAGATCATGGAGGGGCTTGCCGCCGGTAAGCGGGATTGGGTGCGGGGGAGGCGGTTCTGGAGCGGGCTCCCAGCCGGGAGGACGCTCGTGAAGGTGTGCGGCCTCACGCGTGAGGAGGATGTGGCGTTGGCGGATAGGCTGGGGGCCGATCTTCTGGGCTTCATCCTCGCCCCCTCTCCCCGGCAGGTGGATCGCTCGTTCCTCGAGCGGATAGGGCCGGTGCGGGCGAGGAGGGTGGGGGTGGTGGTCGGAGAGCAGGGGGGTGGGCTGGAGGAGGCGGTGCGTTTGGTGGAGGAAGGTCTCCTGGACGGGATCCAGTGCCACGGTGAGGAGGATCCGGAGGTGGTGGGATCGCTGTGTGTGCCGTGGTACAAGGCGGTGCGGGTGAGGGAGCGGGGGGATCTGGAGGGGGGGGAGCGCTACGGGGCGGTGCGGGTGCTGCTGGATGCGCGGGTCGAGGGGGTGTGTGGGGGCACGGGGGTGCGGGTGCCGGAGGAGGTGGTGGAGGAGGCGGCGAGGAGGGGGCCGGTGTGGCTGGCGGGGGGGCTAGGGCCGGGGAATGTGGGGGAGGTGGTGCGGCGGTTCAGGCCTGAACTGGTGGATGCCTCCTCCGGGCTCGAGGCGGCGCCGGGGGTGAAGGACAGGGAGAAGCTCGAACGATTCTTCAGGGAGATCCGCGATGCAGAAGGTGTATAACGACTTTTTCGGGACGTTCGGAGGCAGGTATGTGGCGGAGGTCCTCAGGTGCCCCCTCGACGAGCTGGAACAGGCGTTTCTGGAGGCTATGGCTGATCCTTCCTTCCATGCAGAACTCGCCGAGGCCCAGCGCCATTTTGTGGGACGTCCCACGCCTCTCATGTATGCGGAGAATGCCACCAGGGCGCTGGGGGGGAGCAGGATCTACATAAAGCTCGAAGGCCTGGCCAACACAGGGGCCCACAAGATCAACAACGCCCTCGGGCAGGCCCTGCTCGCGAAGCGGATGGGGAAGCGCAGGATCATCGCAGAGACCGGGGCCGGGCAGCACGGGGTTGCGACGGCGAGCGTGTGCGCGAGACTGGGGCTTGAGTGTACGGTGTACATGGGCGAGGTGGACATGGCGAGACAGCGGCCCAATGTCTACCTCATGGAGCTCTTCGGCGCAAAGGTGGTGCCGGTGCGCAGCGGGTCTCGCACCCTCAAGGATGCGGTGAACGAGGCCCTGCGCGACTGGGCCGCCTCCTGGGAGGACACCCACTACCTGCTCGGTTCGGCCCTGGGGCCGAGTCCCTTCCCCGACATGGTGCGTGAGTTCCAGTCGGTGGTGGGAAGGGAGGTGGTGGAGCAGATCCGGGAGCAGGTGGGTGAGGAGGTGGAGGCCCTCGTGGCATGCGTGGGGGGAGGGTCGAACGCCATCGGGTTCTTCGCCCCGTTCATCGAGGCCGACCGGCCGAAACTCATAGGGGTGGAAGCCGGGGGGAGGGGGAACGGTCCGGGGGAGCATGCCGCCCGGATGAGCGGGGCAGGGGTGGAGGGGGTGGTCCACGGCTACAAGAGCCTCTTCCTCCTCGATGAGGACGGGCAGGTGCTCCCTACCCACTCGATCTCGGCCGGGCTCGACTACCCCGGCATAGGTCCCCAACTCGCCTACCTCGGGAGGATTGGGCGGATCAGGTTCACCACGGCCTCGGACGCGGAGGCCCTCGAGGCCCTGAAGTTCTTCGCCCGGCACGAAGGGGTGGTCTTCGCCCTCGAGAGCGCACATGCAGGGGCGGTGGCCATGAAGATGGCGAGGGAGGGCTCTCCCGACAAGGCGATCATCGTGAACATGTCCGGGAGGGGGGACAAGGACATCTTTATCACCGCCAAGGCGATCGACGGGGAGAAGTGGCGGGAATTCCTGCTGAGAGAGGCTTCCTCATGAGTGCACGCATCATGGCCCACATGGTCTCGTTCTTCCCGGACGAGGCACGTTCCAGGGAGGTGGCACAGGCTCTCGTGGAGGGCGGTGCCTGGGCCCTCGAGGTCCAGTTCCCTTTCTCGGATCCCACGGCAGATGGACCGGCCATCCAGGAGGCCTGCACGCGGGCTTTGGAGGCGGGTTTCACCGTGGAGAAGGGGTTCCGGTTCCTCGAATGGCTGAAGGGACGGTGGCCCGATCTCCCGGTCTTCCTCATGTGTTATGGGAGTATCCCGGTGCGAAAGGGGGTAGAGGCGTTTGTAGCCCGGTGTGCAGATCTCGGACTCGAGGGCCTCATCGTTCCCGACCTTCCTCCTGACTACGACGAAGGCCTCTACGGTGCCGGAGCCCGTCATGGGGTCCCGGTGGTGCCGGTGGTGATTCCGCAGATTCGAGGTGAACGACTTTCCCGTATCCTCTCCCTTTCCCCTGCCTATGTGTATGCGGCCCTCAGGAAGGGCATCACCGGGTATCACACCGAGATCGGCGAGGAGAACCTCTCCTTGCTCGGCACGCTCGAGGCCGCAGGGACGAGGACGCTCGCTGGGTTCGGCATCGATTCGCCCGAGCAGGTGGCCCTCCTCGCACCCCACGTCCACGCGGTGGTGGTGGGATCGGCGTTTGTCCGGGTGATCGCCTCATGCAGCGGGAGCCCTGCGGCTCCCCTCAAGGCGAAGATACGGGAACTCCTCTGCTCAGAGGAGGGGGAACCGTCGAGAGTAGACGGTATATAAATTTTTTGTGATATTTTTCCTGACAACCATAGCAGGCAGGAGGTCGTCATGTCGCTTCATGTGAAGACAGCCGACTTTGAAAAGGAAGTCTTGCAGGCCGATATCCCCGTGCTGGTGGACTTCTGGGCGGAGTGGTGCATGCCGTGCCGGATGGTCTCGCCCATCCTCGACGAGCTTGCCGAGGAGTATGCTGGGAAACTCAAAGTGGTGAAGGTGAACGTGGACGAGGAGCCGGACCTTGCGAGCAGGTTCGGCATCGTGAGTATTCCCACCATCCTTCTCTTCAAGAATGGTCAGGTGGCAGCCCAGCAGATAGGGGCCGCTCCCCGCCAGGTCTTCGAGCAGATGATCCAGCCCCATCTCGGCTAGGGGGTGTAGACCTCGTCCGAGTTGGGCCCGCCGAACGTGGCCCCTCCCGTGGTGACGATGTGCCAGTCCTCCTTGGTGTCGGTGTCTTGAGGAACAGAGGCCCTGCAGATGGACCGCGTGGCAGTGGAGGGGTCCGGGTCGATACAGTCGTCGGGAGTGAGGGGAGAGGATGCCCCCTTCCACCCGCCGAGATCCTCCACCTCTCTCACCCGATCGAGGACTTTTTTCTGGGCGAACCCTTCGTATCTCTCAGAGGTCCCAGTACTGTAGACCACCGCATCGAGGAGGCGGCCCCCTGGGCGTGTATAGAGGGTGAGGACCCCGTTGTTGCCGGAAAGTCCCTTCCCGTCGGGAAGCCAGAAGTCCCAGGCGGAAGGGTGACTGTCCTTTCCTCCCGAGGCGGCGGGGTCGGTGGTCTCATCGATCTCTCCCGGGATCCCGTCGGGTTTGGTGTGGAGGATCACGAAGCTTCCCGCAGGAAGGTCGAGAGGGGGGAAGACGAACATCTGATCCCAGTCCGTGTCTGTGCCCTCGTAGAAGACGAGGCCGCCTATGTTCCCCTCGGTGACCAGGTAGAGTTCCACGCAATCGGGGTGCGAGGAGCTCCCCTGTGTGGTGAACTCGTTGATGAGCACCTCGGGGACCCTTTCGTTGTACCCGTAGACCACGAGGAAGAAGGTGAGGGAGTTGCCGACCCTGTCCCTCACTCTCCCCTCGAGGGGGAGAGGTTCCCCCGGTAAGGAGGGGGGGGAGATGGTGAGCCGCAGGTCCTCACCTTCCACGGTGAGGGAGGTGAGCGTTTTCCCTTGTGGAAGGAAGAAGTCATCCGGTGAGGCCTTCACCTCTTCTGTGAAGGTGATGAGGATCTCCTCTTCGGAGACCGCCTCCCATGAGACGAGTTCCGGAGGTGAAAGGTCGAAGGCCTCTTCTATCCCCTCCTCGAGGCATGCACTCGCTATCACGCAAGAGATGACGACAAGGAGTATTTGCACTTCTCTCATCATAGGGCTATACTGGATATTCGGTGAATCTGCTTCAAGAAAGGAGCATGCATGGCAGGAAACCCCCTCGTGGAGAAGTACGGACAGCTGTTTCCCGCGGGTAGGATCATCTTCAAGGAAGGAGATCCCGGCGATAAGATGTACATCATCCAGGAAGGCAAGGTACGGATCTCGAAGCAAGTGGGAGGGAAGGACCATACGCTCGCGATACTCGAGAAAGGGGACTTTTTCGGAGAGATGGCCCTGGTGATGAGATCGCCTCGCACCGCCACGGCCACGGCGGTCACCGATGTGCTCGCCCTGGGTTTCACCCGCGAGGGGTTTCAGAGCATGGTGGAGAAGAACGCGCGTATCGCCCTCGCCATCATCGACAAGCTCTGCCGCAGGCTCAATCAGACCAACCTCCAGCTCCAGTATCTGGTCCGACGCAACCTCAAGAACCTCATCCTCCTGGATCTCTACTTCGTCTTCAAGGGGACGCAGGGGCTCGTCCGGACCGTCCCCTACAACCAGACCGTGCACGAGATCGCCCTCAACAAGGAAGTGGATGCGGCTGAGGTGGAGCGCGCGATACAGGATCTCATCGCGCGGGGGATCCTGGAACGATCGGGGAACGACCTCGTGCTCATGGACATGGACGGCCTCAAGGCCATGGTCGACGGGGCCGAAAGATAACGTGGGAAATTGAAGAGAGCGTTCCCATGTGGTATGTTGATGTATAGAACTTCGTGAAGGGGGCCCTTCCATGTGTGGAATCATCGGCTATTGTGGTCCAAAACCCACCGCTCGGGTCCTGCTCGAGGGGCTCAAACGACTCGAGTATCGGGGCTATGACTCCGCGGGGATCGCCACCGTGCGGGACGGCGCGCTCACGGTGATCAAACGGGCGGGCAAGATCAAGGACCTCGAGGGGATCGTCCCGCAGGATCTCGACGGCGAGTATGGGATAGGGCATACCAGGTGGGCCACGCACGGGGGGGTCACCGACACCAATGCCCATCCGCATGTTTCCCAAAACGGAAAGATCGCCGTGGTCCACAACGGGATCATCGAGAACTTCCAGTCGCTCAAGGAGACCCTGGAGGAGCGAGGATATCGGTTCGTATCCGAGACCGATTCCGAGGTGCTCGCCCACCTCATCGAGGATTTCTATGAGGGATCGCTCGAAGAGGCGGTGAAACGCGCCCTCTCCCTGGTGAAGGGTACGTACGGTCTCCTGTGTGTGCACGCGGACGAGCCTCAGGTGATCGTCGGTGCGCGGAACGGCTCCCCTCTCGTGTTGGGAGTGGGGGAACACGAGATGTTCCTCGCCTCCGATGTCTCCGCCCTCCTGGGGCATACCCGACAGGTGGTCTACCTGGAGGACAACGAGGTGGTGAGGGTCACCCCTGAGGAGTTCCTCACCACGGACCTGAGGAACACCGTCATCGACAAGAAGGTAGAACTCATCACGTGGGAGCTGGAGGAAATAGAGAAGGGACCCTACCAGCACTACATGCTCAAGGAGATTTTCGAACAGCCTGAGTCGATCAAGCGTGCCATGCAGGGGAGGATCGACGAGGAGTATGCCACCGCCCACCTGGGAGGGCTCAACATGACCAGTCGCGAGCTCCTCGAGGTGGAGCAGGTGGTGATCATCGGTGCAGGCACCTCCTACTACGCAGGAATGCTCGGGGCGTATGTGATCGAGCAGCTCGCGAGGATCCCTTCGGTGGCGGAGCTCTCTTCCGAGATCCGCTATCGAAATCCAGTGGTGAGGAAGAACACCCTCTATTTCGCGGTCTCGCAGTCGGGTGAGACGGCTGACACCCTCTACGCCCTTCGAGAGCTCAAGCGGAAGGGGGCCCGCATCCTCGGGATCTGCAACGTGGTGGGCTCCTCCATCCCCAGGGAGTCCGACGGCGGGGTCTACATCCACTCGGGACCGGAGATCGCGGTGGCATCCACCAAGGCCTTCACTTCGCAGGTGACGGCCTTCTACCTCTTCGCGCTCCTCATGGCGAGGATGCGCCATCTCTCCTACGAGGAGGGCCTCCTGTTCATACGGGCTCTCCGCGAGGTTCCGGAAAGACTGCGGGAGGTGCTCGAGAAGGCTCCGGAGATCAAGGCCCTTGCCCGGAAGTACGCATGGGCGAAGAACTTCCTCTTCCTCGGAAGAGGTCTCAACTATCCGGTGGCCCTCGAGGGGGCGCTCAAGCTCAAGGAGGTCTCGTACATCCACGCCGAGGGCTACAGTGCGGCGGAGATCAAGCATGGCCCCATCGCGCTCATCAATCCCGAGACGCCGAGCGTGTTTCTGGTGCCCCATGATGAGCTACGTGAGAAGGTCCTGAGCAACATGAAGGAGGTCAAGTCACGAGGGGGGAAGGTGGTCGCCCTGTGCACCGAGGGAGATCCGGACGTGAGGGAGATCGCCGATGATGTGATCGAGATTCCGGCGGTCTACCGGTACATGTATCCCTACCTCATGGTGGTTCCTCTCCAGCTCTTCGCCTACTACATGGCCCTCGAACTGGGACGCGATGTGGATCAGCCGCGGAACCTCGCGAAGAGCGTCACGGTGGAATGACGGGATAAACCACCTCCCCATGGGTGCCGATCCTGTATAGTGGGATGAAAGGCAGTGGTGTCTTGGCGTGTCTCCTCCTCTCCGTCGGCGCGCTCGGAGGACTCGATCTCTCTCTTTCCTCGGACGACCTTCTCGTCGAACAGGCCCTGGAGGGGGGGTATCACCTCTGGATCAGGAAGAAACCGGACATCGCCTCGGTCCTGCTCACGGAGTCCACGGAGGACCCAGCGAGAAAGGTGGCATCCTACGCCTTCCGCACCACGGTGTACAATCCCGTGAACGGGGACGAGCGGCGGATCCTCGACGGTGAGTTCCTCGATACCTCGAGGGGCTACCACCTGGTGGATTCAACCCCGGAATCCCACCCTGTCTTTGGCGAGGCCTTTCACATCTTTATCCCGTACGTGGTGATCTACGGCTATCCATGGTCGCGTTCGGGTGAGCTCCTCGTGGTGGACGGGACCTACCTCAATGTGCGCACCTTCGAGAAGCGCTATGCCGACTACACCGGGGCCTTCCAGGACAATCCCTTCATCCTCAGGGTGATACAGAAGCCGTTCGAGGGCCCCCCTGAGGAGAACTACATGCCCGCGGCCGTGGAGAGTTTCAGGAAGCTCGCCGAGGAGAGCCGGACTCCCCTCCTCTATTCCACGGGACAGGAGGATGTGCTCAAGAGGATAGAGGAGGTGCTCTCGGAGAGGGAGGGGGACACCCTCGACCTGGTGGTCGTGCTCGATACCACACAGAGCATGGAAGACGATATTCCATACGTGAAACGGGAGCTCGGGCCGCTCGTCCGACGTGTGTGTGCCCCCTACCGGAGCGTGAGGATAGGTGTGGTGCTCTACAAGGATTACATGGAGGAATATCTCAACAAGGTGATACCGTTCGAGAGGGATATGGGGGAGTTCCAGCGCCTCGTCCAGGGCATAAGGGTCTCAGGCGGGCGGGATCTCCCCGAGGCGGTCCATGAGGCCTTGTATGCGGCCCTCGTCCGATTCGACTGGCAGGCCGAGGACAGGAAGATCATACTGGTGGGAGACGCACCTCCTCATCCCAGACCCCGTGGGGCGGTCACCGAGGAGATGGTACGCCGGGAGGCGGAGAGGAAGAAGGTGCGGATCTACCCCGTGCTCCTCCCCCAGTAGGTCAGGAACCCTGTGCCTCCTGTTCGGCTTCCTTCTCCTGGATCCAGGAGAGGTGTTTCTCGGAGAGGACCTTGATCCAGAGGGGAAGCGAGGTTCCCTCCTGCGTGTCATAGTAGGACAGGATGGTGAGGAAGAGGTCCTTCGCTTCTCCGTAGAGCCCCTGTTTGTAGTAGATGTGGGCGATCTCGTACTCCGCGGCGGCCCGTCCCTCGAGATCGTCGGGATAGCGTTCGAGGACCGTCTGATAGTAGAGGAGCGCCGTCTGTTCGTCCCCCCGATCGACGGCCTCCTGTGCCCGCTGGAAGAGCTCTTCCCGGGAAAGACCCTCGGGGATCTCGGGCGGGGTGCTCTTGCATGCACCTGTCGAGAGGATCGTGATCACAAGGACGCCGACCAGAAACGCTGTACGCCGCATCGCATGCCTCCACCTGATGGTTAGGATGAAATCTCGTAGGGGTCGTCCTGCACGGGAAGGGTCTTCTTGAGTTCCCTGAGAAACTCCTCCTCGTCTCCCATCGGTTCATAGGCCTCACATTCCGTCATCACCCTTCTCATGACGGTGGAGAGGCGGTAGAGCTTCTCGGCACCCATCTTCTTCCTCCATTTGCCCGCAGCACAACGTACCCTGAGCAGGTACCCCCCTCCGGTTGGTTCTGCAGACACCTTGCAGTGAATGCAGTTTGCACAGTAGATCTTCTTCTTTTTCTCTCTGGATGAGAGAGTGGAACCCGACTTTCCCATCCTCCCCCCTTGGCACCGGTATACTACTATCATCGTGGTTTACCGGTCAATAGTTTAGATATATCTCTTTTACATGTAACGAGCTTCTGATATACTACGCTTCATGATAGCGACGTTCGTGAACATGGTGACGGTGATCGTGGGATCCCTGCTGGGGCTTCTGTTCCATGCGAGGATCTCGGAGGACTTCAAAAAGGTGGTCTACCAGGGGGTGGGGATCTTCACCCTGGTGATCGGGTTGAGCATGGCCCTCGAGAGCCAGCGGGTGCTCTGGATGGCCCTTTCCCTCGTCGCGGGAGGGATCCTCGGCACGTGGTGGGACATAGAGGGAGGGATCTACCGCTTCGGGGAGTTCCTCAAGCGCAGGGTGGCGCGGGCGGAGGGTGAGAGTACCTTCGCCTCGGGGTTCCTCGACGCCTCCATCCTGTTCTGCGTGGGTGCCATGACCCTGGTGGGGGCCTTCAAGGCCGGGACCGAGGGGGATTACACCCTCCTCCTCACCAAGTCGGTGATGGACGGCTTCATGGCCATCCTCCTCACCGCGGCCCTGGGGATGGGGGTGGCCTTCTCCGCCCTCACCATACTGGTGTATCAGGGGGGGCTCACCCTGCTCTCGGGGTTCCTCCAGCCTCTCGTCACGGAGACGATCCTCAATGAGGTGACAGGGGTGGGAGGGGCCATGGTGATGATGATAGGTCTCAACCTCCTGGGAGTGACCAGGATCAAGACCGGCAACTTCTTTCCCGCCCTCATCCTGGTGGTCCCCCTCTGTTTCGTGCCCTGGTTTTGATGGTTGTATGTGGAAGGGGGCGAGGGGTTCCCTCGCCCCCTATCCTATGGACTCTTCGTGTTCGTCCACGATGGGGATGATGACGGGTCGCTCGTGTACCGTGGGAAGGTTCCCTATGCGGTCCGCCGCCTCCTGAACACGGGCTTCTCCCACCGTGTGGGTGATGATCACGATGGGCACGTGGTTCGTGCTCCTGCCCTCGGGGACTTCCTTCTGGAGCACGGAGGAGATGCTGATGTCGTGCTCTCCCAGGATACCGGTGATCCGGGCGAGGACACCGGGACGGTCTTCCACCATGATGCGGAGATAGAACCGCGAGATGGTGGCCTCGAGGGGGAGGTATGTCGGAGGAGTCCCCCTGTCGGGCCAGAGGGGGAGGGCCTGGAACAGCCGGGGATAGGTGCCCGTCACCAGGGCCACGATGTCGGCCACGATGGCGGAGGCGGTGGGACGGGAGCCGGCGCCCCTCCCGTAGTACATGGTGTGGCCTGTCGCATGGCCGTAGACGCTCACGGCGTTGAACGAGCCGGAGACCCACGCGAGGGGGTGTTCGGTGGAGATGAAGGAGGGTCTCACCACCAGAGAGAGACCCCCTTCCTCCCGTCTCGCCACGGCGAGGAGCTTCATCACGTATCCGAGCTCTCGACCGTAGGTGATGTCGAGGAGCTCGAGCCTGTGGATACCCTGCACGGGGACGGCGTTGAGATCGACTCTGCAACCGAAGGCGAGCGATGCCATGATGGTGAGTTTGTGTGCGGAGTCCATGCCCGAGACGTCGAGGGTGGGGTCTGCCTCTGCAAAACCCTGTTCCTGCGCCTCTTTCAAGGCCGCTTCATAGGGTATCCCCTCTCCTATCATGCGGGTGAGAATGTAGTTGCAGGTGCCGTTCACGATGCCGTAGAGGGCGTCGATGCGGTTGGCGATGAGGCCGTCGTAGAGGGCGCGGATGATCGGGATCCCTCCTCCACAGCTTGCCTCGAAGGCGACGGCCACTCCATGCTCCCTCGCGAGGCGCAGGAGGTCGGGGCCGTGGTGCGCGAGGAGGGCCTTGTTCGCGGTGACCACGTGTTTGCCCGCCTTGAGGGCCTCCTCGGTGATGGTCTTCGCTACACCGGTGCCGCCCACGAGCTCCACGACGATCTCCACCTCGGGGTCTGCGAGGGCCTTCCGGTAGTCGTCGCAGAAGAGGCGCTCGTCGAGGCCCAGGGCGCGCGCCCGGGAGAAGTCCCTGTCCACGACATAGGCGAGATGGAGGTGTCGACCGGTCCTCTGTGCGAGAAGATCCGCATCCTTCGTGAGGAGGGCGGCCACGCCGCTCCCCACCGTGCCGCAACCTATGAGGGCGATCTTGTGTCGGTCCATAGCTGCTCCTTGGTGCCGGTATGGTACGGGCAACCTCGTGGAGGTGTCAATATCGGCGGTGGCCGCATGACCGGGTTGCATGGTAGAGTAGGGGCATGAAGCGTGCGGTCTATCCTGTATCGGCGTTGAAGAGGAGACTCCCCGAGGCGGAGATCTGGGAGGAGCCTTCCCTCCCTTCCGAGGGTGCGCTCCGAAGGGGGGTGGTCCCCCCGCTCCTCTGGGCCCCTGACGGGCTCGTGTGGAGCGGGGCCCTCTGCGATCGTCTCCGGGAGGCGGGGTGGAAGGAGATCCCCGTGGTACTGCTCGAGGGGGAGGAGGCACGTCCCCTCAACCGGATCACGGCCGCCTTGGAGTGCGAGAACAGGGCAGGGGCCTACACCTGGGAGGAACAGGCGCATATCTACGAGCTCTGCAGGACCTACGGCCTCCTCGAGGAGGCGGAGCGGATCGTCCCTCTCGTGGTTCCGGGCAAGCGCGATTTCTCCCACGTGGAGCGTTACCTGTCCCTTCCTGCGTCGTTCAGGGAGATGGTCCGTGAGGGCAAGGTGGATCTCAAGACGGCCTGGGAGGTGAGGGATCTCCCGGATCCGGTGGGAGGGCTCGTTTCCTACTATCCCCACAGGATGACCTTCTCGGAAAGGAGACAGATCCTCGTGATGCTGGCCGAGATCGTCCGGCGGGAGGGGCTCGACGAGCGTGCGGCGATGCACCGCGCGGGGGAACTGCTCGCGTCGCCCAAACCCCTCGAAGCGGTGCGGAGGGCCCGTTTCCCACGCCTCGCCGGCATGGAGGATTCCTTCACTGCGTCGAGGCGAAGGCTCCTCGACGGTACCGGGGTGGCACTGGAGGCGCCCCCGGGATTCGAGGGGCATTCCCTGAGGGTGAGTTTCCGGTTCTCCTCCCGTACGGAGTTTGCGCGGAGGATGAAGGCGCTCTCGAAACTCGAGGAGCATCTGGATGAGTTCCTTTCGTTCCTTGGCTGAGATCGGTCACGTCTACGTAGAGCGGGGCGCGCTCTCCCTCCCTGCAGTTGAGCGGGCGAGGGAGTCCCTCGCAGGGGCCTCGTGGCACGTGGTGGAAGGGAAGGAGGAGATACCTCCCGAAGACCTCAACAGCAGGACGCTCTTCCTCACCCGGCCGAAGGGGAGGATCGTCGGGCGGTGTCCCGGGTCACGAGGGCACGTGTGCTGCAACTACCTCACGGTGGACCTCTACGTGGGATGCCCGCTCGGCTGTTCCTACTGTGTGATGAGGGGATATCTCAACTTCTCCCCGCTGGTGGTGCACGTGGATCCTCGACCCGCCGTGGAGGAGCTGGTGCGGCTCGCGGAGACCCATCCCGACCGGCCGATACGGGTGGGCACGGGTGAGGTGGGGGATTCGCTATTCCTCGACCCTGTGTTCAGGCTCTCGGAGGAGTTCATCCAGGCTCTCGCCCCTTATCCCCATGTGAGCTTCGAGCTGAAGACCAAGACCGCGTCGGTGGATCACCTGCTCGGGGTGACTCCCAAGGGACGGGCCGTGGTGGGATTCTCCCTCAATCCTCCCCGGGTGGTGGCGGAAGAGGAAGGAGCCGCTGCTCCGCTGGAGGAACGTCTCGAGGCGGCGGGGAAGGCCCTTGATGCCGGATTCCGCCTCTCCTTCCATTTCGACCCCGTCTTTCGTTTTCCCGGCTGGGAGGATGCCTATGCCCGGGTGGTGAAGGCCCTCGCCTCGTTCCCGGCCGAGCGGATCGCATGGGTGAGTCTGGGGACCATCCGGTACCTGCCGGCCCTGAAGGAGAGGATGGCGGGGCGCCCCTATCTCTACGACGAGTTCGTCCTCTCCCGGGACGGCAAGTTCAGGTACCTCCAGTCGATGAGGGTGGAGGTGTACCGGCGGATGAGGGACCTCGTCACGGGTATCTGGCCCGGGGTCCCCGTGTACCTGTGCATGGAGAGCGCCGCGGTCTGGTACCGCGTATTCGGTGCGCTCCCCCAGAAAATTCCCGGGCTTTGGGCTATATTTGAGAGGGTAGCACTCTCAGGAGAAAGGGGGAAGCGATGAAACGTATGGTGCTCGTGTCCCTGCTCGTATGGGTGGGCCTGTATGCCGCGGGCTCCGAGGTGGGTATGGTGAGCTATGTGGAAGGCGAGGTGGTGCTCCTCAGAGAGGACAGGGAGCCTCTCCCGGTGGACTTCGGGATGGAGGTGCGAGAGTACGACCTCATAAGGACGGGGGACGACGGGTACGTGGTGGTGGACTTCCTGGAGGAGGGGGGCATATCCGGTTCGGTGGAGATACGGCCGGGAAGCGTGTTCCAGGTGGTGCGCGAGGAAGAGGAGAAGACCACGGCCATGGAACTCTTCGCCGGTCAGGTCTTCCTGAAGGTGAAGCGGCTCGCGGGCACCGACGAGGTGGTGGTGCGTACCGAGGGTGCGGCGATGGGGGTACGGGGGACGGAGTTCGAGGTGATCACCTCCGCGGGGGGCGATCTCCTGGTGGTCTGTACCGAAGGGAGGGTGGCGTGCCGGACTGGGGAGGGAGAGACCGCCTTCGCCGAGCCGGGTAAGGCCGTGGAGCGCCGGGTGGGGGAACGGCTGAGAACCGTGCTCTTCCGGCTCGCCGAGGCCGAGGACCTCAAGCGGAACTGGCTCACCGAGCGGATGGAGGCCTTCAGGGCCAACGCACCCCGCGTCTTTTCGCTCTATGCCCGCCTCTATCGGGAGAGGAAGGGGGCCTTCGATGAGGCCTACAGGGATCTCCTCAGGAGGCAGGAGGTGGTGAACGAGTGGATACGGCGCTACAAGCAGGGGAGGCTTTCTGAAGGGGGACCCGAGGCCTTACGGGAACGCAAGGAGCTTGCGGGGGTCATGCTCCGATTGAGGAAGGAACTGTTCCTCTTCTCGCGCGTCTACTACAGGTTGGTCGAGCTGGTGTCGTACTACCACGAGGGAGTGGGGCACGGCAGGCTCGATACCGGCGAGGGGATAGGGAGCTTCGTCGCACAGGTGGAGAAAGAGGCGAGGGAGCTGGCCTCGAGGCTCCAGTACGTGCGGTTCGTCATGTTCCTCTTTGAACAGCGGGGACGTTCGCTCCTGGGCGAGTCGCTCCTCTTCGAGGACTAAAATGAGGGGTGCGCCTATGGAGAAAGGGGCTGCCGTACGGCAGCCCCGTCGGTTTGAAGGGTAGGTTCAGAGTTCCGCCGTGAGCGAGCGCTCGGTCTCGGGATCGAAGAAGTGTGCACGCTCGAGGTTCGGCTTGAAGGAGACCTTCTCGCCCACCTTGAACTCGTGCTGCGGTGGGGTGCGGGCGATGATCTGGTTCTGGCCTGTGGTGATGTAGAGGTGGATCTCAGCACCGAGGGGCTCCACCACGGTGACGGTGGCCTTGATCTCGCCCTTGCCCGAGGGATCGTAGGTGAGGTCCTCCGGTCGGATACCGAAGATGATCTGTTTGCCCACGTAGGGCTTGAGGGCCTTCTCGTACTTCTCAGGCACGATGATCTGGAAGTCGCCTTCGTCGGCCACGAGGTGGGCGCCTTCCTCCCTGATGGTGGAGGAGATGAAGTTCATCGGAGGCGACCCTATGAAGCCCGCCACGAAGAGGTTCACGGGATGGTTGTAGAGCTGGAGCGGGGTTCCGATCTGCTGTATGAGGCCGTCCCTCATGACCACGATGCGGTCGGCCATGGTCATGGCTTCCACCTGGTCGTGTGTGACGTAGATCATCGTCTTGCCCAGCCTGTGGTGGAGGGCGGAGAGCTCGGCTCTCATCTGCACCCTGAGCTTCGCGTCGAGGTTGGAGAGCGGCTCGTCGAAGAGGAAGACCTTGGGCTCACGAACGATGGCCCTTCCCACGGCCACACGCTGCCTCTGACCGCCCGAGAGTTCCTTGGGTTTCCGCTCGAGGAGCTCCTCGATGTCGAGGATCTGCGCGGCCTTGTGGACCCTCTGGTCGATCTCCTCCTTGGGGAACTTGCGGATCTTGAGCCCGAAGGCCATGTTGTCATACACGCTCATGTGCGGGTAGAGGGCGTAGTTCTGGAACACCATGGCGATGTCCCTGTCCTTGGGGGGCACGTCGTTCATCCTGGCCCCGTCGATGAACAGATCGCCCTCGGTGATGTCTTCGAGGCCTGCGATCATGCGGAGCGTGGTGGTCTTCCCACATCCCGAGGGGCCGACGAGGACCACGAACTCACCGTCTTCCACGCTGATGTTCGCGTCCTTCACCGCCGTCACCTTGCCGCCGTAGACCTTGGTGACGTTCTTGAGTTCTACCGTTGCCATACGAACCTCCGATAGGTATATCTTATCGTTCCCATGATACGGTATGGCGGAGGATTTGTCAAACAATTCTCACGGGGAGAGGGGTTTCCCGGCTTCCCCTTCGAGTGCCGCCTCGAGCCAGGGGAGGAATGATTCGGCGTAGAACCGTCTCACCTCTTCACGGGGAGGGGGGGTGAAGAGGATGGCGTTCGGGGGTGGGATCTCTCCTGCGAGTCGGGGGTGGATGCGCGGGAGGATGCCTTCACTCACCTCCACGAGGCTGCTCAGGCCTCCCGCGAGGCCGAAAAAGGGGATCCCCGTACGGCCCAGGTGGGCGAGGATCTCTTCCTGTCCCTCGGGGCTGAGGAGCCATCGGAGGAAGTGCTCGGCGGTATCGCGGTGGGGGGCATCTCTCAGTATGGAGGCGGTGGTCACGGGGGGAATGGCCGGCACCCGTCCCCGATGGGAGAGGTAGACGAAATCGAGGGAGGATCGGGCCTCCTCCGGTATCATGAAGAAGGTCGCGAGGGAGAGGTATACCATGGTAGCCCTCCCCTGGCGGAGGTTCTCTGCAGGGGGGAGGGTGAGGTAGCGTTCCCTGTAATGGACGACCTCCCGATGGGAGATGCCGGCCCGGTTATACCAGGAGGTCAGAAAGTCCATGAATCCTTCGAGCGAGCGCTGGTCCCATATGATCTTCCCGCCGGGGCCGAGGAGGAAGGTGACGTCGAAGAGGGGCAGGTAGTGTTCCACCCACGAGGGTGCGAGCCCCGGGAAGAATCCGATGCGGGTGATGGCGCCCCTCCTCGTGGTGGTATGGTCTGCGCTCAGTTCGATGATGGTCTCGAGATCGGTGAGGGAACCGGGTTGGAGCTCGGTGAGGGACGCACTCTCATAGGCAAGCACGGGAAGAGAGAACGAGAGGGGATACCGGATGAGGGTGCTGCCGTTGCCCAGGGCCGCGAGGATACCGGGATAGAACGAATCCGGGTCACACAGGGGGTTCTCCGCTCCCGGAGGATAGGGGAAGAGCCTGGAGGCCGGGAGGGTTTCTTCCGAGATGACGAGGTCGATGTCGCGGTAGCGTGAGAGGCCTTCCTCGAGCGAGGGAGCATAGAGGACCTCGATGTGGTCGTGAGAATAGGTGCGATGGAAGGCCTCCACCCACAGGGTGGTCTCCGGGATCGTGGTGAGGAGACGGGCCGAGAAATCCACGGTGGTCTCGCATCCTATGAAGGAAAACACGATGAGGAGGAAGAGGAGCACGCCTCTCATGGCCTCACTCTAGAGACGGTGCACGCTCTTGTCAATCCGTGGTGTATGGGTGACTATTGAGATGATGGGAAACCGAGAAGGACTGCGATACCGCTCGTTCTCGCGTTATCTCAAGGAACGCTTCGGCGGGATGGTCTACCGGGTGGGAGTCGATGCGGGATTCTCCTGCCCCCATCGGGACTCGAGGGAGGGACGGGGGTGCGCCTTCTGCGATGTGGAGGGGTCCCGGGCTCCCTATCTCGGTGATGTCCGGGGGCTCGAGGAGCAGGTGCGGCGGGCCAAGGGGTTCCTGAAGGCGCGCTACGGGGCCTCGCGGTTCCTGCTCTACTTCCAGGCGTACACCAATACGTACGGCCCGGTGGAGGAGCTCCGGAGGGTGTACGAGGCGGGGCTCGCGGCGGATGAGGGGGAATGGGTGGGGCTGATCGTCTCTACCCGACCGGACTGCCTTCCCGACGAGGTGCTCGACCTCCTCGCTTCCTACAAGGCGCGGGGCCTCGAGGTGTGGGTGGAGCTGGGGCTCCAGTCCGCCTTCGACGAGACGCTCAGGCGGATACGGCGGGGGCACACCGTGGCCCAGTGGGAGGATGCGGTGCGGCGGGCAGGTGAGGCCGGGCTCCTCCGCGCGGCCCATCTCATCGCAGGCCTCCCCGGGGAGGGGCGGGAGGAGTTCTGGGAGAGCGCCCGGTTCGTGGCCGAATCCGGAGTGGAGGGGATCAAGTTCCACGATCTCCACCTCCCGGTGGGTGCACCCCTCTTCCGGGAGTACCTGAGGGGTGAGCTCTCCCTCCTCTCACGGGAGCGCTACCTGGACTACGTGATGGGAGCCCTGGAACGGATACGGCCCGAGATGGTGGTGATGCGGCTCGTCACCGACACCCCGCCTGAGAGGAGGGGGATGCCGAGACACTACATGCCCAAGGGCCGGTTCTTGAGGAGGCTCGAGGATGAGATGAGGAGGAGGGGGACACGGCAGGGGAGGCTGTGGGTTGAAGCCGGGGGGAGAAATACGAGGTGAACATAATAGGGAGATCGATGATCCTGGAGGTTCGTGTCCGAAGGCTTGGTTTTCCCCTGGATGTTGACGATACAGACATTAGCAAGGAGGAACGAGGTATGTGGTGGAAACGTGTATTGGAGAGATCGTATCAGGGGGCCGACCTCATCGTGAAGCGGAAGGTCTCCTCCCTCCTCTTCCTCGATACGTTCCTTGGTATAGGGTTCGTGTGCCTCGCCCTGGTGCGCCTCTTCCAGGGGATGGTGCGGATGGGGGTGGGGGAGCTGGTCGTGGCGGGGGTGTTCCTCGTCTACGTGGCACTCCTGCTGCTGGGCCGTTTCAAGCTGGTGAGCACGGGGAACGTCTTCCTCATGTGGTTGGCTGCGCTCGTCTTCTTCTTCATGCGGGAGATCGTCTCCCCTCGGGACATCTACGTCCAGGCGACGTATCTCATTCCCACGCTCATCTCTCTTCCCCTGCTCGCCTATGCCTCGTGGCAGGTGATCACCCTCATCGTCCTGAACGTGCTCACGCTCGTCTTCGCGTATGCGGTCCGGATCCGACCCGTGGCCCTCTCTGCCGGTGCGGGGGATGGCCTTTCTGAGGCGCTGGTGGCCCTCATCCTCATGATCTTCAGCGCTGCGTTCATCGTACACATCTTCAACCTCCAGTACCGTTCGTTCAGGGAACTCCAGGAACAGGCGCAGGTTGCCGTGGCCCGGTACCGAGGCCTTCACGGCCTGGTGGAGGAGTCGGCCGTGGCCTTCAACCTCGGCGAGCACCTGAGCGAGCACGCCGCGAGGAACGCCCAACGGTCCTCCGAGATGAGGGAGGGGCTCGTTCGCATGGGTGAGCTCGTCCTTCAGCTCTCGGACTATGCGGCGAGCGCCGGAGAGGCGGAAGGGCGGGTGAAGGGGGCGAGGGGGCTCGTGAGGGAACGGATGGGGGCGGTGAAGGAGGCGGTGGCCCAGACCTCCTCTGCGGTGGAGGAGCTCCAGGCGCAGGTGCGGAACATGGCCTCCACTGCTTCTTCACGTCGGGAGGAGCTGGAGGCTCTTGCGGGCGAGGCGGCTGCAGTGCTCGGGAGGTTCGAGGGGGCGCGGGAGCTCTTCCACAGGATCGGTGCGCACTCCGGAGAGATCCTCCAGATCGTCCAGACCATCACGAAGATCGCCGGAAGCACCAACCTCCTTGCCCTCAATGCGGCCATAGAGGCGGCCCATGCCGGTGAGGCGGGTAAGGGGTTTGCCGTGGTGGCCGAGGAGATCCGTAAGCTCGCGGAGGAGAGTAACGCCCAGGCCCGGAGGATCGGCGAGACGCTTGGGGAGAACAACGCCCTGGTGCAGGAGGCCGTCCAGGCATTGGAGGAGTTCAGGGAGGTGTTCGCGGGGATGAAGGAGAGGATAGAGGAGACGAGGGATTCGCTCGTGGAGATACTCGGAGGCATGAGTGAGTCGGCGGCCGGGTATCGTCAGATAGAGGAGGCCGTGGCGAGCCTCTCCACGCTTTCCCAGGAGGTGGAGGAGGCGCTCGGGAGGATGGAGGGAGAACTGGATGCGAGCGGGGCTTCCATCAAGAGGATGCGGAATCTGGTGGATGTGGTGCGCGAGGAGGTGGAACGCGTGGCGTCTCATGCGGATGCCGTCTTGGAGAGCACACGGGAGCTCTCCCGGAAGGGTGAGGAGAACCTCGCGGCCTACAGGCGGGTGATGGAGGGGCTTAAGGAGCTCGACAGGATGGGATGAGAACGGTCCGGAGACCTCTCCGGACCGTGGTGGATCGCCTCTCATGCGAGGTTGCGGGCGGTCTCGAAGATCTCCGAGAAGAGTTCCTCCAGGTGTTCCTCAGGGATACTCGCGAAGGTCACGCGGAGCACGTCCCTTCCCAGAGAGATGGTCCCGATGCCCTTCTCCAGGAGAGTCTGTCTGAGTGCCTCTGCATCGATCCCCCTGGTCTTGAAGCACATGAAGTAGCCCGAGTTGAAGGGTTGGGGGACGAGGGGGACGTCGTCGCCCATGCGCGAGAGGATCTGGCGGGTCTTCTGATAGCGGGCCTTGAGGAGGTCGGCCCACTTCGCGAGTTCTGAGGGGGTGTGGGCGCTCGTGAGGGCGCGCTTGAGGAGGCTCTGGGCGAGGCGGTTGGAGTTGGAGACGGTGGCGCGGAGGGATCCTGCGAGCTTCTGGTTGAGTGCGTCGAACTGGGCTGCGGTGAGGACCGGGGATCCGAAGGTGAGGAAGCCGATGCGGAAGCCCCACACGTAGAGCTCTTTGGTGGGGCCGTCCACCTTGACGGCGAGGAGGTTGGGGTGCGCGGTGGCGAGGAGGTTGAAGAGGGAGTGGGGGTAGATCCCTTCCTCGTAGAAGAGGCCGAAGTAGGCGTCGTCGCAGACCACAAGGAGGTCTTTCTCCTCGGCGCACCTGGCAAGGAGGCCGGCCATGGCCTGTGCCTCATCCACGGTGGGGGTGTAGCCGGTGGGGTTGTTGGGGAAGTTGAGGACGAGGACGGCCTTCTTCGCGGGGATCTCCCTGAGCGTGCGCTCCATGGCCTCCAGGTTGAGGGAGCCTTCCTCGGTGAAGAGGGGATAGGTGACGAGCTGAGCCTCGCGCCGTCCTTCGAAGAGGAGGCGGTAGTTGCCCCAGAAGAAGTCGGAGACGAGGACGTGGTCGTGCGGGTTCACGAAGAGGTCGGCCACCTGGCTCAGGGCACCGGTGAGACCCGAGGTGACCATGGGGAGGGAGATGCGATCCAGTGGTACCTCAGGGTTTTTCCTGAGGATCTCCTGCTGCCAGAGCTTCCTGAGTTCCGGATCGCCGGGGGTGGGGGCGTAGGAGACGATCTCCGCAGGGGAGAGCTCGGGGACCCACCGGTGGATCTCTTCGAGGATGATGGGTCTTCCCTGCTCCACGTTCGCGATGCCCACGGTGGCGTCGAATCGGTGGGCCTTCTCCTTGGCCTCCATGCTCTGGGCTGCGACTCCTCTGGGGAAGAACATGCGTTTCCCCACATCCGACAGGAGCCTGTAGGCGACGCTCCCTTCCAGGGTCTGGTTGAGAGACTGGGCGAGTGGGTTGAGTTTCATGGCAAGCCTATGATGGCGGAACGGGAGAGGTTTGTCAATGCATATTAATGCAAAAATAGGGACGTTTCTGTATATTTATGCTTTCATCCAGGTTCATGAGAGACGGTGGAGGGCCCACCGGGCCGCGTCCCTGAGGACGGGGTCTGGGTGGGTGAGGTAGGGTTCCACGTAGTGGAAGAGGGGGCGGGCTCCGGTGGCGGCTGCGGCGAGGAGGGCGTTGCGCTGGAGGGTGAGGGGGGAGAGCCAGCCGAGCTGGAGAGCGGAGCTCCGGAGGAGGGCCTTGAGGAGGGAGGCGGGGGTGCCGAGGAGGAGGGTGAGGGGGAGGGTGGGGCCTATCCGGCCGCGGAGGACGGGCCTGCGTCCGGGGGCGGGGCGTCTATTGTAGGGGCAGGCGGCTTGGCAGTGGGGGCAGCCGTAGAGGGTGGGGCCCCAGGCGGCCTTGACGGGGTCGGGGACGATCCCGTGGGTGCCCGCCCAGTACTGGATGCACCGGTCCTTCCTGAGGGTGCCGTCGCCGGGGAGGGCGTGGGTGGGGCAGGCGGTGAGGCAGGCGGTGCAGGGGCCGCAGGGGGAGAGGGGTGGCGGGGGGGGTGGGGGTGGGGGGATGTCGAGGGGGAAGGGGAGGAGGATGCCGCCGAGTGCGATGTAGGAGCCGTAGACCGGGTGGATGATGAGCCCGTTCCTCCCGGGGACCCCGAGTCCCGCACGGTGGGCCATGGCCCGTTCGGGGAGGGGTGAGTTGGAGAAGACGCGGAAGGCGGACTTCGGGTGGCCGGTGCGCTGCCCGATGAGTGAGACGAGCCTTCTTAGGGTGTGGGAGAGTTCCCGGTAGTGGTTCGCGCAGGCGAAGGGGGCGATGCGGGCGGAGGGGAGGGGGGAGGGGCGGGGGGTGGGGACGGTGTAGGGGAGGTGGGTGATGAGGAAGGAGGGGTGGCGGTGCGGGTCGAGGCCGGGGATGCCTTCGGAAGAGGCCGGGTAGACCTCCGTGAGACCCGTCTCCCGGGAGAGGTCGAGAATCGCTTCGAAGGTGAGGCCCTTGCTCATATTTCGTTGACAGTTCAGTATATTTTCACCTAGTATGTAAAGTATGAGTGACGGTATTCCGGGAACCGCTCCGGTGCGGAAAGGGTTTCTGGGGAGGATACTCGACATCATCCTGGGGGCGAACGATCCCGCTCGTCAGAAGAGGCGCGCCCTCAGACAGATCGCGAAGGAGATACGCAGGAGCAAGTATCGCTTCTACAACCCCCGGTCGGATGAAGCCCTCCCACAGCTCGCCCAGTTCTTCTTCCAGATATACCAGGTGATCGGTCCAGCGCAGACACTCCTCCAGCACGCCGATTCTTCGAAGGCGCTGAGGCGTCTCGTGGTGGAGTCCTTCCTCCCCGAGGAGAAGCGAGGTATCCTCGCCCGGCTCGATCCAGGGGCGCTCCGCGTGAGGGTGAAGGAGGTGTCGCTCGAACAGCTCACCGAGGAGGTGAAGGGCGACCTCGTCGAGCTCTACGATCTGTGCAGCCGCGACAGAGCCGAGCGGATGAACAGGGTCTACGAGACCATCCTCTACCTCGTGGGATTCGTGAAGTTCGATTTCTACTTCCTCCTCAAGAAGTTCGACGCTTCCTTCCCCGAGCAGGACCCCTCGTATACCCCCAGGTTCGAACCCATCTCGGCCGAGTACGTGGTGGACGATCTCAAGGACTTCCTGGATGTGATAGGGCCCCTCGATCCAGCCCTTCCGTGGCAGGAGGTCTTTCCCGTCCTCAGGCTCTACAAGGGCGTGGAGGTGGTCGATCCGAGGCTCTGGCAGCGGATGTTCAACGCCCTCATGGCGGTGAAGCGGAGCGATATCCTGGTGAAGATCGTGCAGCATGTGGAGAAGAATCCTGCCTTTCAGCCGGAGGTGAGGGGCTCACGCCAGGATATCGTCGAGGGGGTGCTCGAAGAGCTCAGACGGGATGCGGAGGCCGTGATACGAGGACTCAGGGAAGAGAAGCGGAAGGTGAAGCTCGGCCAGCTCCTCAGGATGGTCTTCGGGACCGATGCCGTGGCGAGGTCCCGGTACTACACGGAGGCCACGGCTTCGGCCTTCGCCCGTCACGATGTGGGGACCTTCCTCTACGTGGAGCCGTTCAACTACCTCAAGGCCTTTCTCCTGGACTTCTACAAGCGCGACGTGAGGATGCTCGCCGAGCTTTTCATCGTGCGCGGGAAGTGGACCGCTCCCCAGGTCTCCCAGGAGCTCTCGGACGCCTACTACCGGGTGATGGACATCGCCCAGGAGGTGGTGGAGCTCGACGAGTCCCTGAGCGATGAGGGGGAGCGGGGACAGAAGATCCGTCAGTACCTCCACCGGAGCGGGAGCGGAAAGGAACCGGCGGTGAAGCGCGTCCTCAAGCAGTACATAGACGACGTGAACGAGGCCGTCCGGCGGATGGTGATGGAGACCGCCCAGAACCTCATCTCGATAGGCAAGATCTTCAAGAGTCTCATAGAGGACTCCCAGGGGTCGAAACGGGAGGTCATCCTCAACTGGCGCGAGGTGGAGAACGCCTATGAGGGGGAAGACCTCCAGAGGGATATGGTCGAAACGTACAAGAAGATCTACTACTTCATCCAGATCCTCCAGCTGTTCTTCACCAGGAAGCGGCAACCCGAGGAGTGAGTGAAAAGGGGAAGGGGGTTTCCCCTTCCCCGTGTGGTTCAGAAGGTGTAGCGAACCCCTCCTGCGAGGGCGATGCCTCCGGGGTGCGAGGGGCTGTAGAGGTCGGTTTCCTCCCCCACCTGGAGGGAGAAGAAGGAGTAGAGGTGGAGGCCCTGGTCGAGGTTCCAGTCGAGACCGGCGATTCCCACGCCGCTCAGATCGATGGGAGAGAGGAGCCCCCGGAAGAGGAGGGTCAGCCGGTCCGAGGGGGCCAGGCTGAGCTCGTGGTAGAGGTGGATGCCGTAGTCCGAGAGGTCTCCTGCCGTTCCCTCCTCCCACGATGCGTCGGGGATGACGAGGGCCTCGATCCTGAGGCTGAGCCCCTCACCCACCTCTATGGGGTTGAGCCAGAAGGCGCCGGTGGAGATGATGAGGCCCTCTTTAAGGGAGGAGAGGATGTCGTCCGTCTCGCCCGGGAGGGAGGAAGAGACGGAGAGGTAGAGGTCGGCCCCCAGGTTGCCCTGGAGGGTAAGGGCCCCTACGTGCCGGGCCTCTCTTCCGTCATGGAGGTAGGCGGCCTCGAGGAGAAGGGGGCCGGCCTTGGTGTGGAGCCGTGCGCCGAGCGATGTCTCCTCCGGTGTGGGGAAGAGGGGGGCCTCCGAGGCAGGGGCGAGGGCCACGAGGGCCACCGGTTCGAGGAAGGCGTAGGTGCCGAGCGGGAGGTAGAGGGAGGCGTACCACGCGGTGTCCTCCCTCACCGGGCCTTCCACCGCGAGCAGACTCGCCCCTTGCGTGGCCGTGGGGTTGAAGGCGATGTTTCCCGCGTTGAAGAGCGAGCCGACCCCCCAGGTGAGGGCGTTCTTTCCCATGGAGAGACGCACGGCGTACCGCTCGGCGAGGGGGATGCGGACCTTCACGTAGGCGTAGTGGATGCCGAAGGTGGCGGTCTCCCTTCCCGTGAGGCTCGACGTGCCTTCGTCGGTGCCCACCTCCTGGCCGAGTGAGGCGGTGAGGGAGAGACGGGCCCGCACGTTCCTGTTCCCCCTGCTCTGGAGGTCGAGTTCACCGCTCCCCGTCGAGAAGAGCGACCACGTCTCCTCGTCGATACGCATACCGAAGAGGGCGGTATCCATGATCACCCTGATCTGTTGCTCCGACCACAGGGGGATGACCCCGAGGAGCAGGACCGTCGAGAGGATGATCCACTTCGAGCGGTGGGTTACCATGTGAGCTCCTCCAGCGAGAAGATGCGTTCGTCGAGGGGGATGTCCACTTCGATCCCGGAGATGAGGAACTCGGTGGAGGAGTTGCGCTTCAGCATGTCCCTGAAGACGTAGTGGACCGGTATGGAGTGGCCCTTTATCTCCTCGATCTCCTTCACCTCGACCTCCTTGAGCACCTTGCCCGAGAGGGCGAAGTACTGGGCCTTCCATCCCACGAACAGCTCTTTGTCCACCCAGAGCTTCTGTCTGGGATAGGCCACGTCCTTCACCTTGGCCTCGAGCACCAGCACGTAGCAGGGACGACCGTTGGCCGTCTCCTCGCCTTCGAGTCTCACGCGGTACTTGTCCTTGAGCTCCTTGCCGCCGGTGAGGTCCTCGTACGAGAGGTCGGAGCCTGCGACCGATTCCCTCAAGGCCGCCCCTTGGAGGCGGATGAGCTCCTCGGCGTCGGGGTAGTAGAGGTAGATCTCGTCCTCGGTGCGGAGGATCTTCTGTCCTGCCTCGTCTATGCTCGTGAACTCGATGAGGGACTGTTCCTCGCCTTTTGCGTAGAATCTGAAGGTCTTGGTGCGGGTGCCGAACCTGTCGGTGATCACCATCTTGCCCTCTCCCCGGAAGGTGGAGAAGGTCTGATTCTCCTCCACCAGGTCGAGGATCTCCTCGGGCGTGAGGGCGGAGAGGAGCCCTCCTGCGAGGAGGAATACGAGCAGTGTCGATGCGATGCGTCGTGTGTTCATGACACGCCTCCTATATGGTCCTGAGTGCCTGTATGGGATTGAGCTTCGCCGCCCTCCGTGAGGGGATGAAGGATGTGACGGCCCCCACCACCACGGAGAAGAGGAAGACGAAGAGGTAGGTGCGCCACGTGGGGGTGCAGTAGTAGATGCTGGAGACCGGCCACTGGATGTCCTGGGTGGCGGCGGTGTAGTCGATGCCGTAGATGCCCAAGGGGTAGGCGAAGAGTGCGCCGAGGCCCACCCCCACCGCGGCCCCGATGAGTGCGAGGTAGAGGGCCTCGAGGAAGAAGAGCCGCACGAGCTGGCCCCCCTCCATGCCCATGGCGCTCATGGTCCCTATCTCCCTCATGCGCTCGTAGATGACCATCATGGTGGTGTTGATGATGACCGTGCTGCCCAGGAGGAGGAAGAGGAGCCCTATCACGTTGTAGGTGATCTCGGTGATCCGGATGACGGAGTAGAGGGTGGGAAGCTCCTGCCAGGGCCTGGCCTCGACGTCTCCGTAGCTCCCCGTGGCGAGGAGCGACTGGATGTGCGGCAGCACGTCTCGTTCCTTCACCCCCTCCTCGAGGAGCACCACCACCTCGCTCGCGGCATCGAATGTGCTCCCGTCCTGGGATCGCATCCTGAGGAGCCGTTGTCCGGTGTCGAGGGGGATGAAGAAGGCCCGGTCGAGTGAGCTGAAGGGAAAGCGGACCAGTCCGGTGATCGTGAAGGTCATGGCGTTGGTGCCGTAGGTGGCGGTCCGGGCCATGAGGGTGAGGGTGTCCCCCACCTGTTTGCCGAGTTCCTCTGCGAGGGAGGGGGTGAGGAGGATCTCCCTCGACCCTGCCTTCGGGAACTCGCCAGTGAGGAGGTACTCGTCGAGGTTCGCCACCTTTCGCTCCTGTTCCATATCCATGGCCCTGCCGTAGACGCCGAGGAAGGTGCCCTCCTCTTCCAGGACCATGGCCGGGAAGCCTATGCGGGCTGCGGCCGCCCTCACGCCGGGGATCTGTTCGATCTTTTCCACCAGGTCGAGGGCGTGCTCCACCTTGAGGTGGAGGGGGGAGAGGTGCTCGTAGGTGTCGAACTCTCTGTCCCGGATGCGGATCTGGCCGGTGTAGAACCTGAAGAGGTTGGTCCTGAAGTCGTCCTTCATCCAGTCTATGAGGCCGAAGAGGAGCACCAGGCTCATGGCCGCGATGGCCAGGGCGAGCACCGAGAGGAGGCTCCTCCTCCTGTTCCTGAAGATGTTGCGCCAGGCGATCTGTGAGAGTTTCATCATCTCCTCCTTAGTGGTAGTAGAGGCAGTCCACGATGCTCTTCTTGAAGGCCCTGCGGACCGGGAATACGGCGACCACCGTGGCGATGAGCACACCCATGACGAACGCGGTGAGGAAGGAGCCCGGATCCCATGTCCCTTTGAAGGCCCCGGCGATGCGGTAGCCCACGTCCATCTCTCTGATGAGCCAGCCGTAGTCGATCCCGTACTCCACCAGGAAGTAGTTGATGGGAACGGCGAGGATCACCCCCATGAGGGCGCCGAGGAAGCCTATGCCCGCCGCCTCGAGGAGGAAGGAGAGTCCGATCTGCGACTCCTTCATGCCCAGGGCCCGCATCATGCCGATCTCGCGGAACCGCTCGTAGATGGACATGAGCATGGTGTTGGAGATCCCCACCGCGGCGATGACGAAGAGGAGGAGCAGGATCATGCTCGTGCCTCCCTGCTTTGCCTGGGCGATGGCCACGTACCCCGGTGCGAGGTCCTTCCACGTCTTGAGGGTGAGGCCGGGGAAACGGGCCGCAAGCTCGGGCCCGAGTGCGGCGACCTGTTCCTCCACGGGGATGTGCTCGGGCAGGGAGAGGGCGATGGAGGTGACCGTCCCTCCCATGTCCAGGTAGAAGTCGGCGGTGTCGAGGGGGAGATACACCCCGGTCCGGTTTACCACGGGGTTGGGGGTCGCCACGATCCCCACGATGGTGAGGTCCATGGTCTGATAGGCCCCGTCCCGGGTGCGGGTGACGAGCGTGACGGGGTAGCCCACCCTGGCGCCGAGGTCCTCTGCGAGCCACTGGCCCAGGATCACGCCCTCCTCACCGGGCGATCCCGAGAACCAGGAGCCCTCCACCACCTCGTCCTCGAGCCTGAAGACCTCGGGGTCACGTACCGGGTCCACGGCGGTGATCCGTACCTGGAGCGAGCCGTCCTCGGGATAGGGGTCCTTGTAGACCACGAGCTCGCCCAGGGCGGTGATGCGGGGGGCTGCCTTCACGCCTTTCGAGGCGAGGAACGAGACCACCTCGTCCGGCTCCTCGATACCCTTGTTGAGGGGGAGGCGGTCCTTCTCCTCCCAGAACTCCCCGGTGAAGACCTGAGCGCTCCCGGTCTCGTACCAGAGGAGGTTGCGTTCCGAGTCCCTCTCTGCACCTTTGAGTATGGAGTCCACGAAGATGAAGAGGAGGATCCCCACGGCCACGGCCGAGGCGGTGATGATGGTACGCCTGGTGTAGCGCGTGAGGTTCTTCAGAGAGAGTGAGAAGAGGGTCTTTGCCTTCATGACTCCCTCCTTATGTCTTCCTGGATGAGTCCGTCGTGCAGGAGCACGAGCCTGCGGGCGTGGTCCATCACCATCTTGTCGTGGGTGGAGAAGATGAAGGTGGTGCCGTACTTCTCGTTGAGCTCCTGCATGAGGTGGACGATGGCCTCTCCGGTCTCGGAGTCGAGGTTGGCGGTGGGCTCGTCGGCCAGGACGAGGATGGGGTTCTTCACCAGGGCCCTGGCGATGGCCACGCGCTGTTGCTGACCACCCGAGAGCTGGGCCGGTCTCCTGTCCTCCATGCCCTCGAGCCCCACGTCCTTGAGGATCTGCATGGTGCGCTCCCTCACCTCGCGTTCAGGAAGGTCGAGGAGGTCGAGGGCGAAGGCCACGTTCTCGTAGGCCGTGAGTACGGGGATGAGGTTGAAGGTCTGGAAGACGAAGCCGATCTTTCCGCGTCTGAAGCGGGCTCGCTCCTTCGGATCGAGGGACGGGATATCGGTGTGGTCGATGATCACCGTCCCCTCGTCCGCGGAATCGAGGGTGCCGACGATGTTGAGGAGGGTGGTCTTGCCCGAACCCGAGGGTCCGGCGATGGCGAGGAACTCGCCCGGTTCCACCTGGAGGTCCACCCCCCTGAGGGCGTGTACCACGGTCTCTCCCGTGTGGTAGTCCTTCTTCACTCCGGAAAGTTCAACGATCGCCATTGTCTGCTCCTTTCTCTAGGTATGCCTTGGTGGCCCGGAGAAACTCTCCGATCCTGGAGTCCAGATATCCCTCCGGGAGCCCCAGCATCCGCTCGTAGGCGTACTGGAAGCTCTCGTAGAGGGTGGTGAACTTCTCCTCGTACTCGGGATGATCCTTAAGGCCCAGGAGGTATTCGGCGGTCTCGTTGGTGATGGCGAACGAGAGGGTCATGATGAATCGCGCCACGTCCCGGGGCCTCATCCTGCCTATGTGGAAGATCCCGGCCTCGGTACCTTCCTCGATGAAGCGGGCCATGAGGGGGAGGAATTTCTCGAGTGAGAGCTGCTCCATCTTCTCGCGGAAGGTGACATTGGCGGGGTCGAGCCATGTCTTGAGGATGGTGAGCATGAGGGGGATGCTCTCGAGCTTGAACTGCACGGACTGGTTGATGAGGAGCGTGAGCTTCTCCTCGATGGGGATGGAGGTGTCACGAAGGGTCTTGTCCAGCCGGTCGATGATCGAGTCGGTGAAGGTCTCGACCACGGCGTCCAGCAGGTCTTCCTTCGACCGGAAGTGGTGGTAGAAGGTGCCTTTTGCGATGCCCACCTCACGAATGATCCGCTCTACAGGGACGCGATCGTAGCCGTGCTCCCAGAAGAGTCGGGAGGCGGTCTCTATGATACGGGCGCGTGTGTCGCGGACCGTGTGAAGATCTGATCCGGTCATGCAGGCAATTCCTCCGCAGGACGTACTCGACCGACCGTCGGTCTAATGGGAAGTATAGTGTGTTTCGTGCGCATCGTCAAGCGCGATGCTCGAAATATCGCAATCCCTGCTCGAACCGGGCGACACGATTGGACAGAATGGACCCTTTTGTGCTACTCTTACGGATCGAGGAGGCAAGAGGTGAACGTTCGGAGTTTCCTTGCCCGTAAGAGGCAGGGCAAGAAGATCTCCATGGTGACGTGTTACGATGCGAGCTTCGCACGGGTCCTCAACGAGACCGAGGTGGATTGCCTGCTCGTGGGGGACAGCCTCGCCATGGTGATCTACGGGTATCCCACCACGGTGCACGCAACCCTGGAGATGATGGTCCGGCACACCGAGGCGGTGCGACGGGGGGCGCCCGACAAGATGATCATCGCCGACATGCCCTTCCTCTCGATGCAGCAGGGCAAGGCCCATGCGGTGCACGCTGCAGGGGAGCTCATACGGGCAGGGGCCGATGCGGTGAAGGTGGAGGGGTGGAAGGGGATCGAGGAGGAGATCGCCCACCTGGTGCAGGCCGGGATACCGGTGATGGGGCATCTGGGCCTCACCCCGCAGTTCTACTACGCCTTCGGCGGGTTCAGGGTGCAGGGGAGGGACGAGGCCTCCCGCACCTACATCCTGGAGGGCGCCGGGAGGCTGGAGGCGCTCGGGTGCTTCGGGATCGTGCTGGAGTGCATCCCCTCCGGACTCGCCCGTGTGGTGACGGAGCGCATCTCCATTCCCACGATCGGGATAGGGGCGGGATCCGACACCGATGGCCAGGTGCTCGTGCTCTACGACCTTGGGGGGGTGGGGCTGGAGAAGCCTTTCAGGTTCGTGAGGCGGTACGCCGAGGTGGGGCTCGCGGTGAAAGAGGCGGTGGATCGGTTCGTGGAGGACGTGGTGGAGGGTCGGTTCCCCACCCGGGAGGAGAGTTTCGAGGACGAGTGAGGCCGGTCTCTTCGATGGGCCTCCCCCGCGCATGAACGGATGAGGAGGATGGTGACGATGGCGAAGCGCATACTCCTGCACCTGACGGGCTCGGTGGCCTGTTTCAAGGCGGCGGCCCTCGCCTCGATGCTCGTGAAGGATGGGTACGAGGTCCAGGCCACGGCCACCGAGCGCGCCCTCCGGTTCATTGGCCCTGCAACCTTCGAGGGGATCACCGGACGGCCCGTGCTCACCGACATGTTCGCGGGCCGGCCCGACTTCATCCCCCACATCACCCTCGCCCAGGAGTGGGCCGATCTGCTCCTGGTGTATCCCGCCTCGGCGAACTGCATCGCGCGCCTGGCTGCAGGGCTTGCCGACGACCTGTTCGGCGCGATCTTCCTCGCGAACAACTTCCAGAGGCCGGTGTGGCTCGCCCCGGCGATGAACACGCAGATGTACCTCCACCCCGCCACCCAGCGCAACCTGAAGGTCCTGGAGGAGTGGGGGGTGGTGATCCTTGCCCCGGTGGAGGGGAGGCTCGCCTGCGGCACGGTGGGGACCGGGAAGCTCGCGGATCCCGAGCTCGTCTTCCAGAAGATAAAGGAGGAGCTGTGAGGATCCTGGTGACGGGTGGGGGGTGCCGGGAGCCGGTGGACGGGGTGCGTGCCCTGGTGAACACCTCCACGGGGAGGACCGCGGCCCTGGTGGCAGAGGAGGCGGCGCGGAGGGGGCATGAGGTGACGGCCCTGGTGGGGGTGGCGGAGGTGGTGCCGGAGGGGGTGGAGGTGGTGCGCTTCTCCTGTTTCGCCGAGCTTGCCGGGCGGCTCGAGGGGCTCCTGCGTGGGGGTGTCTGGGATGCGGTGGTGCATGCGGCTGCGGTGAGCGATTTCAGCGTGGCAGGGGTGTGGGAGGAGGAGGCGAGGGAGGAGGAGGAAGGGAGACTGCGGGTGGTGCTGAGGCGGGTGGAGGGGGGCGGGAAGGTGGACTCGGCCGGGCCGGTCTGGATCGGGCTCGCGAGGAACGAGAAGCTCCTCGCCGGGATCAAGGGATGGGCGCCGGGGGTGGTGCTCGTCGGGTTCAAGCTCACGGTGGGGGCGCGGGACGAGGTGATGGAGGAGGCGGTGAGACGTATCTTCGAGGAGGGGGCCGATCTCGTGGTGCACAACGACATGGAGGAGATGGGGAGGGGGGTGAGGGCGCGGATCTTCACCTCGCCGGGGGAGGCGGAGGAGGTGCCTACCACCGAGGCGCTCGCCTCCCGGCTTGTGGGCCTTCTGGAAGCGCGGGTCCTTTCCTGAACAGTGAGTTTCTAGTATCTTTTCTTAAAAGATTCCTTTGAGGGATGTAAGGAAGAGGCTGATGTTCATAGAGGTGCTCAAGTCCAAGATCCATAGGGCTGTGGTGACCGAGACGAGACTCGACTACGAGGGGTCGATCTCGGTGGATCCCGAGCTCTACCGAGCGGCGGGTATGTTCCCGCACGAGAAGGTCGATGTGTTCAACCTCAACAACGGCGCCCGCTTCACCACCTACCTCATCGACGGGAGACCCGGGGAGATCTGCATAAACGGCGCGGCCGCGAGGCTCGCCCAGCCCGGCGACCTGGTGATCATCGTCTCCTATGCGCACCTCACCCCGGAAGAGGCCTCTTCCTGGCAGCCCACCGTGGTGCTGGTGGACGATCGAAACACGGTGAAGGAGGTGCTGAAGCCCGGCTCATGAATCTGCGACCACGATGTGGTCGAGCCAGCCTCGCACTTCGTCAACAGGCCTTTCCCTGCGGCGTGCATAGTCGCGGAGTTGTTCCTCGGTGATGCGTCCCACGGCGAAGTAGCGGCTCTCGGGATGCGAGAAGTAGAAGCCCGCCACCGAGGATGGGGGGACCATCATGAACGACTCGGTGAGCCTGATCCCGAGGCGTTCTTCCGCCCCGAGGAGCTCGAAGATGTCCTGTTTGAGGCTGTGGTCGGGGCAGGCGGCGTGTCCGGGCGCAGGTCGGATGCCCCGGTACGTGCCTGCGAGCACCTCCTCGGGGGAGAGGTGTTCCTCAGGGGCATAGCCCCAGAGGGTGGTGCGCACGAGCATGTGGAGGTACTCGCTCGCCGCCTCGGCGAGTCTGTCGGCGAGGAGCCGTACCATGAGCTCGCGATAGGGTTCTCCAGGCCCCTCCTCTGCGAGGAAGTGCTCTATGTCCTTGCCTGCGGTAATGACGAAGAGGCCGAGATAGTCATGCCCTTCGTGAGGCAGGAAATCCACGAGGGACCGGGTGGGCTCCCCTTCCTTCACCGCCTGCTGCCGTAGCATGGGCAGCCGCCGGATCACCCCCTCTCCCCCCCACCCCAGCACCCCGATGCAGTCCTCCCCCACATCCCGCGCCGGGAAGAACCCCACCACCCCCTCGATCCGCACCCTCCCCTCCATCCGCGCGAGCACCCCCTCCGCCTCCTCCCGCAGTCGCACCGCCTCCGCCCGCTCCGCCTCCCGCATCCGCTCGGGCGTGCGCGCAGGGAGTCCCCATCCCTTGTAGAACATCCGCCAGTCCAGGTAGGGGCGCACCTCCGCCACCCCCATCCGCACCACCTGAGGCCCCCGCACCCGTGGCTCAACCGGCGAAGCCGGCCCCGGCCGCAGCCTCCTCCGCCGCGCCTCCCCCAGCCCCAGCACGCCCCCTCTCCCCTTCACCCCCTGCTCCCTCAGCCGCGCCTGCTCCGCCCTCACTTCCCGGACGAACTCCTCCCGCCCCTCCGAGAGGAGCCGCCCCATCACCTGCACCGCCTCCGAGGCATCCCGCACGTGGATCACCGGCCCTCGGTAGGCCGGGGCGATCCTGAGCGCCGTGTGGAGCCTGCTCGTCGCCGCCCCCCCTATGAGGAGCGGCACCGCCAGCCCCGCCCGATCGAGGGCCTCGGCCGTCTCCCGCATCCGCTCGAGCGACGGCGTGATGAGCCCCGACAGCCCCACCGCATCGGCCCCCTGCCGCGCCGCCTCCACCACCCTCTCGGGCGGCACCATCACCCCCAGATCCACCACACGGTACCCGTTGCACTCGAGCACCACCTTCACGATGTTCTTCCCGATATCGTGGACATCCCCCTTCACCGTGGCGAGCACCACCACCCCCCTCGCCTTCCCGACCCCTCCCTGCTCCGCCTTGAGCCTCGGCTCCAGGATCGCCACCGCCTCCCTCATCACCCGCGCCGCCCTCACCACCTGCGGCAGGAACAACCTCCCCTCGCCGAAGAGCCTCCCCACCTCCTCCATCCCCGTAAGGAGCGGCCCCTCGATCACCCCCAGCGCGCTCCCCGCCTTCCGGTGCGCCTCCTCCAGATCCTCTCCGAGGTACCCCTGGATCCCTTCCTTCAGGGCATAGGCGAGCCGCTCCTCCACCGGCAGCTCCCTCCACGCCCGATCCTCCCCCCGCCCCCTCGGCCCGGCACTGGAAAGCCCCTGGGCTGCCTCGAGCAGGCGCTCCGTCGCATCCCTCCGCCGGGCGAAGATAAGATCCTCGATCAGAGCCCGCACCTCCTCCGGCACCTCCTCGTAGGCCATCATCCGCTGGGGATTCACGATCGCCATGTCGAGCCCCGCCGCCCTCGCGTGGTGGAGGAAGACCGCGTGGATCGCATCGCGAAGGCCCTCGTGCCCCCTGAAGGCGAACGAGACGTTGCTGATCCCACCCGAGGTGCGCGCGTGGGGGAGATGCTCCTTGATCCAGCGCACCGCCTCCAGGTAGTCCACGCCGTAGCGGGCGTGCTCCTCCATCCCCGTCCCGATGGCGAAGATGTTCGGATCGATCACGATATCCCAGGGCGGGATCCCCACCTCCTCCACCAGGAGCCGGTAGGCCCGCTGTGCCACGGCGATCTTGCGCTCGAAGGTCTCGGCCTGGCCCTCCTCGTCGAAGCACATCACGAGGACCGAAGCCCCCATCTCCCGTACCACCCGGGCCCGTTCGAGGAAGATCGCCTCCCCGTCCTTGAGGCTCAAGGAGTTGACCACCCCCTTACCCTGGAGGCACTCGAGCCCTGCCCGCAGCACCTCCCAGTCAGAGGAATCGATCATCACCGGCACGCGCGCCACCGTGGGCTCAGAGGCGGCGAGGGAGAGGAAGTGCCGCATGAGACGAGGAGGATCGAGGAGCGGATCGTCCACGTTCACGTCGATCATGTGGGCGCCCGCGGAGATCTGTGCCCGCGCCACCTCCAGGGCCTCCTCCCACCGCTCCTCCCTGAGGAGGCGGCGGAACCTCGCCGATCCCGCCACGTTGGTGCGCTCGCCCACCAGGATGAAGCCCGCCACCTCCTGGTCGAGCACCTCCAGCCCGGTGAAGACCGCCACCGGTCGGGGGGAGGGAATGGGACGGGGCGCGATCCCCTCCAGGGTCCCTGCGATCGCCCGGATGTGGTCCGGCGTGGTGCCGCAGCACCCGCCTGCGATGTTGAGGAGCCCCTCCCTCGCGTAGAGGGCGAGGGTTGCGGCCATCTGGTCCGGCCCCTGGTCGTACTCACCGAGGGCATTGGGGAGCCCGGCGTTCGGATGCACGCTCACGGCGCAGGGCGCATCCTGGATGGCCTTGAGGTGCGGGCGCATCATCTCGGGGCCGAAGGCGCAGTTGAACCCCACCGAGAGGGGCCGGCCGTGGAGCACCGAGTGGAGGAAGGCGCGGGGGGTCTGACCCGAGAGGAGACGGCCCGCCGCATCGCTTATGGTGGCCGAGAGCATCACTGGCACCGCCCGCCCGCTCTCCCTGCGGAACCGCGCGACCGCTGCGAGGGCCGCCTTGGCGTTGAGGGTGTCGAACACCGTCTCGATGAGGATGAGGTCCGCCCCGCCCTCCACGAGGGCACGCACCGCACCGAAATAGTCCTCCTCCAGCTCCCCGAACGAGAGCTCGCGGAAGGCCGGGTCGTCCGCCCGGGGCGAGAGGGAAAGGGTCTTGCTCGTAGGGCCGACCACCCCTGCGACGAACCGCGGCCTGTGAGGGGTACGGGCCGAGTACTCGTCGGCTACGCGACGGGCGAGGCGCGCCGCCTCACGGTTGATCCGCTCCACCAGGTCCTCGGTCCCGTACTCGCGCTGGGAGACCCTGGTGGCGTTGAAGGTGTTGGTCTCGATGATGTCGGCGCCCGCCTCGAGGTAGGCCCGGTGGATCTCCTCTATCACGTGGGGCCGGGTGAGCACGAGGAGGTCGTGATTCCCCTTGAGAGCGACCTCGCGTCCGTCCACCGTGGGCCCCCTCTCGAACAAGGTCCCCCGGTAGTCGGCCTCCGAGAGGTGGTAGCGTTGGATCATAGTGCCCATGGCACCGTCGAGGATGAGGATGCGCTCCTTGAGGAGCTCCTCTATAGGGTGGGTCATCGGACCTCCCGTGCACTCAGTCTGAGAGCTCGTGGGCTATGGCGGTGAGGTGGCGCACGATGGCCGAGAGGGCCTCGGCCAGGATCCTCTTATTGTCGTAGTCGGGGACCGCGAGGGAGGAGGGGTCATCCCTGTGGCGTTCGATCACCTCTATGAAGAGGGGAAGGGCGCGCACGATGTTGTCCACGATGGTCACCGTGGCGGTCCGGGCCGTGCGGGAGAGGGGGTTGAGGTCCACGGTGATGACCTTCTTTCCCAGGCGCACGAGGGCCTCGGTGCGGTCGCCGTCCTCCAGAGGCACGAAGACGCAGTCCGCCTCGAGGATCCCCTCGGGATCGACCCTGCGCCGCTCGCTCGAGAGCTCGGGGATGACGGCCTCGGCCCCCACGCCGAGCACCCGCTCGGCACCGTGTTCCCTGAGCACCCGTGTGATCGCCTCCTCGCGCTCGCGGCTCCGGTAGAAGAGGTTCACCTCGAGGGGGGCCCCCGTCACCTTGGAGAGGCGGACCAGCTCCTCGGGGCAGAGGGCCGCCACGTTCCCGTTCACCGAGACGACCGGGTGCCTGCTCGTGAGGAAGAGGAAGGCCGCCTGACGTATGGCCGTGTGGGCGTGGGGATGGGTCCGCTCGCCCAGGAGATAGTCGAAGGCCTCGCCCCTCCCGTGGGCGATGAGCCCTGCGGGCGCGGTGACCTTCTTCTCCATCCCTTCGATGAGCCGTTCCCTGTAGAGGAGGGAACGGTACCTCGGATGGTCGGGGGGGATCTCCACGCTCATACCACCTTCCCCCTCTCCCTGGTGATGGAGCACACGAAGATCGTGGCGCCGGGGAGGAGCCTTCGGTAGAGGGCCTCCACCTCGGGGGCGCGGGCCTCCTCCACCAGGGAGTAGAGGCCGTCGCCGAACATGAGCATGGCGTGGTGGATCCCCTCCTTGGCGCAGGCCTCTGCAAGGGGGCGGACCGCAGGGGAGAAGAGGTCCACCCTGCGGGAGAACTCCCGGGAGAGGTCGAGGAACCGCTCGAAGGTGGGCTCTGCGGCGAGTGCCGCATGGAGGGCCCTCCCTGCCTCCTCCACCCGGGCCCTCACCCCCTCGTCCTGGAGGGCCGTCTGGGTGGGGAAGGGGCCTGCCACCCCTATCACCACCCGGATCGTCTCGGGTGCCTCAATGGTCCGCGCCTCGCCCCTCCCCGGCGCGCCCATCGTCACGCTCACCTTGCATCCCCCGGCGTAGAGGCCGAGGACCGTGCCGAGGCCGGTCTGTGCGAGTATCTCGGCCTTGTGGGCCACCTGGTAGACCTCTTCCTCCGAGAGCTTCCCCCCCACGAGGGCGTTGAGGCCGAGGGCGATCCCCACGGCCGCGGCCCCGCTCGTCCCGAGTCCTGCGCCCACCGGCACCTCGGGCTCGTGGCGCACCACCACCTTGCCCTCGGGGAGCCCTCCGGCCGCGCGGGCAAAGGCGGCCACGGTCTGCACCGAAAGCTGCGGATCCTCGGCCTCCGTGCCGCCGATGTACACCTCGATCCCCTCGCCCTTTTCGATCGAGACCGTGGTGCGCACCCCACGGTCGATGGAAAAACCCGCACCGAGCGATCCCTGTGAGAGGAGGTCGTCCGGCTGCGGGGGGACATGGAAGAGCCCGGTGACGTGACCGGGACAGAAGACGGTTACCTGCTGCATCGCACCCCTCGCTGTGAAAGATACGCGTCTCTTTACAGTAGAAGGGTATGGGGAAGTTGTCAACATCATCGGTCTGAGGGGGATAGACTTCTGAGATCAAATATATTAGTCTTTCCGTAGACCGTGTTACTTGTGAGCATGGGGTATCCATCTGTTGTTGAGGAGGGTATATGTCAGAGCGCATGATCACCACCACGCCCGAATGGCTCAAGGAGAAGGCTGTACTCAGGCTCTCGGAGGCAGGGTTGCCTCGTGACCAGGCCGCTGTTGTGGCCGAGGTGCTCGTCTTCGCCGACCTGCGGGGCGTCCATTCCCACGGGGTGATGCGGATCCCCCACTATGCCGAGCGGATCAGGAGGGGAGGCATCAACACCTCCTCCACCTTCCCGATCTCTCCCCGGGGCAGAGTGGCCTTTCTCCTGGATGCCCAGGGAGGGATGGGACACGTGGCTGCGAACAAGGCCACCGAAGCCGCTCTGGAGCTCGTCTCGAAGGAGGGACTCGCCCTCGCCGGCATCCGTCGTACCAGCCACGCCGGCGCCATGTCGTACTACGTGCAGAAAGCCCTCGATGCGGGGGTTGCGGCCCTCGTGGTGGCGAACACCGATCCCGCGGTGGTCCCTCCCGGCGGCAAGGTTCCCTTTCTCGGCACGAACCCCCTCGCCTTCGGCTTTCCGGGGCTGAAGGACCACGTGCTCCTCGACATGGCGACGAGCGAGGTGGCCCTGGGGAAGGTGCTCTACGCGAGGGAGAAGAACACCACCATCCCGCCCACCTGGGCCGTGGACGAGGAGGGCAATCCCACCACCGATCCCCACAGGGCGAAGTGGCTCCTCCCGTTCGGCGGCTACAAGGGCTACGGTATCATCCTCATGATCGAGCTCCTCACCAGTGTGCTCATAGGCGGGGCCTTCGGACCTCACCTGGTGAAGATGTACGGCGAGCTGGAGAAACAGCGCAACCTCGCCATGTGGATGCTCTTCATCGACCCCGGGCTGTTCAGGGCCGCCGACGAGGTGAAGGCTCTCTGTCAGGAGCTGGTGGACGAGATCCACGCACAGCCCTCTGTCTCGGGTGAGCAGGTGATGGTTCCCGGGGAACCGGAGCAGAGGACCATGGAACGGTATCTCAAGGAGGGGATCCCCCTCGCCGAACCGGTGTGGCGCTATCTCGAAGAGGGGCGGTGAGGGATCTCCCCCCCCTCGCAGAGGGGATTCTCCGGACGGACTGGTTGTTTTCCCCAACAATCGATGATACGATGAACACAAAAAAGGAGGACACGATGCGTAGACCGAGTCCCCTCACCTTCGTCATCGGTCTCCTGCTGCTCGGGTATGCGGTGTACCACTTCGTGGTGGGGCTTACCCTCTGGGCCGTGGTGAAGCTCCTCATAGGGGGAGGCCTCATCGCGGTCTCGTTCACCGAGGCCCGCTGGGCCCTCGTGCTCCTCGGCCACCTCATCATGACCTGCGGCGCGCTCCTGGTGGCCGCCGGGGTGTACTACGCCCCGATCGTCCAGCGCGCGGTCGAGGAGACGGGGAGGCTCTCCCTCCTCCAGATCCTCGGCCAGCCCCTCTTCTGGGGGGTCTTCGCCATCCTTGGCGGGGTGTGCGCCACCATGCACGGGTTCTGCCGCTGCGTGCGCAAGGAATGGAGGCTCCCCGGATAGATCCCCGGGAGCACGTCCCCATGACTGCGCCGGGGTGTGCCCTCGGGGAACCGCACATGCGGGGTCCGTGAACGCGTCCCCGCGGGTGCCCTTCGGTGAAGGGCAGCTCCGGTCGGCACGCTCAGGGCTGGATCCGGTCTTCCAGGGTCTCGAGGATGTCCTCGAGTTCGCGGAGTCCGTGTGTCATGCGTTGCTTCGTCTCTTGGAAGGAGTGGAGGGTGCGTTCCTGGAGGGAGACCAGCTCCTCCTTGAGCGTCCGGAGGCGCGAGGTGAGGCTGCCCCTCTCTCCTTCGAGGGTGGGGCGCGCGAGGTCTTCCTCGAGCTGGAGGATCCGATCGAGGAGTTCCTGGAGCCGGGTCTTGAGGGGGGAGAGGGTCCGTTCGGGGGTGAGGGTGGTGGTCGTCTTGAGGGTGGTGGTGAGGGTGGTGACGGCCGAGGAGATGGAGGTGGTGTGCTCCGCCGTGGCCTCGGCGAGTTTCTTGATCTCGTCCGCCACCACCGAGAAGCCCCTTCCTGCTTCGCCTGCGTGGGCGGCCTCGATGGCTGCGTTGAGGGCGAGGATGTTGATGCGTTCCGAGATCTCGTCTATGGCCTGGAGGAACTCCTCCACTTCGTGGGTAGTGGTCTGGACGGTCTCCATGTGGAGGAGGGCCTCTTCCGCTTCGTCTTCGTAGCGTTCCAGGTCTTCGAGGAGCGACCGGATGGTCTCGGTGAGGTGCTGGAGTGAGGAGGGGGGGCGGGAGGGGGAGGGTGCAGAGATCTCTGCGAGTGCGGTGTCGATGGAGGAGAGGAGGGCTTCGAGCCGGGGGGGCGGGGTGAGGGATTCTACGGCCTTGAGGAGCGAACTCAGGACTTCCCGTTGCCGCTCAAGGAGCGGGGTGAGGGATGCGAGGTGGAGGGTGGCGGGTAGGGTCGGAGGAGCGGTGGGGGCGGGTGTCGGGGGTTCCGGGATGGGGTGTGGAGGCGTGGTGGGGGGTTCAGGGGGAGTGGAGGAGGGCGGTGCGGAGGGGGGCTCAGGGGGTGAGGGTTCCTCCGTGGACGGGGGGACGGGCTGTGGAATGGAGGAGGGCTCGGGTTCGCGTTCGGGGGAGCGGCGGTCGAGGATGCCGGATGTGCGCGCTGTTCCCTCCGCCCGGTCCGCCATCGCAGGAAGGGGAGGGTGATGAGCACGAGAGACACGGAGAGGACGAGTGGGAGGCGGTCGGCGGGTGTGGGGGTGAGGGGGAGGACGGCGACGAGGGTGCGGCCGTCGGGGAGGGGAGAGGCCGCGATGAGCTGGCCGTGCACTTCACGAGGGCTTGTCAAGGCCTCCTGGATGAGGGCTCGACGCTCCTCCGGGGAGAGGGAGGAGAGGATGGGGACCCCCTCCACTTCCCCGTCGGGGGAGAGGAGGGCGAGGCGGATTCCTTCGGTGTCCGACTGGAGGGGGAGGGCCCGGCGGGCTTCTTCGAGGAGGCGCTCCCACCTCCTCTCGTGAGTGTCCATGTACTCCGAGGTGCCGAGGACCCAGCCCCACGGCTCGAAGAGCCTCGCATATCCCCACTTCTTCACCGGTTCCCCTCCGGAGAGGTGGGGGAAGTAGTACTCCTGGAAGCTCTCTCCACGGGCCTTTGCGGTGTCGATCATCTGTTTCACATAGGGGGTGCCGGTGATGTCGGTGAGGTTCTCCCTGTCGAGTCCCTCCTGCTCCGGGTTGGGCGGATTCACCAGGGAGATGTAGGTGACGGTGTCTGCGAAGAAGTAGCCTTCGTCCTCGTAACGGATGTTCCGGAGAGCCTCCCGGGCCCTCCGTTGGGCCTCCTTGGTGGAGAGGAGACGGACACGGGAGAGTTCATGGTAGGTCTCCACGATGGCGAGACCTATACTGAGCCGTTTCTCGAGTTCGGATCTGATCTCTTCCTTCTCTTCTCGTATGCGGGCCTCTACGCTCTGGTAGTGACGGGTGTACAGGTCGGAGATCCGCCGGATCTCGGACCGGAGCAGGGTTTCTGCGTGATCGATGTCCTGTTGCGGGAACGACAAGGTGAGCAGGAAAGGAAAGGCTGCGAGGATGATGAGATAGAGAGGGAAGAGGATTCTGTACCACTTCATCCTACCTACCATAGTATAGAGGACTCCGGTGGCGTGCAAGCGTTTTTTGGGTGGGTTCGTTGCAATCCATCCCTGCTCCCACTACACTATAGGTGCACATGAAAGGTGTGTCCTGTGTCCTGCTCCTCTCCCTTGTCGTGGGGATCCTGAGCGGGGAGGAGGGGTTCGTCCTTCCCCATGAGCTTTCCTCGGGATGGACCCTCGTCCCCCTCTTCCCGGGTGGTGGACCCCAGGATGTCTCGCTTCCCCTCGATTATCGACCCGCCGGACCGCGGGGAGAGATCCTCCTCCGCTGTACGTTCACCCTCCCCTCGTCTCCCACGGAGCCGGTGTACCTCCTGGTGGATCGTCTTCCGGGAGCCTACCGCTACATCTTGAACGGCGTGTTCCTCGACGAAGAGGGAGGGTTCCCTCCACGGTTCGCCCATTCGAGGAGGGATATCTATGTGCGGTACATCCCCCCCATGCAGCTCAGGGAGGAGAACGAGCTCGTCATCGTGGCCTATGAGGAGAGGAGCAGGATACGTATCCGACGCGTGGCCCTCGTGGACGAGAGGGAAGCCTTCCTTGTGCGGAACGTGCGCAATGTCCTCAACGCCCGCATCTACGGGTATTTCGCGTTCCTGAGTCTCTTCGTCTCTCTCTACTTCTTCGGTCTCTACGCGAACCGGAGGAGGGAGCGGGGGTTCTTCTTCTATGCGGTGAGCAATCTGGGGATCGCCCTCTATTTCGTGCGCATGGCATCCCCCCTCGCCTTTCTGCCCCCCGTCCTCAGCTACTCGGTCTCGAAGGCTGGGCTCATCGTCTCCCTGGGATATCTGTTCGTCTTCTATTTCGAATTCTTCTCGCTCCGGGGTTCGGATCGTCTCAAACGGTATGTCCTCACCCTCGTTTGGGTGGTGGGAGGGTTCATGGTGCTCGTGCCTCAGACCCTCCAGGATGCGGAACGCGTGTTCGCGTCATCCCTCGTGCTCGGGTTCGCCTTCCTCGTGTCATACGTGGTAATAAGTATCATCATCTTCCGGCATGGAGCACGGGAAGGGGGATTCCTCCTCATCGGTACCGGTCTCCTCGTGCTCCTGGGAGGGCACGATATCGTCTACAAGGTGATGGGTCGGGAACCGTTCGTATGGCTCCAGGGGATAGGGATCTTCATCTTCGAGGCCATGATCTTCATCACGCTCGCTTCGCGCACCATGCGGGTGTACGCGAGGCTCGAGGAGTACTCCACGGGGATCGAAGAGGAGGTGGCGCGGAGGACCCGGGAGCTCAGAGAGGCGAACCGGCTCCTCGAGAAGGCGAACCGGGCCAAGAGCGAGTTCCTCGCCAACGTGAGCCACGAGATGCGGACCCCGCTCCACGCGATCATGGGTTTCGCCGAGGCCCTCAAGGGAGAGCAGGATCCGAGGGAGCGTGAGGGACACCTCCAGCTCCTGCTCTCGGAGGCTCAGCGTCTCAAGGTGCTCATCGACGAGATCCTGGACGTGGAGAAGATGGAGCAGGGGAAGCTCACGCTCGATGAGAGTCCGTTCAACCTCCACGAGGTGGTGGGGTATGTGTGCAGGGTGATGGAGGAGAATGCGCGAAGGAAGGGGCTCTCGTTCTCTTTCGAGATAGAGGACGGTGTGCCCGTGTGGGTGGTGGGGGATCCGTTCAGGTTGCAACAGGTGATCATGAACCTCGTGGGGAATGCGGTGAAGTTCACCGAGGAGGGGGGGGTGCGGGTGAGGGTGGGGTGTGTGGAGGAGGGGGAAGGGCGTTGGATCGAGGTCGAGGTGCGGGATACGGGGATAGGGATACCGGAGGAGATGCGGGAGAAGGTCTTCGAGAGTTTCGTCCAGGCAGATACGAGCACTACCCGGCGGTACGGTGGGTCGGGATTGGGGATGACGATCGCGCGGGAGCTCGTGCGGCTCATGGGAGGGGACGTATGGCTCGAGAGCGAGGTGGGAAAGGGGACGAGGGTGTGGTTCAGGATCCCCTGTGTGGAGGCGATGGCCGGGGTGGAGGCGGAAGGTGGAGCCCTGGAGGAGGGGACGAGGGGAGTGCTGGAGGGCCACCGCATCCTGGTGGTCGAGGACTACATGCCCAACCAGAAGATCGTCTCCCTCGTGCTCTCGGAGGCGGGGGCCGAGGTGGAGGTGGCGGTGAACGGGAGAGAGGCGCTGGAGAAGGTGGCGCAGGGACGGTACGACCTGGTGCTCATGGATGTCCACATGCCGGTGATGGACGGACTGGAGGCCACGCGGCGTATCAGGGCCCTGGTGGGAGGGGATCTCCCCATCGTGGGGCTCACGGCCGATGCCTACCGGGAGGACGTGCGGCGGTGCAGGGAGGCGGGGATGGACGGGGTCCTCATAAAACCGATCCGCCGGAAGGAGATGGTCGAGGAGGTGCGGCGGCTGCTCTCGGGACGCGGGGGATCGGAGGGGGAGGAGGACGCCCGGGAAGGGATCGGGGCGTTCGTGGAGGAGTTCGGCGATCTCCGGGAACGGGCCTTCGAGATACTGGAAGGATTCCTGGATGAGGCGGAGCGCCAGTGGGAGAGGATCGAAGGTGCCTGGGAAGGGCGGGATTGGGAGGCCCTCCACCGGGAGGTGCACGCCCTCAAGGGGGGAGCGGCCAACCTCTACGCCCGGTCGCTCCGGGACGCGGCCCTCGCGGCACAGGAGGCGGCGAGGCAGCACGACGAGGGAAGGATGCCCGACCTACTCGATGCGGTACGGAGGGAGCTCTCCCGTCTCCAGGAGGAGATCAGGACGTTTCTCGCAGGGCGCGGCGGTGGAGAGCCGGGAGGATGAAGGATGAGAAGATGCCCATCGCGAGGACGAGTATGGCGGCATCCACGCCGAAGAAGACCCGCACCGAGGTGTGCTCTATGATGATGCCTCCGGCGAGCCCTCCGATGGAGGCGCCCAGGCCCCATGCGAACTGCTGGAGGTTCTGGTAGGTCGCACGCAGCGTGTGATGGGACAATCCGTCCACGATGGAGATGTGTCCCAGGTAGTAGAAGGCGTACCCGCACCCGTGGAGGATCTGGACAAGGACGAAGAGGAGGGCGGATGACCCCTGCGGGATGAGCAGGAAGAGGACGAGCTTGAGGGCATGGAGCCCCACACCCATGAGGAAGAGGGAGCTCATACCCCAGCGCGCGAGCAACCTCCTGCCCAGGTACATGAGGGGGATCTCGGGGAGGCTCGCCACTGCGAACGAGAGACCCATGAGGAGGTAGCTCACCTCGGATTCCTCCATGAGGTAGGTGGTGAAGCTGTAGCTCCCCATCACGCTGAAGCCCACCAGGAAGATGACGGAGAGGTAGCCGAAGAAGAGGCGGTCCTTGAGGAGGTGTTCCCATCTCGTGGGCTCGGAGGTGCGGGGTGTCCCACTGGGGGGAAGGGCGATGAAGGCGAAGAGGAGGAGTCCGGTCACGTGGACCGCGATGGGGTAGACGAGCTTTCCGGTGAGCTGGAGGAGGATGCCGCTCGCCACGAGGCTGAAGGCCCAGGCGAACGAGCCCATCCAACGGATGGTTCCGTAGTTACGGGCGTTGCCCTCCGCATGGTGGAAGTAGGCGAGGATCTGTGCGTCGAGGAGGGGGATGATGGGGCGCATGAATATGCCCCTCAGGACGCTCCCCGCGATCACGAGGGCGTACGCGAGGCCGTAATAGGAAGGGGGGAGGAACCAGAGCACCATGTAGAGGAAACTTCCCAGGGCGTACATGAGTCCCGAGATGGAGAGGAGCCTGTTCTCCGCATGAAAGGTGTCGGCGATATAGCCTGCCGCCGGCGAGGCGACGAGGCCCGCGAGCCCGGAGACGAGGAAGAGCCCCCCTATGAGACTGTAGGCGGGGCTGCCGTCGGGGTAGAGGAGCACCTCCTTCAAGTAGAGGGTGAGGAAGGGAAGGGCGCTCCCCCCTGCGAAGAAGTAAAAGAACTGGAGGAGATAGAGTCTGAACTTCTCCGAGGGGGCTCCCATGTGCGAGTCTCCGGATCATGTACAGGGTGTGCTAGGCGAGGAGCATCTTCCGGATCTGGGCCTTTACCTGGGAGAGATGCTGTTCATACTGTGCCCTCACCTGGCCGATGTGCTGTCTGAAGGCCGCCTGGTATTCGGGATCGGTCTCCGGGGCGACCTTCACGGGCATGCCGAGTTGCTGGGAGAGGAGCGTCTCTTTCTCCCGGAACCTGGGTGCGAACTGCTGGAGGAGGGCCGTCTCAACCTGCCGGTAGGTGGCCAGATACTGGGAGAAGAACTGCGAGAGCTGTTGCTCGAGCATGCCGAAGAGAGGGGCCTCTCCGAGCACCTTCCTCAGCCCCTCCATGACGAGGGGAAGCCGCTCGAGCTCCTCCTCTCGTGAAGGAAGGGTGAGGTTGGCGAGGAATGTCTCCACGGATCCTTTCACGAACCATGACCGCTGTTCGGCGGAAAGCCCTTTGAGTTCCTTCTTTATGTCGAACTCGCGGTCCTCGAGAAAACGGGCGGCGCTCTGCTTGCCCTTCGTGATCCACCGTTCCTCTTCGAGCTTTCCCTTGTCGGGCTCTATCGCGGCAGCCCGCTCGAGGGCCTTCTCCAGTGCCGATTTTATCTCTCCCATGTGCTATAGAATGCGCATGAAGGGGGACGCCTGTCAAGTGTAACAGCGGAAAAATCCTTGTTCGGTCACCACATACGCCACCCGCACGTCGTGTTCTTCCTCGGGGACCGCTTCCACCACCTGGCACCCGAAGCACACCCCCACCGCCCGCGCCTCCCCCGCGAGCAGCCGGTCGTACCACCCCCCACCCCTCCCCAGCCGCCTCCCCGCCCTGTCGAACCCCAGCCCCGGCACCAGCACCACCTCGGGCCTCACCCCACTCTCCCCCTCCTCCTCCGGCTGCAGGAACCCGAGCTCCTGCCGCACGAGCCCGACCCCCGGGCCATACCGCCCCCACCCTATGCGCCCTCCCGCGATCCTCGGCACGTACACACGTTTCCCCTCTCGCAGGGCCTCGTCCAGGAGCGGGCGCACGTCCGGCTCGTCGCGCAGCGGGAGGAACCCGCCCACCACCCTCGCCTCGCGCCAGCGCTCCCAGGCTGCGATGCGCTCCCGTATCGCCCTGCCCGCCTCCTCGCGTGCCTGCGCCCCCATACCGGCCACACGCGCCCGCAGCACGGCCCGCAGCCGCGCCTTCTCCTCACTCATCGGCGCACCGCGATGCACTCCACCTCCACCCGCGCCCCCCTCGGGAGGGCCTTGACCGCCACCGTGGAGCGGGCGGGCCGGTGCGGGAAGTACCCGCCGTAGATCCGGTTCACGGCCTCGAAGTCCGCCATATCGACGAGGAAGATCGTGGTCTTCACCACGTCCTCCCTCGTGCAGCCTGCAGCCTCGAGCACCGCCGTGAGGTTCTCGAGCGCCCTCCGTACCTCCGCCTCGATGGAGCCGCTCACCAGGCTCCCCGTGGCGGGATCGAGCCCTATCTGGCCCGAGCAGAACACCATCTCCCCTGCGCGAACGGCCTGGGAGTAGGGGCCTATCGCCTCGGGAGCACCTTCGGCATGCACGTACTCCATACCACCTCCTCGTGACGGGTCTTCTAGAATCCCAGCCTCTGTCCCACCAGGATGAGCTTGATCCTTCCCCGGGGCACGGAACGCCTGGTGATCACCGTGTGGGAGCAGATCGACTCGTCCCCCAGGCAGTCCTCGCACACCGTGCTCCTCCTGCACGGCGTGTGCTTCTCGAGGCGCGTCGCGTTGAGTGGCGCGGCTAGGTGTTTCGCCCTGGCGAGGGCCTCGTCGAGGGTCGCTACCACCTTGTTCCACCCCACCACCATCACCACGTACCTGGGGCCGAAGAGCAGGGCCGCGAGCCTGTTGCCCCTGCCGTCGATATTCACGATGTGTCCATCGAGCGAGAGGGCATTGGCGCTCATGAAGAAGTAGTCACAGGAGAAGGTCTCCCTGTAGATCCGCTCCACCTCCTCGGCGGAGGCGGCCCTGTCCCTGTCGAGGACCCGATAGGGGCCCGTCCGAAGCAGGTCCTTTATCCCCGACTCCTCGAGGGTCATGGACCCTCCCCAGGCGACCAGTGCATCCTCGGGCACGATCCGCTCCACCACCTCGCGTGACTCGGCCACCGACGAAGCCACGAACACCTCGAAACCCCGGCGCTCGAAGACACGTTTGACCTCCTTTGCGCGTGCGAGCGAGAACTCCCTGAGCACCTCTGCGGTCGGCATACGCACCTCCTGTCTGAGACGTGAGGCCTCTCGCGGCCTCTCGAGGTATCAGCCTACCCGTTGAGAGGGGATATGTGAAGGGGAATCAGACCCCGGCGCGTTGGTTGCACGAGAGGGCGATCTTCGCCTCGAGGGCCCTGAGCAGGGGGAGGAAGGACTCCTTCAAGGCCGGCGCGGCCTTCACCAGGCACTCGTGGGTCTCCTTGAGGTACCACGGTGCGAGGAACCTCTTGTCGATCATCGGCACGGAGTCGAGCACCTTCTCCCGCACCCGTGAGAGCGCCTCGTCGCTGAAACGGGAGAAATAGTCGTAGAGGTGCATGTCCGAGAGGATGCGCGCCACCTTGGGGTGGAGATTGGCGAGGAGGAAGGCCCCCTGCCTTCCGAGCATACAGGCCCTGAGTTTGAGGAAGGTGCCGATGGTGGTGCTGTCGATGTATTCGGTACCACTCAGGTCGAGGAGAAGCGCCGAGGGGTTGTGTTCCTGGATGAGCTTCTCTGCATGGGTGAAGAGGGAATACGCGCCCACCGCCCTCAGGTGGCGGGGAAGGAAGAAGATGAGCTTGTCACCTTCCTTGAGGTAATGAATGATCTCTAAAGTCTCCATAATCTCTAATTTCTCTACCTAACTAAGATACCACATACATGCGACTTCATCCACCCCTGGAGGCGACTCAGGTAACCCATGATTGGTTTATAGCATCACACAACCTCGTCGGGCAATACCCCCTTGCGCACGTGATGTTTGAAAAGGGGTTTCTGCCAGAGCACCTTCCAACGCACCGCCCGCCAGGGCTCCTCCCCGTCCTCCCAGTCGAAGAGGGCCGAGAAGAGGATCGGCGCCTTGATGGTGCGCCCCGCGAGCGGTTCGAGGGGTGGGGGCGCCTTCTCTCGGACGGCGATGAAGAACCCCGTCCCCGGGACCCAGTGCGGCCACGGGCCTTGCGCGCCGGCCGTGCCTTCGAGCCATCTCCTGAGGCGGTCCCACGGGTCCGGGGGAAGGGTGGGGAGGACGAGGAAATCGCCTTCCCGGCGGACGAGGCCGCCCCGGAAGGGGAGGAATCCCACCTTCCGCGCCCCCTCGAGCACGGATACGGGGAGGGGCTCCTCGTCCACCCTGAGGGCGTAGAAGGGGAAGGCGGACCGTGCGGTGAGTATCCCGTGCTCGTGGAAGAGCCTGGCCCGTGCCTCCTCGACGAGGGCCTCCATGTTCCCCGGGAGCCGTACGCCGGTCACCACCAGCTCCATGGTTCCTCCCTCTTCACTTCTCATTGTCCCTGTCGCATGCTACTATGTAAGAGGAGGCGGTACAAGGAGTCTTCATGGGGGTTCCGATGCGGATGAAGATCGAAGCGGTCCTGGAGAGACTCGTGGAGGTGCTCTCACGCTGGGATGCGGTGGATACCGTGTGTTTCCTCGATCGGGATCGCGAGGACATCTACGACCCCTACTTCTTCATCAGCCTCGACGTGTATTTCTCGGGCGAGCTTCCCTCCTACAAGGAGCGGATGGAAGAGCTGTCCTTCACCGGGGCCTTCGAGTCCGCGCCCGGCAATCGCAAGGACCGGTTCCTGGTGGGCGATCTGCCCGTGAGGCTCGAATACAAGTCCATACCGGACGTGGAAGCCGTGCTGGGTGCGGAGCCCGGGGCCTTCGAACTGGTGGAGGACAGGGTCAGCTACATGTTCTACCGCCTCGTGAACGGCACGATCCTCTTCTCCCGCTCCGACTGGCTCGCCTCGGTGCGTGAGCGGCTCGAGGATCTGCCCTCCTCCTTCTGGAGGGTACTCCGCGACGAGGCGAGGGCCAAGATGGAGCACTTTCTCTCCGATCTCTGTGCCGCAGCGGCCCTCGAGGACGAGTACTTCTTCCTCGTCTCGGCCTCCGGGTTCATCCAGAGCGTGTGCGCCGTGCTCTTCGCCGTCAACCGGCGTTTCGAACCGGGGGGAAGGGAGATGGAGCGCCATGTCTTCTCCCTTCCTCAGCTCCCCTACTCGTTCAAGGGCTACTTCCAGCAGTTCGTGAGGTACTCGCACGACTTCCCCATGGAGAAGAAGCGGGAGATCGCCGAGAACCTGGCCCGTCATGTCGTGAAGATGTGTCTCGCGGACGAGGGATCATGAGATCTTCCTTTCCTTCGGGCCTCCTCGGCGCCTGCCTGCTCGCACTGGTTCCGATGGGCGTCTCCCTGGGTGCGCAGCCCCCGGAGCCTGCCTCCGTACCGAGGGTGAGCCTCGACCGGGTGCTCGAGATGCCCCAATCCCAGCCGGTGCACGTCTTCCGGTGGGAGGTGCTGCCCGATTTCCTCATCCTCGTGTTCGATTCCTACGGGAGGCAGGACAGGACGCTCAAGCGACTCGCCTTTTTTGCGGAGAAGCCGGGGTATCGTGGGCGGATACCTTCGTGGGAGGAGGTCGCCTCTCTCCACGGATGGAACGCCCACGACTACGAGGACGTCGTGCTCGCGCGGTTCTTCTCCATGGCCCGGGAGAGGGGAGTGCCCCTTTTGGAAGAGGAGGAGTGGCTGAGGGAGGTGCTCGTGTCCGCCGGGGTGCTCGTCCCGCTGAGGGCGGGGTATGCACCGGGCGGGGGAGGGCTCATTTCCGTGAGCAGGGAGAGTCCTCCCGCCCTCCTCTCGATGCTCCTCACGCACGAGTCGCTCCACGCACTCTACTACGCCGACCCTCGTCTCAGGATGGCGACGTATCGGGTGTGGGAGGGATTCTCGGAGGAGACCCGGCGGGTCTTCAGGGGGTTCCTCTCCTGGATGGGCTACGATGTGGGTTCCTACGGTCTGGTGGTGAAGGAGCTCTTCGCCTATCTCCTCCAGCAGCCTCTTCCTGAGCTCCCCTGGTACATCCGTGCCCGGATCCTCCCACGGGCCGGGGCGGTGGGGATGGGGCCTGAGCAGCCGCCCGAGCGGGTGGTGGGGGAACTCCTCCAGGGGGCGGCTGCACTCGAGGAGTCGCTGGAGAGGGGGTTCGGGTTCGGTGCAGGGGCTACCTCGGGACGGGTGGCGGGGGGTGCGACTGAGGATCCACTTCAGTAGCTGGGGAAGATCATGTGATGTCTCCGGAGGTCATGGTGGGGATACACTACCCGTTTCTCCTCTCGCTCTCGGTGATCGTCCTGGGGTATGGGCTCACGCGTGCGGGGGTGCTCTCGCTCGAGATGGGGCGGAGTGCCTCGAGGCTGGTGATCAACGTGACCCTCCCCGCGGTGATCCTCACGACCCTGCCCGAGGTGGAACTGGTACCGGCGCTCCTCTCCTTCCCCCTCATCTGTCTGGGTGTGGGGATGCTGAACCTGCTCCTCGCGGGTCTCCTCTTCGGCAGGCTCGAACGGCCCTTCCTGGGGAACGCCCTCCTCGTGGTGGTGGGCTACAACATAGGGCTCTTCGCCTATCCGCTCGTCGAGGGGCTCTACGGCAGGGAGGGGCTCGCGGGGATGGCGATGTTCGACGTGGGGAACGCCTTCCTCACCTTCGGGTTGCTCTACCTGGTCTCGTGGTACTTCGGGGGGGAGGGGGAGAAGCGGATCTCTGCAGGGAGGATCGCGCGGACCCTCCTGGGGTCCATCCCGTTCATGAGCTACATGGTGGGGGCGGGGATGAATCTCTCGGGGCTCTCCTTTCCCGGACCGGTGGAGGAGGTGCTCGGGCTCCTCGCACGGGCGAACAACGGTCTCGTGCTTCTCGTGCTGGGGATGACCCTCAGGTTCCGCTTCCCTCGTGAGGTGCGCCGCCTCCTGGGGAGGACCCTCTTGTTCCGGTATGGGGTGGGGCTTGCGGCGGGTCTTCTCCTCTGGGTGATCCTCCCGCTCGATGTGTTTCTCCGGCGGTTGGTGCTCATGGGGGTGGTCCTCCCGGCTCCGTTGGTGGTGATCCCCTATGCGGTGGAGCACGGGCTCGATGTGGAGTACGCGGGGACGTATGCGAATGTCTCGGTGGTGGTGAGTTTCTTCCTCCTGTGGGGGATCGCGGCGGTCACGGCGGGGTGGGGGTGAGATCCTCGGGGTGGGTGGTTCTATTGATGGGGAGAGGGGCGGTGCGTATACTTTTCGTGTGAGGCTGGTGGCGGTGCTCGTGACAGGCGACTGGCTCGAGGCGGAGCGGGCGAGGCAGGCACTGGAGGAGGCAGGGGTGGGGTGCGTGGTGCCCGAGGAGGGGGTCTTCCGTCTCTTCCCGGTGCCGGATGCGCAGCCTGCGTGTCGGGTGCTGGTGAGGGAGGAGGACAGAGACGAGGCGGTGGGGGTGCTGCAGGAGGCGGGGCTCCTCGAGGCGCCGTTCTCGGTGTTGAGGTCTGTTCCTCCCGCCTGTCCTGTCTGCGGGGGGGAGCCGGAGCCGAGGCCTGCGGGAGGGGTGTTCGGAGCGCTGGGGAGGCTCGCGGGGCTAGAGCGGGTGGGGTGTCGCGGCTGCGGGCTCGTCTGGTGGAGAAGCACACGTGTCGGGAGGTATGAAGATGGTGCTCGAAGGAAAGAGGACGGACGCATGGCGGGATCGGAGGGTGTGGTACGGGACGGCCGAGTGCGGTTTGGGGTGGGTGCTGGCGGCGGCGACGGAGCGGGGGGTGTGCAGGGTGGCGTTCGGCGAGGGGGAGGGGGAGCTCGTGGGGCTGCTCGTGAGGGAGTTCGCGGGGGCCCTGCTCGAGGAGGGGGGAGAGGGGTTTCGCGAGGGGGTGCTGGCCGGCGTGCTGGAGGCGGTGGAGGAGCCGGGGGGGGAGGTGGGGATGGACGTCGACCTCGTGGGGACGCCGTTCCAGCTGGCGGTGTGGGATGCGCTTCGGGGGATTCCGGCGGGGCAGGTGAGGACGTACGGCGAGGTGGCGCGGGCGGTGGGGCGGCCGGGGGCGGCGAGGGCCGTGGGTGCAGCGTGCGGGGCGAACAGGGTGGCGGTGCTGGTGCCGTGCCACCGGGTGGTGGGAGCCGGGGGGAGCCTGGGGGGCTATCGATGGGGGGTGTGGAGGAAGAGGGTGCTCCTGGAGCGGGAGGGATGGCGGGGATAAGACCGGATATGTGAAGACGCCTCGTGAGGACGCTCCGATCGTCGGGCTGGGTGCGGTTTCTTGACTTTTTTTGTCGTCTACCCTTTACAGCCCCACATATAGGTGATATATTCCATACTTGTGAGATAGAACCCTACATATAGCGCAAGGAGTGGAGGATGAAGATAGCGCGTCGTTTCACGGAGGGGCTCTCCGATCCGTACGATGGGATCACCTGGGAGACGAGGGTGAGTGAGATCCGGGATGTGGAGGGGAGGGTGATCTTCCGCCAGGAGAACGTGGTGGTACCCTCCTTCTGGTCACAGATCGCCACCGATATCCTCGCGCAGAAGTACTTCAGGCGCAGGGGAGTGCCGGTGGAGGTCTCTCCCGACGGAAGGGAGTATGACGCACGGCAGGTCTTCCACCGGCTCGCCTACACCTGGATGTGGTGGGGCAAGGAGGCGGGCTACTTCGACTCAGAGGAGGATGCGCGGGTCTTCTATGACGAGGTGTGTTACATGCTCGCTCACCAGATGGCGGCGCCCAACTCGCCGCAGTGGTTCAACACGGGGCTCCACGCGGTCTACGGGATAGAGGGGCCGCCGCAGGGCCACTACTACGTGGATCACCGGACGGGGGAGCTCAAGAAGTCCGCGAATGCCTACAGCAGGCCCCAGCCGCATGCCTGCTTCATCCTCGACGTGGAGGACGACCTGGTTGGTGAGGGGGGGATCATGGACGCCCTCCACAGGGAGGCCCGCATCTTCAAGTACGGGTCCGGAACCGGGAGCAATTTCTCCAAGATCCGGGCCGAGGGCGAACCCCTCAGCGGCGGGGGGATGTCCTCCGGGCTCATGTCGTTCCTCAAGGTCTTCGACCGGTCGGCCGCGGCGATAAAGAGCGGTGGTACCACGAGACGCGCGGCGAAGATGGTGGTCCTCGATGTGGATCATCCGGATATCCTCACCTTCGTGCGGTGGAAGGTGGAAGAGGAGTACAAAGTGGCGTCCCTGGTGGCGGGCAGCCGCCTCGTGGCACGACACGCCCGGGAGATCCTCTCGGCCTACCGGAGCGAAGGTGATGTGGGGGCCGCGGCCGTCCGCGACGCGGTGGGGAGGGCCCTGGAGGCGGGCGTGCCGGAACAGTTCGTCCATCAGGTGCTCAGGCTCGCCGAGGAGGGGATGGGGCCCGAGGAGTTTCCGGTGTACACCACCGACTGGGAGGGCGAGGCCTATGCCACGGTGAGCGGGCAGTCCTCGAACAACTCCGTGAGGGTCCCGCACGAGTTCATGCTCGCGGTGCAGGAGGACAGGGAGTGGCCGCTCACCGCCCGCACCACGGGGGAGGTGGTGCGCACGGTGAGGGCGCGGGACCTGTGGAACGAGATCGTGCTCGCGGCCTGGCGGTGTGCGGATCCCGGACTCCAGTTCGATACCACCATCAACGAGTGGCACACGTGTCCCGCGGACGGTCGTATCCGGGCCTCCAACCCCTGTTCGGAGTACATGTTCCTCGACGATACGGCATGCAACCTGGCCTCCCTCAACCTCCTCGCCTTCTACGACGAGGAAGAGGGGAGGTTCGACGTGGAGTCCTTCGTCCATGCGGTGGACATCTGGACCCTCATCCTCGAGATCAGTGTGGTGATGGCCCAGTTTCCTTCCGCCGAAGTGGCCCGGAGGAGCTACCTCTACCGGACGCTGGGCCTCGGCTTCGCCAATCTGGGGAGCCTCCTCATGGTGATGGGGCTTCCCTACGACAGCGAGGAGGGTCGTGCGGTGGCGGGGGCGATCGCGGCGATCATGACCGGAAGGGCGTATCACATGTCGGCGAGGATGGCGGCCGAGTGGGGGCCGTTCCCCAGGTTCGAGGCGAACAGGGAGCACATGTTGCGGGTGATCCGCAACCACGCGAGGGCGGCGCGTCACGCCCCGCCGGAGGAGTACGAGGGGCTCTCGGTCACTCCCATGGGCCTCGATCCCGACCACACCCCGGGGTACCTGTTGGAGACTGCGAGGCGGGTGTGGGACGAGGCCCTGGAATGGGGGGAACGGCACGGCTTCAGGAACGCGCAGGTGAGCGCCATCGCCCCCACGGGGACGATAGGGCTGCTCATGGACTGCGATACCACGGGGATAGAGCCGGATTACGCCCTCGTGAAGTTCAAGAAGCTCGCAGGAGGGGGGTACTTCAAGATCATCAACCGGTCGGTACCGCCGGCCCTCAGACGGCTCGGCTATTCGGCCGAGCAGGTGGAGGAGATCGTGCGGTACTGCGTGGGGCGAGGGACGCTCAAGGGTGCGCCCGGGGTCTCGTACGAGGCCCTGAGGGAGAAGGGGATCCCCGAGGAGGAGCTCGAGGCCGTGGAGGAGCGGCTCAGGGGGGCTTTCTCCTTGAGGGGCGTCCTGGGGGTGTGGGCCTTCTCGCCGGGGACGCTCGATCGGCTCGGGGTGCCGGAAGAGGCGCGCAAGGATCCGTCGTTCGATCTCCTCGGGTTCCTGGGGTTCTCGGAGGAGGAGGTGTCGGCGGCCGAGGAGTGGGCCTGCGGTGCCATGACCCTCGAGGGAGCGCCGCATCTTCGCGAGGAGCACCTGCCGGTCTTCGACACGGCTACCCCTTCGGGGCGGAAGGGGAGCCGGGCGATCTCGTGGCGGGGACATATCCTCATGATGGCGGCGGTGCAGCCGTTCGTGAGCGGGGCGATCTCCAAGACCATCAACATGCCCCAGAGCGCCACGGTGCGGGATGTCGAGGAGGCCTACCTCCTCTCCTGGCGGAGCATGCTCAAGGCGGTGGCCCTCTATCGGGACGGGTCGAAGCTCAGCCAGCCGCTCGTGGGGGCGGGGAGCGCGCGGGACAGGGCCGCGGAGGTGATCGCGGAGACGGAGAGGGGGGTGGGGACGGCACGGCCTGCCGGGCGGGTGGAGGATGGGGGACTCCCTCGGGGGAAGCGACGGGTCCTCCCGCCACGGCGTACGGGGTACACGCAGAAGGCGAAGATAGGGGGACACAGCCTCTTCATCAGAACCGGCGAGTACGAGGATGGAACCCCGGGCGAGATCTTCCTCGACATGTACAAGGAGGGTGCAGCCTTCAGATCCCTCCTCAACAGTTTCGCCATCGCAGTCTCTCTGGGGCTCCAGTACGGTGTGCCGCTCGAGGAGTTCGTGGACGCCTTCGTCTTCACCCGGTTCGAGCCCAACGGCATGGTGCAGGGACACCCCTACATCAAGATGGCCACCTCGGTCATCGACCTCATCTTCCGTGATCTGGCCATCTCCTACCTCAAGCGCTACGATCTCGCCCACGTGACTCCGGAGGACCTCTCTTCCACCGAGTTGCGGAGGGAGGTATCCCTCGAGGAACCTCTGCATCGAGGAGAGGAGGTCCCTCGTTCGCGGAAGGATGTCCTGCGGGAAGAGGCCCGCAGGAGGGGCTACGAGGGCGATCCGTGCCCCGTGTGCGGCAACTTCACCATGGTGAGGAACGGTACCTGCCTCAAGTGTGAGACCTGCGGGGCCACCACCGGGTGTTCGTGAGACGGGTGGACTCTGTTGGAACGGTCTTCGAGGCGAGGTGCGGTGGGCCGGGATGGGGGTAACTTTACAGGGATACGGGTTTCTGGTATAGTGGTGCCACATTTCGCACGAGGGAGTTACCGATGGCACGGCGTTGTGAAATCTGTGGGAAACAGACGCGCAGTGGATTTACGGTGAGCCATGCCCACAACCGGAGCAAGCGCACCTTCAAGCCGAATATCCAGAAGATCCAGATCGTGGACGGTAAGCGCGTGAGGACCATCAAGATCTGTACGAGGTGTCTGAAGTCGGGGAAAGTGGTGAAGGCGGTCTGACGCGGACCTCTGTGCAGAGAGGGCTCCCCGGAGAGGGGAGTCTTTTTTCGTCCCCGGCCTTCTCGTTCGGAGGAGACAGGGCCCCGCTTCCTGTCGGCTGCGGGGTGCCCATGGACTGGAAGAGGAGGGGTGGTGTGCCGGCCCGAGCCCACGGGCCTCCCCGCCTTCGAGGGGATGCGGGAGGTGTGGGGGAAGGCCGCCCCGCGTGGATCTGGATGGTCTCGGGGATGGTGAGGCGGTGTTCCTCCGTGCACCTCGCCTCCGGATCGCCCCCCGGTTCCGGAGGAAGAGGAGCGCTCCTTGCGCCCGCCCGGGCGAGGGTATATACTTTTCCTGTCGATCAGAATCACGAGGAGGAGCGTATGGCCCTTGGAGAATGGATCAAGAGCGACGACTTCAAGACCGAGAAACATGTGCCGGTCATCGAGCTTCCCCGGGAGGTGAAGAAGGGGGAGGCGGTGCTCGTCACGGTGACGGTGGGCAAGGAGATCCCCCATCCCAACACCACCGAGCACTTCATCCAATGGATCCGCCTCTACTACAAGGATGTGGATGGAAAGTTCGCCATCGACCTGGGGTGTGCCGAGTTCAATGCCCATGGCGCCACCACTGCGGGGCCGAACACCGGTCCTGCCTACACCGAGCCGGTGGCGGTCTTCAAGGTGAAGCTCGACACACCCGGCACCTTGGTGGCCGAGAGCTACTGCAACATCCACGGCCTCTGGGAGAGCAGTGTGGAGGTGAAGCCGGAGGCCTGAGGAGGCCTGTCCTCCCTTCACAGGAAAAAGCAAGGGCTGTGGTGTATCCTGGAATGGGAGCCACGGCCCTGTGCCTCTGGAGGGCTTTGCGACGGGCCGCTCCGCCAGGAGGGGAGGGACCATGAAGACATTCGTCCTCGACACCAACGTCCTCATCCACAGGCCTGATGCCATCCTCAGCTTCAAGGACAACGAGGTGGTGATACCCATCTGGGTGCTCGAGGAGCTCGACAAGCTCAAGACGTTCAGCGATGAGCGGGGCAGGAACGCCCGTGCCGCGATCAGGTTCCTGGACGAGCGACGCAAGAGGGGAAACCTGAGCGAGGGAGTGGCGATAGAGCACGGGATCGTGCTCCGTGTGCTCCTCGGCTTCTGGAAAGACGAGAAGGGGTTCCTCTCGGAAAGGCCGGACAACCAGATCCTCCTCGCCGCTTACCACCTGCAGAAACACGGGAAGGAGGTCTTCTTCGTCTCGAAGGACATCAATGCCCGGGTGAAGGCCACGGCCCTCGGGCTCAAGGCCGTGGACTACGAGAAGCAGAAGGTGAACATCGAGAGTCTCTACAGCGGGTACGTGGAGCAGGACGCAAAGGAGGAGACACTCGACGAGCTCGACCGGGAGGAGGCCGTGCCGGCGCCCGGCGCGTTCTATCCCAACCAGTTCGTGGTGCTCAAGGGTGCGCACTCGGGCAGGGAGATGCTCACGCGGTACCACCACGAGACCAATACCCTCAGGTACGTGATCCCCCGACCTTCGAGCGTCTGGGGGGTGAAGCCGCGCAATCGCGAGCAGGAAATGGTCTTCGACCTGCTCCTCGACGACGAGGTGCAGCTCGTGACCCTGGTGGGCAAGGCCGGTACGGGAAAGACCCTTCTCGCCCTCGCCGCGGGACTCAAGAAGGTGCTCGAGGAGAAGGCGTACAAACGTCTCCTCGTGACCCGTCCGGTGGTGCCCATGGGCAAGGATATCGGCTTCCTCCCCGGCGACAAGGAGGAGAAGCTCTCCCACTGGATGCAGCCGATCTTCGACAACCTCGACTACCTGGTGAGCGTGTACTCCAGGGGACACGTCAAGAGCGTGGAGGAGCTCCTCGCACAGGACGTGATCGAGATGGAGGCGCTTTCCTTCATCAGGGGGAGGTCCCTTCCCTACCAGTACATCATCATCGACGAAGCACAGAATCTCTCGCCCCACGAGATAAAGACCATCGTGAGCAGGGCGGGCCACCACACCAAGATGGTCCTCACCGGCGATCCTTTCCAGATCGACAGCCCTTACCTCGATGCGAACTCCAACGGCCTCACCTATCTCGTGGAGGCCTTCAAGGGTGAGGAGATCTTCGGTCACGTGACGCTCCACAAGTCCGAACGGAGCACCCTTGCGGAGCTCGCCGCCGAGCTCCTCTAGGGAGGTTCTCCTCAACCGGGAGGTGTGATCTGCCGAGAGTAAGAGAGATGTGGCGTCGTCTCCTCGTGAGTCTGGGTCTCCTCTGCTCGTTTCCTCTCGTTGCGGAGGAGGTGGTCTTCTCGGACCTCGTGCTCTCTCCGCTCAACACCGTGCTCTTCACCGCCTCGCTCTCCGTGCCCGGAGTAGGAGCGTATCGTACCGCCTTCTGGGCCGAGCCGGGTACCGGCACACTCCAGCAGCTCTCGTTCTTCCCTGAACGGATGAGGTTCCTTCCCGCCCTGGGAAAGGTGCAGATCTACAATCGCTACGGCCTCTTCCGTATCCCTCTCGAGGGGGGAAGGGTCGAGGTGGTGGAGGGATTCCCCGCCTTCGTGAAAGGAGCCGAGATCGCGACCACTTCTCCGCTTCCCATCGCTACTTCGCCCGACGGCCGGTACCTGGTCCACTTCGAGAAGGACTCCCCGGCCTACGGCAGCCTCGTGATGGTGGACCTCGAGACCGGGGAGGAGGCGGTGGTGGCCGAGGGGATCGAGCTCTCGTACCGGGAGATCCCTGTCTCCTGGGCCCCTGACAGCTCGCTCTTTCTCTACGCCCACGATGGTATGGTCTACTACTTCTCGATCTCCCAGTGGCGGGAGGGGCGGGTTCTCTCTCCGGAGCGGAGGGTGATAGGGCGGGGAAAGATCGGCTCGGTGTTCTGGGGAGGGGGAGGGCGTCTCTACTTCGTGGAGGGCACGGTCATAAAGGTCTTCCGGAAGGAGGAGATCTTCACCCATGGGTTCTACTACGGGGTGGTGAAGGTGGGCCGTGTGGTGGGGAAGCTCCCCTTCCATTTTGATCCCAATTTCGACCGATTGTGGATCGGACCGGAGGAGAACTTCGTGTTGCTCTGCAGGGCAGGGCGGGACATCTTCCTCTATCCCCTCGACCGTGAGGACTACGAGGGGGGTGCCCTTCAGGAACCGTCGCTCGTGCTCCCACGACGCATGTACCTCGAGGACGTGGTGTGGGACGACGAGGGAAAGCTCACCCTGTTCGTGAAGGAGGTGCACGACGGCACGGTGGAGAGGCGCCTCTTCTGGATGGTGGTGGGTTCCCAGCGGGCCTTCGAGGAACGAGAGGAACGACCTCAGGTGTGGGCCCTGTCCGAGGACGGGTCCTACCTCGCCCTGGCCATGGAGGATGGGATCCGCCTCTACCGCTACGACTCGTGGACCGAGGTGGGGAGGATCGATCACCCCGAGCCCGTGGTGCTCGCATGGGCAGGAGACGACCTCGTGGTGGGCGGCAGGTGGTCGGTGTCCCGATACGGCAGGGACGGGAGGCTCAAGGCCCTGCTCTGCATCTCTCAGCCGGAAGGACTCGGTTTCACGGTGGGGGACTACCGGCCCGTGGTGTGGGCAGGGGAGGATACGGTGCAGTGGGATGTCGACCGGGCGGTCTTCGAGGTGCGGGAGGATCGTCCTGCCGCCGGGGCGCCCGTCCTCAGCACGAGTGCCTACCGTGTGTATCTCCAGGATCTCCCCGAACAGCCCTACCGGAACATCGTGATGGTGAGGGATCTGCAGGGGCTCTCGACATACCCGCTCTTCCCCCCGCCCGAGCGTTCGTACGAACCCTTTCCCGAGAAAGACGAACCGGTGGACTTCATCTACTTCACGCATGGCTCCCGGCTCAGGAGACGGGAGGTGGCCCTGGTGTTCAACGCGATCTCCTCTGCCGAGGGGTTGGCCCGGGTCCTCGAGCTCCTCAAGGAGTACGGGGTGAAGGCCACGTTCTTCTTGAACGGCGACTTCATGAGGGAGAATCCCGGGGCTACGAGGCAGATCTCCACCTTCGCGGCTGAGGTGGGATCGCTCTTCTACACCCATTTCGACATGTCGGATTCCCGCTTCTCACTCTCCGAAGAGTTCATACAACAGGGACTCGCCCGTACCGAGGACGAGTATTTCGAGATCACCGGCAGAGAGCTTGCCCTTCTGTGGCACGCGCCGTATTATTTCGTGAGGGAGGATCTCCTCAAGGCGGCGGCGGCCATGAACTACGTGTACGTGGGCTGTGATGTCGACAGCCTCGACTGGGTGCCCCAGTTCACAAGGGAGGGGGAGTCGAGGCTCTACGCCCCGGCCGCCCAGCTCGTGGAACGGATCGTGCGTATGAAGAAGCCTGGGTCGATCGTGGCCTTCACCGTGGGAAGGCCGGACGAGAAGGACCCGGTTCGGCGGCGTGAGGACTATCTCTTCCAGAAGCTCGACGTGTTCCTGAATGAACTCATCGCGAGGGGATACCGGTTCGTGACGGTCTCGGAACTCATGGAGCACGCGCGGTGAGATCCTCGGGACATTTCCATAAAGGGGAGCGTCCGTCGCTCCGATAGATAATGCAGAGAGGGGTAGGACCTTGAAACCACAGAACGCCATCAATGCCTACAAACAGACCTCGATCAAGACCGCGAGCCAGGGGAAGCTCATCGTCATGCTCTACGACGGGGCCATAAGGAACATCGATACGGCGATCGAGCTCCTCGAGCAGGGGACCAGGCAGCTCGACAGGGTCCACAATGCCGTCATCAAGGCTCAGGATATCGTGGCTGAACTGGCCTCCTCTCTGGATCTCGATCGGGGGGGGGACCTCGCGAAGAACCTCTTGAGTCTCTACCTCTTCTTCGACGAACAGCTCATGGAGGCCAACATCCGCAAGGATCCGGAGCTGCTCAGGAAGGTGCGGGATATGCTCGCTTCCCTCCGGGAGGCGTGGGCGCAGATCGCCCACATGGCCCCTGAGGCGCAGGTGTAGGAGGATGCATGGCGGATATGCTCACCATGGAGGAGCTTGACGCCCGTGTGGCGCTCCTCAGGAGATTGAGGGACTACCTCGTAAAACAGCGGGAACGGCTGGTGGACTACCTCGAGCTCCTTGATCGCGAGGAGGAGGCCATCACCTCTGAGGACGTGGAGCGGCTCCACATCCACGTGGAGATGGAGCACCGCATCCTCAAGGATCTCTTCTCGCTCCAGAGGGTGATCGTCCCTCTCAAGGAGATGTACCGGGCCATGTATCCCACGGGACACAGAGAGATCGAGCACCTGGAACGATCGGTGGGAGAGCTCACCCGCAAGGCCTTCGCGCACAACGAGGAGAACCGGAAGCTCCTCCAGCTCCAGATGGCTTCGCTCAAAGAGCGGATAGAGGCCCTGCGTATCCCTCAGTTCAGGAAGAATCTCTTCGCCTCTTCCCATACCTCCCATTCGGTTGATATCCTCACCTAAGGATGAAACCGCTCTTCCTCATAGATGCCTACGGCCTCATCTATCGCGCCTACTTCGCCCTCATCCGGGCCCCCATGCGGACCAAGGACGGGCGCAACACGTCCGCGATCTACGGTTTCTTCCGTATGCTTTTCAGGTTCGTGAAGGAGTACGATCCGGTCTACTGCGGAGTGGTGCTCGATTCCCTCACGCCCACCTTCAGGGAGAAGACCTTCGAGGCCTACAAGGCCACCAGGCAGAAGACGCCGGAGGATCTCCACCCGCAGATCCCGGTGATCGAGGAGATCCTCGAGGCCTTGGGGTTCGCCACCGTCCGGATGAACGGGTTCGAGGCGGACGACGTGATGGGTACGCTCGCCGCCATGGCCCAGGCGGAGGGGCGTCCGTGTTTCGTGGTATCGGGCGACAAGGACCTCGCCCAGCTGGTCACGAAGGGCGTAAAAATCGTCCGGATGGACAAGGACGATTTCGTGGTGCTCGACGAGGAGGGGGTGAAGGAGAAGTGGGGGGTGCGGGCCGATCAGATCGTGGACTTCCTGGCCCTGGTGGGGGATGCATCCGACAACATCCCGGGTGTGGAGGGGATCGGTGAGAAGACGGCCCAGCGACTCCTCGCCGAGTATGGGTCGCTCGAGGGAGTCTATGCCCACCTCGACGAGCTCTCCCCTTCGCTGAGGAGAAAGCTCGAGGAGGGAAGGGAGCGGGCCTTCCTGAGCAGGGATCTCGCCACGATACGGACGGATCTCGATCTCTCCCTCACGATAGGGGATCTCAGGCGCAGGGAACCCGAGGTACAGCGGGCGAGGGAGCTCTTCCTGGCCTACGACATACGGAGCCTGGCTCAGGAGGTGGGGGGGAGTCCTTCCGTGGGGGAGAAGCCGACCCTCGAGGTGGAGGGTCCCTCCAGGGCGGGTGTCTCCTACGAGGTGGTCACCGACCGGGCCTCCCTCTCCCGATGGGTGGAGGAGGCCCTGGAGAGGGGGGCGGTGGCCGTGGACACCGAGACCGATGGGCTCGACCCCCTCACGTGCCGTCTCGTGGGTGTCTCGTTCGCGGTGGACGAGGGGCGGGCGTGCTACGTGCCGCTCGCGGCCCCGGATGTGCGGCCGCTTCCCGCCGACGTGGTACGCGAGGTCCTCTCACCGCTCCTCGTGTCCACCGAGGTGGTGAAGGTCGGGCAGAATCTGAAGTTCGATTACCACGTGCTCAGGCGGTGGGGCGTCCGTCCGGAGGGGCCGTTCTTCGACACCATGGTGGCGGCATGGCTGTTGGAGTCGGATGCCGGGCGCTACAACCTCGACAGGCTCGCGGAGAAGTATCTGGGGTGGCGCACCATCCATTACAAGGACGTGGTGGAGAAGGGGGCCTCGTTCGAGACGGTGCCGGTGGCGGAGGCAGGGGTGTACGCGGCCGAGGATGCGGACATCGCCTTGCGGCTCTCCCGGGTCTTGAAGGAGCGTCTCGAGGCCGAGGGGCTCGGGCGGGTCTTCTACGAGATGGAGATGCCGCTCCTCTCCATCCTCGCTCGGATGGAGGAGTGGGGGATCGGGCTCGACGGGGAGGCCCTGTCGGCCTTCGGCAGGGAGCTCGAGGAACGCATCTCTACCATAGAGAAGGAGATATTCGAGCTCGTCGGGCACGAGTTCAACGTGGGTTCCACCAAGCAGCTCCAGGAGGTGTTGTTCGTGGAGCGGGGGCTGCCGCCGGTGAAGAAGACCAAGACCGGTTTTTCCACGGACACGAGCGTGTTGGAGGAGCTGGCCGCTCGGGATCCGGTGGCGGCGAAGGTGCTGGAGTACCGAAGTCTCACCAAGTTGAAGAACACCTATGTGGACGTGCTTCCCGGGCTCGTGAACCCGGGGACGGGTCGGCTTCACACGTGGTTCAGCCAGGTGGGGACGGCCACGGGTCGGCTCTCGAGCAAGGATCCCAACCTCCAGAACATCCCGATCAAGACCGAGGAGGGCCGCCGGATCAGGGAGGCGTTCGTGCCGCAGCGGGGCTGGTGGTTCCTGAGCGCGGACTACTCCCAGATCGAGCTGGTGATCCTGGCCCATCTTTCGGAGGATCCGGCTCTCTGCAGGGCCTTCAGGGAGGGCGAGGACGTACACCGGGCTACGGGGAGTCTCCTCTTCGGGGTACCGCCCGAGGCGGTGACGCCCGAGCAGCGGAGGATCGCCAAGACGATCAACTTTGGCGTGATCTACGGGATGTCGGCCTTCCGGCTCTCGAGGGAGCTCGGTATCCCGCGTAAGGAGGCCGAACGGTTCATCGATGCGTACTTCACCACGTATGCGGGGGTGAGGGCGTTCATCGAACGGACGATCGCCGAGGCGGAGGAGAAGGGGTACGTGACCACCCTCTTCGGGAGGAAGCGGCCGCTTCCCTACATCACGAGCCGGAACAAGACGCAGAAGACAGGAGCGGAGCGGATCGCGGTGAACACGCCGATCCAGGGGTCGGGAGCGGATATCATCAAGCTGGCGATGATCGATCTGGACGCCCAGATGCGCAGGATGGGGCTCGCCTCCCGGATGATCCTCCAGGTGCACGACGAGCTCATCTTCGAGGTGCCTCCCGAGGAGCTTGAGGTGATGAAGCGGCTGGTGAGGGAGCGGATGGAGGGGGTGGTGCGGCTCTCGGTGCCGCTCCGGGTGGAGATGGGTGTGGGGAGGAACTGGGGAGAGGCCCACTAGGGGGGCGTGTGGGAGAGGGTGTACGGCCGCCGGTGATAGGGGTGACGGGGCCTGCAGGGGCGGGGAAGAGCCTGGTGGCGCGGATGGTGGCGGAGCTGCTCGGCGGAGAGGTGGTGGATGTGGACGAGGTGGGCCACAAGGCGTTGGATGTGTGTCGGGGGGAGGTGGTGCGGATCTTCGGGGAGGGGGTGGTGAGGGAGGGGCGGGTGGACAGGTGGGCGCTCGGCAGGCTGGTCTTCGGCGACGGGAGGGCGCGGGAACGGCTGGAACGGGTGGTGCACCCGTGGATGCGGGAGGAGGTGATACGGCGGGTGGGGGGGAGGAGGGGGCCGGTGGTGGTGGATGCGGCGCTGCTGGGGAGGATGGGGCTGGAGGCGGTGTGTGATCGGGTGCTGGTGGTGCGGGCGCCGTGGTGGGTGCGGGTGTGGCGGCTTGTGCGGAGGGATGGGAGGTCGGTGTGCGAGGCGGTGAGGATCCTCCGGGCGCAACGTGGTCTCTTCTCTCAACCTTTTTCCTGCGGTGTCGATACTGAATATGTGATCAACGTGGGATCGAAACGGCATCTCAGACAGAAGATCGCCACCCTCCTCGTACGGTGGGGGTATCTCAGAGAGGGGGTTTCATAGGATATGGACAGAGAACGCATCCTTGTCGTGCTCGTGGGTGTGAGTGTATTTCTCCTCGTGGTGGTTCTCGTGGGGATGTGGTGGCTTTCCCCTCGGGAGGAGAAGCCTGTGCAGGTGGTGACCGCCGGGGAGCAGCCCCAGCAGAGCGGCTTCGATGCAGTGGAGTGGGTGAGGGAGGGGGAGGGGTTCCCCGGCCTCCTCGAAGGGGAGGAGCCCCTGGAAGACGAGTTCATCGTGACCGAGACCCTCTTCGGGAGCGAGTCCGCCACGCCCTCTCCTGCCCCCGTGGCGGTACAGGCCGCCCCCTCACCGACCCCGGTGCGCCCGGTCTCCCGGGGTGACCGGGCTCCCGTCCCCGCTCCCACCCGAACCCCGGCTCCCCGGGTGGAGACGAGGGCGGTGGAGCATACTCCCACTCCCGTGGTGCGGGAGGAGTTCTGGATCCAGATTGCCTCGTTCACGTCCCAGGCGAGGGCCGCCCACGTGGTCGAGGATCTCAGGGAGAAGGGGATCACGGCCAGGATCGTCACCAAGACCATGGATGGGGTCACCTACTACAGGGTACGCCTCGGTCCCTACGAGAAAAAGGCCGAAGCCGAGAAGTTCCTCGCTTCCATACGGAATCTCGAGGGGTACGAGAAGAGCTACATCTCCCTGGTGTACCGAAGGGATCCCTAGGCTATATCTGGAAGTCGTGTGGCTCCTCTTTCCCGGGTTTTATCACGTAACGGGAAGGCTGGTTGTAGATCTTGCTGTAGGGAGGCACCGAGCTCGTGAGCCACACGTTGCCCCCGATGATGGAGTGGTGTCCTATCACGGTGCTCCCCCCGAGGATGGTGGCGCCAGCGTAGATGGTGACGTTGTCCTCGATGGTGGGATGACGCTTCACATTCGCTTCCGATTTCTTCACACTCAAGGCGCCCAGGGTGACCCCCTGATAGATCTTCACGTTGTTGCCTATGACCGTGGTCTCGCCTATCACCACACCGGTACCGTGGTCGATGCAGAGTCCTTCCCCTATGGTGGCGCCGGGATGGATGTCGATCCCCGTCTTTCCGTGGACGTACTCCGTCATCATCCGGGGGATGAGGGGGACGCCTTCGGTCCAGAGAATGTGGGCCACACGATACACCAGGATGGCCTCGATCCCCGGGTAGGAGAGGATCACCTCTTCCTCCGATTTCGCGGCCGGGTCGCCCTCGAGGGTGGCCTTCACGTCGTACATGAGAAGCCGTCGCACCTCGGGGAGGCGCTCCAGGAAGCGATAGGTGATCTCCTCGGCCTCCTCCCTCACCTTGATCCTGTGTTCCCGGGAGAGCCCGCCCCGCGTGCGCCGTTCGCTGAAGTGGATGCTCTTCTCCACCTCCTCGGAGAGGTCGCGGAAGAGGCGTGTGAGGATCTCCTGCGTGAAGAGGCGGACGGTGTCCCGGCGTATCCCGTCGTTCTCCCTGAAACCCGGGAAGAGGAGAGCCTCTATATCGGAGAGGATGCGGATCACCCCCATCTTCGAAGGGAGGTTGCACTCATCCGTGTAGTTGATGCCCCCCTCTCTCTCGTAGGAGGATATGAGCATACCGGTTATCTTCTCCAGTCTGGCACCCATCGTTTCCTCCTTATGTATGAGATGAGCCTGTCGGGGAGGTGTATGAGACGGGAGAGCCCCGGTCTCACGAGGGCCTTTATCCTGTCCCTGTGGGCGAGGGTGAGGTCCTTTCCCAGGCGGATGAGGACGTCCTTCCGTGAGAAGTCGAAGGGGGAAGTCCCATCGCTCGCCACGATCTCAAGGTCGGGTACGTTCTGGTAGTGGCGCGGTATCCGGGACGCGACGAGGGAGAAGGAGCGCATGATCACGTCGATCCCGTTCTGGATGTGCACCTCCTTCACCGGGGTCTTCGGCGCCACGTTCACGGCGATGACCGGAGAGTAACCCATCATCCTCGCGATCCACACGGGCATGTTGTCCACGATCCCGCCGTCCACGTAGAGGCCCTCGCCTATCTTCCAGGGCTTGAAGACACCGGGGAAGGACATGGAGGCCCTGATCGCATCGGCAAGCCTTCCCTCGGAGAAGACCTGCTGGATGCCGGAGATGAGGTCCACGGCATTGCACCTGAAGGGAAGGGCGAGCTCCTCGAACGAGAGATCCTGGGTGAGGTCCCTGATCAGTTCGTAGATCTTGGTGCCGGGTTCCATCCCGGTGTCCTTGAGGAGATTGCCGAGTGCCTCGCCTGCCTGGAGGATGCGGATGAAGGGGAGATTCTCGGGGAGCTGGAATGAGAAGCCTGTGAGGTAGTCCCTGATGTCGAAGTCCTCGAGGAAGTCCCTCATGCGGGCAGGACCTATGCCCGTGGCGTAGAGACCGCCCACGATGGCGCCCATGGAGGTGCCCACCACGAGCGAGGGTCTGTACCCCAGCTCCTCGAGGGCCTCGAGGACGCCCACGTGAGCGAGGCCCTTGGCTCCACCGCCTGAGAGTACCAGTGCCCATCGTTTCGCCATGTCACCCCCGGGGTCACAGTAGAATATGGACATGGCGCTGTCAATAGAGAGCGGGAGTGAGGGATCGGTCGTAAACGAGTTGCACGCAGTATATGTACGGTTTTATACTATACTGCAAGAGGACAATGCGCAGGAGGATGGGGTATGCGGGTGGCATTCCTTATCAACAGGCTCATGAACGACTATCAGCTCGCACTCTGGGAGGGGGTGCAGGAGGAGGCCGAGAAGCTGGGTGTCCAGTGCATCGCGTTGCCCGGAGAACTCATCGACAGCCCCGATCCCGAAGACCGGGTGGTCAACACCCTCTACGACTTCTTGAGGAATCCCTCGTGGGATGGGTGCATCGTGGCGACGAGCACGTATGCGACACATGGGGACCCCGCCCGGATCCTTTCCTATGTGAGGGAGCGTACCTCGGTGCCGCTCGTCTCCATCGGGGTGGAGTACGAAGGCCTGCCCGTGGTCGGGGTGGACAACGAGGCCGGCATGCGTCTCCTCGTGGAACATCTGGTTCGTCACCATGGGGTGCGGGAGCTCGCCTTCATCGGGGGGCCGCACCACAACCCGGAGGCTCGGACTCGGTGGAGGGTATTCGAGAGCGTCCTCGATGCGCATGGAATTCCCGTGAGAGAAGAGTGGGTAGGGAAAGGTAGCTTCGAGAAGGAGAGCGGCTCTGCGGCCATGGAGGCGATATGGGAGGCCTCCGACAGGAAACCCCGGGCAGTAGTCGCTGCGAACGACCTCATGGCCCTGGGAGCCTATGAGTACCTCGTGAAGCGGGGTGTGGGAGTTCCTGATGATGTACTCCTCGCCGGATTCGACGATATCCCCGCCGCGAGGAGCAATGAGGTGCCGCTCTCCACGGTGTATCAGCCCGTCAAGGAGCAGGGGATGGAGGCGCTCCGGCTCCTCCACGAGTGGATCTCCTCCGGGGAGAGGCCCGGGTCGAAGGTCGCCGTCGCGCAGGCGCGGTTCCGGGATTCCTGTGGGTGTTTCTCGCGGAACGTGGAGATGGCGGGAGGAGAGATGGCCTTCACCTTCGAAAAGGGCGAGGAAGAGAGACCGGAGGAGGTCCTCATTCGTTTCTGCGAGGAGCGTCTCGACATATCCTTCACGCCTGTCGAGGAGTCCCTCCTGAGCACACTCGTGGGACATCTGGATGCCTACCTCGATCTGCCGGACAGGGACCACCTGGAGGCCTGTCTGAGGACCGCGTTCGCCGTATTCGTCCACGAGAGGAGGGAAAACCAGGACATGGAGCGGTGGCTCCGGATCTTGGGGGCGATCGCCTCCTCGTATCAGCATTACAGGCCCGAGCGGTATTCCCAGTTCACGATATTCCTCCAGAAGGCCTACGTGCTCTTCATAGAGGCGGTCTCCCACGAGGCACAGAGTCATCTCATGAGCACCACGGAGAAGTTCCTTCGTTCGCAGGATCTCCTGCGGGCGATCCGCTCGTCCGAAGACATGGGAATGCTGAAGTCTTCGCTCCTGGAACTGAAGGAGAGGCTCGCGATCTCGGATCTCCATCTCGTCCTCTTCCCCTCCGAGAAGTGGGAATCCTGCTATACCGGGGCCGTCCTTCCGGAGACCTCCTCGCTCCTCGTTTCAGGAAAAACCGGAGGGGAAGGCGATGTCGGTTTCAACACACTCGAGTTGCTTCCTCCCCGCATCCTTCCCCCGGAGCGCCCCGGCGCCTTCTCCATCTTCCCTCTGCTCATCGGGCAGCGTTATCTGGGCTACATGATGGTGTCAGCCGGTGAGATCTTCACCGGGTTCTACCATTCGCTCGCCTCCCAGGTGGCGAGCACGGTGCTTTCCATTCGTACTCTCGTGATGATGCGAAAGACCGCGGACCAGCTCCAGGTGTGGGCCGATGAGATCCGGACCACGGTCTCCTCGCTCTTCGATGCACTCGAGTCGGTGGGGGCCATATCGGGGGAACAGGTTCAGGAGATGACGAGGATCACCGAGGAGATCTCGCGGAAGAGTGGGATGTTCGAACAGAATCTCCAGCTCACCACTTCCATCGCAGAGCACACCCGGTTCATGCAGGACCTGCTCTCGCTGATCGACGATGTGACTCAGCGGATCAATCTCCTGGCCATCAATGCCTCGATAGAGGCCGCCCGGGCCGGAGAGCACGGCAGGGGGTTCAAGGTGATCGCGGAGGAGGTGAGAAAACTCGCGGATACCACCGCCCGGCGGGCGAAGGAGACGACTGAGGTGCTCAAGCAGGTGGTTGCCAACATAGAAACTTCTCGGACGCTTGGAGAGAACCTCTACAATACGTATGCAGGTTTGAAGGAGGAGATGGACAAGTTCAAGACCGCGCTCACTACTATTGAAGCGCACCTTTCTCGGTTCTCTGATCAGGGGAGGAGACTTGCCTCCCTGGTGGAGCAACCGGAGGGGGCCCCTAATCCCCTTCCTCATGGATCTTGAATTGTGAGAGGGCCTGCGAGAGGGCCTGTATGTGGGTACGGTTCTCCTCGCTCTGGGCGCGGACCTTGAGGATGGAGTCCACGATGCGGGACGTGCCCTCTTCCACCTCACGTATGGCCTGCTTCACCTCTTCAGTGATCTCCTTGAGGTTGGTGGTGGCTTCCAGTATCTGCCTGTTGCCCTGTTCCATCTCCCGTGCGCCGCTCCTCACCTGGTGGGTGAGGTCCTTCATCTCCACGAGGGAGGAGACGATCTCCTGACTCCCCGTGCGTTGCTGGGTGAGGGCCGCCTGAATCTCCTGGATGAGGCCGGTCAGCTCGTTGATCCTCCCCAGGATGGTGCCGAAGGCGGTATCCGCCTCCCCAGAGGCTGCGGCCATCTGTTCGATGGCGCCGGTGATGTCCTTGATCTGGAGCCGGATCCGTTTGGAGTGGGAGCCCGCCTCCTCTGCCAGCTTTCGGATCTCATCGGCCACCACGGCGAAGCCCTTGCCCCTCTCTCCCGCATGGGCGGCCTCTATGGCGGCGTTCATCGCGAGGAGGTTGGTCTGTGAAGCGATGGTCGCGATGACGGTGTTGGCGTCCTGGAGCTTCGCAGAGGCCTCCTGAACCAGACCGGTGAGATCGATGAGCGAAGAGAGCTTTTCCTTGCCGGTGTCGGAGGCCTGATGGAGGTCCTCGACCCCCTTCATGAGGCGGTTCGCGACCTCCGCGAGGGAGTCTATGTTGGCCACGAGCTCTTCGATGGAAGCCGAGGAGACCTCGATGGTGGAGGTGTGATGTTCGATGGCCCTCGTGAGGGTCTCTATGTTCTTCGCCATCTGCTCCATGGCTGCCGAGGTTTCCACCACGCTGGTGGTCTGGCTGTGGGCGTGCTGGGTGAGTTGTTCCATGGTCCGCTGTATTTGCTCGACCGCGGTGGATGTCTCCTCGGCGATCTCTTCCAGGGTGATGCCCGTATGCTCGAGCGCCCCCATCCTGCGCCGTACGTCGAGAAGCAGGTTCCGGAGGGTGGCGAGGAATTCCCTCAAGAGGTGGAAGATGTAGGCGATTTCGTCGTCGCCTCTCACCCGTGGCTGGACGGTGAGATCGCCCTGGGAGGCCCTGGTGAAGTAGGTCTGAAGGAGTTCTATCCTCCTTCCCACCAAGGCCCGGAGTATGAGGAGAATCAATACCACTGCCCCGGCCAGGCCGAGGAGGATGATGCCTGCCGAGTAGGTGAAACTCCGACGGAGGGTCGAGAGGAGGTCAGCCTCTTCAATAGAGAACGCCACGGCCCAGGGCATATCCTCCTGGGGGATCCAGTAGTAGGCGACCACGATGTTGCCCCTTTCCCCTTTCAAGGAGAGGGAGCCGGCGGTGCTTCCCTTGTTCGTCCGTTCGGTCGAAAGGGCCTGGAAGAGTGGAGTATCCCGAAATGAGGTGAGGAGCTGTGTGGCATCTCTGTAGCCGAGGACCGTGCCCTCGTCGTCGATGAGAATGGTGCCTCCGGTCTTTCCCTGTGAGTGATAGAGGAAGCGTACGAACAGAAAATAGAGGTCCAGTCCCCAGGCCAAATAGCCTTCAAGTTCTTCGCTCCCCGGTCGGAACACGGGTGTCACCAGATAGGCGAGGACTCCTCCCTGAGTGGGGAGGTATGTGTCGAGGAGGACGGGTGACCGGGTGCGGCTGTAGTTCGATGCGATCGAAGATGGAGAGAGACCGAGCTGTGACACCGTGCTCCTGTCCCGTGCTGCGAGGGCTTCTCCCGAGGGGGAGAGGAATATCACGTCCTTGCACACCCCTTCGGTCTGGAGTGAGATGGTGGTTTCCACCTCATCGAGGATCGAAGGGGTGGGGTTCCGGAACGCCGAGAGGACGTTGGGGTTCTGGGAGGAGAGTTGAAGGAGGAGCCTCATTTGAGAGATGTAGATCCTCAGGAGCGTCCCTCCCTCCTCCACGATCTCCGTGAGGTTCTCTTTCTGCACGGCGAGGACATAGTCCCTTACGTTCCCATAGGTGAGGACGAGCGTGACGGCGCCTGCGATCCCCATGACGAGAAGCATGGCGAGTGTGAGACGTATGAAGAGTTTACCCGGTCCGAGTTTTCGTTTCGGCATGGAATCCTCCTCGTTCTCTTGTTCACTATAGGGCAAACGCGGGCGGTGTGCAACATCGAGATTCGTACCTGTGTTCATGTCTGTGAGAGAAGGGAGATCAAGAAGGGCTGCTTCATACGAAGCAGCCCAAATGGAAGGGGGTTATTATGGGGGAGGGATTCATCGATATCATAAGCAATTCACGTGCCAATGCACCAGAGGCGGTGGCTGATAGTATCTTGTTTTCATGAAAAGAGATGTATGGCAGCACGGGTATGGGAGGGGGGTGCTTTCGGGGGATACCTATGCGTTTTGCAATGCAAGGTGGGGGTGTTATGCACAATGGAATTCCGGGAGTCGGGGGAATGGTATGCAAAGAGCATAGAAGAGAGGGGGACTATGCACTGTGCCATGCAGATGGAACGGCGATGTGGGGAGGGAAGGGGAGGGGGATGTGTATCTCACGACAGGACAAGGCGAAAGAGTGGTGGAGGAGACGAAAAGGTTGGCACGATTCCTGCTTATTGATCTCCGAAACACCACATGGAGGATATACCATGAAGCACAGAGACAAGAGAACCTTGGTGATCGGATCGATGCTCCTGGTTCTCCTGGGACTGCTGCTCACCGTAGGATGCGCCAACCCGGTGAACAGCGATATAGAACGTATCGCGGCTTCCGTGACGTCGGAAGACGGGTCCCAGAGCACGGACGATGTCGACCTCTCCGCCGATACTCCCCAGACCGGGAACGAGTCTTCGGAGGATCTTACGGCGGAACAGAGTGGAGAGGATCCACAGCCGACGGTTTCCCAGAGCAGTGGGGAGGCGGCCGCAGAGGTGAGTGCGGACGGCCAGGGTGCGGACGAGGGGACCGGGGTCGTGGCGGGCGGAGACGCCGCTGAGGCGGAGAGCGCCGCCGGATCCGCGTCGGGGAGCGAGGACGTGGTCGCAGAGGTGAGTGCGGACGGCCAGGGTGCGGACGAGGGGACCGGGGTCGTGGCGGGCGGAGCTGCCGCTGAGGCGGAGAGCGCCGCCGGATCCGCGTCGGGGAGCGAGGACGTGGTCGCAGAGGTGAGTGCGGACGGCCAGGGTGCGGACGAGGAGAGCGGGGCCGTGGCGGGCGGAGACGCCGCTGAGGCGGAAGAGGATTCCCTCCTTGCGGCTCTCGAAGAAGCGGTGGCCGCCTCGAAGGATCTGACAGGGAAGGTCGTCATCGACGGAGCGGGGTATCTCGTGATCAGCACCGACCAGGGGACGTATGAGCTTGCGATCTCCGATGATCCCGAGGAGCTCAGGGACGATCTCCAGGACCTCTGGAAGGAGCACAAGAAGGACAAGGAACTGAAGAGGATCGCCCAGGAACTCCGGAAGATCCTTGCGTCAGTGACCGAGGCATCCGAGAGAGAGCAGGGCAAGAAGGAAAAAGACAAGAAGAGGAAGTAGCAGAACCTTTCTCTCATCCCTCCTTGGCAGGTGGGGGAAATCCCCCACCTGTTTTTTTATCGATACGTCTCCCTGAGATGCATGACCGAGAGGCGGGAGGGATCGAGGGTGATCCCCTCTTCTCTCGGGATGAACCGGATGGTCCTCTCCTCTCCTGGGAGGAGGTGGAGACAGTTGTCCGAGAACCTGCCGCCGGGGTGATCGAGCACCACGAAGAAGGCGGGAGCGTCGGCGGTGAGGGTGATCCGATCGCCTTCGACGGTCGCATGGACCGCGGCTCTTGCGAGGGGACACTGCTTGGGGAGGGAGAGGAAGTGGGTGTTGCTCGTCCGCATCCCGTTCTCGAGTTCGAGCTCGAGCCGAACGAAGGTGTTGTGAGGATCGATTCCCTGTCGATCGAGGGGGACCTGCTCGATGATGGAGGATGCTTCCCCTTCGAGACATACTTCCCATTCGATGCCTTTCCTCTCCTTTCCTTCAAAGTCGTAGAAGGTGGCAGAGAGTTTCCCAGGAAGGGGTTCTCTCGTATCGTTGTAGACGACCACCGTGAGGATCCCAGGGGTCTTCATGAAGGCAGCGGTGTGCACCGGGGCGAAGGCCCTCCCCACCACGTAGTGGAGAGGTTTCCAGCGTCCCGTGTATTCTATGGAAGACCAGGATGCCACCGGCCAGTTGTCGTTGAGCTGCCAGTAGAGGATTCCCATGTTCCGCGGTCGTAAGGCACGCCAGTATTCCACCGCGTGTTGGATCCCGTAGGCCTGTTGTACCTGGCTGAGATAGAGGAAGGCCTCGGGTGATTCGGGGAAGCGGAAGTACCTCGCCATGCTCTCGATGATGACCCTGTTTCCTTTCGGGCTCCGCTGATGGTGTTCCATCACGGGGCTCGTGGGGTTCATCTGGTCTTCAGGACAGAACGTCCGTATGGTCTCGGGAGATGGGAACGACTGGAACCCGAACTCGCTGCAGAACCGGGGTCTCACCAGGTAGAATGCGTCGAAGGATTTTCCCCCGTGCCACACGTCCCAGTAGTGCATGTCGCCTCGTGAGTCGTCGTGCCAGTTGTAGTCGTAGACATCCCTTCCCGCGGACGGGGAGCTCGGCCAGTAGGGTCTTCCGGGATCGAGGGTGTCACAGACCCGTCCTATGGTGGCCTCGTAGAGGCGATCGAAGTCCACGAGATACCGCGCGGGATTGGCTCGAGTCTCCTCGAACCAGCCAATGGCGCCGAGGTTCTCGTTGTTTCCACACCAGAGGACCAGGGAAGGATGGTCTTTGAGCCGTTTCACCTGGTAGCGGGCCTCCTCCTCGACCGTCCGGAGGAATCCATGATCTGAGGGGTACATGGCACAGGCGAACATGAAGTCCTGCCACACCATGATCCCGAGTTGGTCGCAGAGGTCGTAGAAGTACTCAGGTTCATACTTTCCTCCTCCCCACACCCTCACCATGTTCATGTGTGCCTCTCTCATGCTTTGGAGGAGGTAGCGCGCCCGGGCCGGGGTTTCCCTCGAAGGGAGGGCGTCCTGGGGGATCCAGTTCGCACCCTTGCAGAAGACTTCCACCCCGTTTACTTCAAAGACGAACCGGGATCCATGGGTATCCTCGTCGGTGATGAGCCGAACGGTGCGGAATCCCACCCGCTTGTGAACCTGGTGTGATCCGACCGTCACATCTAGGTCGTAGAGCCTCTGAGGGCCGTAGCCCGCCGGCCACCAACGCTCAGGCGACCGGATACGAAGGGTGCGGGTGATGGTGGAGGACCCTTCCCCGACCTCCACATGTGCTTCGTGGCGTACTCCGGCGCAGGAGATGGAGAGGGGTATCGCACCCGGCTCGGAGGAGAGGAACTCGACGTGAATGTCGAGGAGGCAGTCGTCCCCCTCCCAGCGCTGATCCGTATGCACGCACCGTATGTAGCCCTCGGAGGCGTCGATGAGTCCCACTCCGCCGTAGATCCCGGCCACCATGAGGCAGGGGCCCCAGTCCCACCCCGCATGACACTGGGCCTTGCGGACCAAGTTTCTGTGGGGGGACTGCACAGGATGAGAGGTGTGGGGAATGGGATAGGGGAGTCGCCCGGCCCTTTCCACGGCCGTTCGCTCCGCTGAACGGATGAGCACCTCGATGGTGTTCTCGCCTTCTCTGAGATACTCCCCTATCCGGAGTTCCACGGGAAGGAACATGTTCTCTCCCCTTCCTGCGGAGTGGCCGTTTATGAGTACCTCGCAGATGGTATCGATGCTCTCTGCCCTGAAGAATACAGGCCCCCTGGGGATCTCCGAAAGGGACACGGTGGTGGAGAGCCTCCAGTCCTCGCGGCCTACCCACTGGACTTCGAGCTCATTGGTGCCCTGGTAGGGATCGGGGATGATCCCGGCTTGGATGAGCGCGGAGTGCACGTCCCCCGGTACCTCCATGGGGACCTCGGGGAGGTCCCTGGTGATGCAGGAGAGGTTCCAGGTTCCGCTCAGGTCGATGTATTTCATACTATCTCCTTCTTTTCGAAAACTAATATATCAGTTTCCTGGTCATGGCATGTCTTTGACCATGTGGGAAATGTATGATATATTGTCTGAGCCTTCGTATCAACCAGTCAAAAAGATGGGAGTGATGGATCATGAATGGAAAACGTCGAACCAAGATAGAGAACATGGGACTCATCCTCCAACAGATCTGGTACGAGGAGGGAATCAGTAGGATCGAAATCGCAAAACGTGTGGGACTCAATAAGTCCACGGTGACGAACCTCGTGGCCGAGCTCATCGAACTGGGGTTGGTGGAAGAGAGGGCACAGAAGAACGTGGTCTCTACCGGGGGGAGGAAACCCATAGCACTGGGATTGAACAAGGAGTATGGGGTCGTCATCGGTGTAGGGGTCCAGGCCGAGGCCATGAGGGCGGTGACCGTGGATCTGGCCGGGACCGTGCTCCTCAAGTGGCAAAAGGATACCGGCCCCATCACCCGGAGAAACTTCATCCCCCTCTTCCTGGAGGCCATGGAGGAACTCTCGAGGATCCTCGAGGAGAAGGGTTACGTCCATGTGCTGGGTGTAGGGATAGGGGCCGGAGGTATCATCAACCCCGAGGACGGGAGTATCGTCTATTCCATCCCTCTCTCCATCTATGAGCCGTTTCAGGTGTGTGCAGAGCTCGCGGAGTTCCTGGATGTTCCCGTCTTCGTGGAGAACGATTCCAATTCCTGCGCATGGGGGGAGCTCGCCTTCAAGAAGGGCGAGTCCTACAAGGATTTCATCTTCGTGCTCGTGGAGTTCAAGGAGGAGCGGTCTCACATCAAGGATTTCGGGGGTGTGGGCGTCGGGTTCGGGATCGTCCTGGACGGCCGCCTCCATTACGGGCACACGTTTTCCGCGGGGGAATTCAGATCGGTCTTCTCCGAGGGGACCATGCCCTCCCAGTTCTCCCTCTCCCCCGAGGAGCTCGCTCAACTTCCCCACAACAGGGTGCTGCTCAACAAGTTCCTCCACGAACTGTTCTCGAATCTCGCGTGTATCGTCAACACCCTCAATGTGTCCCATGTCTTCTTCGGCGGGGATATCGAGGGTCTGGGGGAGGAGATCTGCGATACGTTCATGTCGTATGTAAGAAGGAATTGGATGTATCCCCTCCCCATCCCATGTAACGTCTCTCTCTCCTCGCTCCATGATTTCGCCGTGGCGTACGGTGCCGCGGGGATGATTCTCGACAGGATCTTCAGGAACCGTCTCCACCAGAGCTTCTGGGACAAGAGGGGGGACAAGGCGTTTCTCCCGGTCCTCGTACGGCATACGCTCCCCCTTGTGAAACGGAGTCGGGCATAGGTGCATCTCTCATTCGGTGAGGAGTATCCTCTCGGGCAGGCCGCCGTCCTCTCTCGTGCTGTGTACGAGGGGGGAGGGCGAGAAGAGGTTGTTCCTGGCGGGGATGGGGAGGGGGACGGACAGGGGATCGAGGAGGATGTCGGAGGTGTTGCCTTGGAAGCGGTTGCCTCCCCGGCTGCCGAGCGGCCCTCCTCCCAAGTCGAGTACCGAGCCGGGGTTTTCCCGGAGGGTGAGCGCCGTGCCGAGCTGGGTGAAGGTGTCGTCTTCGAGGAGGAGGGAGGGGCTGCCGGTGGTGAGGAGGATCCCCCGGGTGACGCCGCTGAAGGTGGTGTTCCGAATCACGATCCGCGGGTTTCCCCGCGCGATGACGGCGGTGGGAGAGAGGGGGCGGGGACGGGTCGGGCCCATGTAGAAGTAGCTGT